>CAZHZL010000039.1:0-22070 GCA_964537245.1 uncultured Oscillospiraceae bacterium
TTGACGCTCAGGCTCACCCTGAAAAATACCCACAGCTCACAATCCGTGTTTCCGGCTATGCTGTAAACTTTATTAAATTAACAAAGGAACAGCAGGATGACGTTATAAATCGTACAATCCACGAATCAATGTAGTAACTATTAAAAAAGTGGGTGCTGCAAATTGCAGCACCCACTTTAACACATATTAATTGTGCCTGTAGCTCACTTGGATAGAGCGTCAGACTCCGACTCTGAAGGCAGTGCGTTCGAATCGCATCAGGCGCACCAAAAAAGGGCTGTTTAAAAATAATTTTTAAACAGCCCCTTTTATCTTTATCCGAAGAAATATCCCCATATCCATCTCATAAGAGTTGAAAAACCTCCGCAAGCTTCAATTATCTGCATTAAAATTGCGAGAATAGCAAAGAATGTTGCCCATTTGTTAAACTTGTTATCCTGTGCTACATTTGCAGCTTCATACAGTCTTTCAATCTGATTTTGTAATTTCTCGTTGTCATCGTTTATGTACATCGTCTTTTTAAGCATTTCATAAAGCTCAATTCCCTGCTCCTGACAGGTGATTTCTATATTCATATACTGATTCAAAAAGGCAATATATTTTTCCTGAAGTTCAAGCAACTTACGGTTTTTAATTTTCTTCTTACCGCCCGTAAACGGATTTGAAATAGCTGACGACAGCGTATCAAAATATATTATTGAAGCTCTCTGCGCTAAAGCAACCACAACCATATGAATATATATATCTAAAAAGTTATCTGTTATATGCTTCACTTCGCCTGTTGTAAGACACATAAATGAATGGTTTGAAGTTGCATACAGCGTTCCTTTTGCTCCCCACCTGGAATATACATTTTCATTAAGAGATTTATATAGCATCTCTTTTGTCGGACAAGTACAATCGCCGGGCAAATCTATATTTACAAATTCATATAAATCTCTTGCAACCTTCAGATTTTCTTTTTCGTTATATGTCAATACCTTTGAAGAATAATCAATATCATTTACAACACAGCATACAAACATTCTGTCATCAACCGCAAGCAAAATTTTGTATTTCTCGCAATCGGGCAAAAGGCATTTTATAAAATCAGGTATATAACGAACATCAAAATTTCTGTTAACAACAAAATCTTCATTGTAGCATGTTCTGTTCACCTTGCTGTCAATTACCATTTTAATTTCATCAGCAACGATATACGGTATATTCATGCCCTCTTTCGTATCTGCAAAATACGGTGGAAAAATACGGCGTCCGTATTCGTTTATTTTTTTAACAGAATCTATATCATAATATTTATCGTTTGAAATTTCAAAATATAAAATTCCTATACCTGTATTACAAATTTTCAAGTTTATAGATTCGACATTAAGCTCATAAGAAATATCACCTTTTTTCAAATGATATGCAGCATTATTAAACATATATCTGTAATTTTTAGAATAGTCTGAACTGAGATTGAAAATTATTTTCTGTGCAGACGGTGTAAAATACTGCATTTGCTGAAATTTCTGTTCAACACAAAGGTTTTCATACTCTTTGGGGGTTATATCACTTGTACTTTCAACATCAATGCTCTTCCACCCCATTTTTTCTACTTGTGAACAATACTTTGCAAAAGTCATTTCAGAAGATGAGTTAGGATTCCATATAAACGGAAATGCAAATGTATGAGCACTGTAAAAACATTCTGAATCAAAAATAGATTTAATCTTAACTGCTCTTAAATATGTTTCCTTAAGATAATCTTCAATTGCCATCTTCTTATATTTGTCGTTTTCATTACGGTCCGGCTTACTTTTTCTTGTAAGCTCAAAGGTCAGGCAACCGCTATAACCGCTCCTTTTCATTCTTCTGACAATATCGCCCCACTTAGCTTTTCCGTCAAAAGGAAGAAGATGTAAATCGTCAAGCCATGTTATTTCTCCTGTCGGAGATTTTATACCGAGATTATCATTAAGATGTGTAGCAATAAGCTTATCGCCGTATTTTGCCAACAAATCCGCACTTCTGTTGTAACACATTTCATGACCTGTATCCCAGCAAAAGCCAACAAACTCACTATCCTTAAATTTATCCATAAGAGCAAAAAGATACTCTTCACCTTCTGTATTTTCAAAGGCAATTTTAATTTTTTTATTTTCAGCATGCTTAACGATTGTTTCAAAATTTTTAAGTCCTTCCTCCGTAGGAGTATGGTCATTAAATCCGATAAAAGCATGAACAACAACTATCGGAACATTTATTTTTTCACATTCGTCAATACAACAAATCAGCTCGTCAACTGCGGTCTTTGTATTTTCATCCTCAAACCACATAGAACGCATTTTTGAAAAGGGTGCGTGAACAGACTGAAAATACATTCCAGTCTCATCAGCAAGCTTTTTTAAGCCTGAAAGGTCGTCTCCGGATTTCCATTCCGAAAAAAAGCCGTCAAAGCCAGTCTTTTTAAAAAGGCGAATCTGTTCTTCTTTTGATAAATCAAAGCTGTCACTTAAACCAAGAATAAGTTTTGTTTTTTCTTTTATCATAATAAAACCTCTGAAATAAGTTTTTTCTTTATAAAAATTATATTATGCTCTGTTTTTTTATCAATTATTTATGCTCTTCAACAAAATACCATGTAAGGAAATTGTGATTTTTAATTTGCTGTTTTTTAAAAGGAATATAGGTGTTATTCTCGTATGTCACCAAATTCTTAAGCTCGTCTTTGCTGTATGCAAACCCAAGGCCACCAACAATTTCATTGTTGTAAAACTTATTGTATTTCGGTAAGCAAGGCTCATCATCAAGAATATTATAAAGATGAGGATAAGCTTTTTTCCACACATCATTCTGATATTCAACTTCATTAAGATGTTTAACAAGTCTTGCATTTCTGCCCTTCCATCTGTTAAGTCTTTCATCTAAGGTAAGAGCCATATTGCAGTTAAAGAACTTATTATCATGAATGTCGTAATTTCTTCCGCCGCCGATAAGTATTCCGATATATGGCATATTAGCAAGCACATTTCCGTATACTTCTGCAGTACACACTCCGTCGTCAAAATATATACCGATACAGCCGTACCCTTCGTATCCCAACAAATTATGAATATAGTTATATCTTATTATATTTCCCTGGCAGGTATAGTCTCTGCCTGAATATATTGCACCTGCATCGTTTGATTCAAAACAAGCGTTATCAATTTCGTTTCTTTCGATAATATGTTCATTACCCTGATATACAACAGCAAAATGAGGCACATCATGGATATAGTTTTCACTTACAATTACTCCGACTCCGTTAAGCTCGATTGCGGCAAGATATGTACGGTGCCACAACGCAACAGCAAATATTTCATTTTGAGAAACTATATTATTGCTTTTTATAAGCTGATTTCTGTTTCCGCCGCTCGAAGCGATACCGCCTCCGCCTGTGTAATATATCTTGTTTTTATGGCATACACAGCTTTCACAGTTATCGTTTATAATTCCCCATGCGCCTACATTATATATTTCGCAATTTTCAACAGAAGAATTTTTTACATTATCAAAATGAACGCCGCATTTTCTTGTCTGACAGATTTTAATATTCTGAATTTTTATATTCTCTTTATCTTTAGCTTCAATAAGATTTTCGCATACAGAAATGTCAACATATTTCTGATTCGGCATAACATAAAGATAAATACAGCCTTCCTCTCTGTCTATACACCATTCACCTGGATTTGTAATCGCAGATTTTGCGTTAAGAACACAGAATTTACCGCCTATCTCCGCAGTAAAGCATTTACCGTCTCTGTAACCGAAGGTATGATAAGGCTCTTTTACCTTAACAACGCCCGTAGCTTTATCAAAGCTTTCTATTTCATGGCGCTGAATTGCCCAGTCAACATTCCAGTAGCCGCTTAAAAGAAGATTTGAAATATTTTCTTTTTCAAAAATTTCTGTTTCAGCAGGAATAAAAATTCCCTCTTCTGAGCCTGAATGTTCTTCCTTGAAGAACATTTCTGTTTCACCGATTGCCTTTTTTATTCTGATAAATTCGTCATTTTTAGGATATCTTGATATATCAAGTTGATTATTTTCATAATAAAGCTGTAATGAAGGACCTTCATCAAGAAGATGCGGTTTTGGAATATCATGTACTCTCCAAAAATCCTCATAAGGACCGAGACCGAATCTTCCAAAGTCAGTTATTCCATTTTCCTTTAAATCTATTTTGATAATTCCCTCACCATTTATTTCAACCCTTTTTGAGCCGTATAATTTAACATTACCTTCACCGCGTAATGTAACATTGCTGTTTATATAAAGAGTTTCATTTAAAAAGTATTCACCTTCTGCAATTACAATTTCACAATCTGAATTATTTTTTACCGCTTCAACAAGCTCAAATTCATTTTTTACACAAATTTCCATAATTTCAAATAACTGTTATTCACAGTTTTTCCTTTCAATTTTTAATTTATGTGTTTTTTGTTTTATATATTTATATGTTTCTTCTTCACCTTTTTCGCTAAGCATAAGAAGAAGCTCTTCTATTTCCTCTGATGTTTCGGGGTGTATCATCCTTGTTGACTTTGATTTTTTAAAATACTCTATCGGATGATTATCCGTATAGTTTTTACCCTGATAAATTTTACTCGCCGCAACTCTGTCACAAAACATTTCAACAACATATTTCCACGGCATTTTTACAGGAGAAATAAGCTTTGTTTTCATATCGTAATCAGTCCAGTATTCAAAATGATGTTTATTTCTTCCTTTGTGATGGAGCCATGCTTTTGAATAACCGAATAAAACGCGTTCCTCTTCATTGGGGCTTCTTGTCCCCTGATAATATTTTGCACCTGAAATAAACTCAGATAGCATATATTTAGATAAATCATGTCTGAGCCCCTGCCACAGTATCCCCGCTTTAAAGCTGTGATAAATAACCTTATGTCTGTGTTTGGTTATTGTACAAAAATGTTTAAAACCACCCGTTATAATATTCATATCAAAGTATCATCTTTCTTTTTTCAGATTGTCAGTCTTACTTTTTCATCAGCATTGTTTTCTTCTTCAATTGCCTGCTTAGCAGTTGAAAGCATAAGCTTGATTCTGTTTTCCTGATTAACCTTCGTTGCGCTTGCGTCATAATCTACCGCTACAATATTAGCTTTTATATTTTTTTCTTTTATAAGCTTCATCATACCTTTTCCGACAATATGATTAGGCAGACAACCAAACGGCTGAACACAGATAACATTATCTACTCCACTGTCAATAAGCTCAAGCATTTCAGCAGTTAAAAGCCAGCCTTCTCCCATTTTTGCACCTAAATTAACATATCCTTCTGTTAAGGTAACAGTATGCGCAAAATAAGAAGGCGGTGTAAAGTCGCTGTTATCTTCTATTGCTTTTATAAGCTGCTTCTGAAGTCTCAAAATATATTTATAAACAATATTAAAGATATACGCCTTTTTTTTCGACATTCCGTAAAGCTTATAATCCATCACAGTGTTATAGATACAATACAGGCAAAAATCAAGAAGTCCCGCCATAACCACCTGTGCATTTTCCGAATGTAAAAATTCTTCAAGGTCATTGTTTCCAAGCGGTGAGAATTTAACAAAAATTTCTCCTACAATACCCACCTTAACCTTTTTCTCGTGATTTCTCGGAAGCATAAAAAAGTCTTTAATGATAAGCGGAAATAATTTTTTTATATCCTTATATCTGCACTTATCCTTAACAAGCACTTCTGTTGTATTTTTTATCCATTTTTCTTCAAGCTCATCGCATTTTGTTTTATCCTCTACATAAGGCAGACATTGATTTTTAAGACACATTAATAAATCGCCCACAAGAATACTGTAAAACATTTTAAGAAAAAGAGGAATAGTTACTTTAAAGCCTGTATGCTCACTTTCCAAACCCGAAAAATTAAGTGATATAACAGGAATATAATCATAACCTGCTTTTTTTAGTGCTTTTCTTAATAAATGAATATAATTTGAAGCACGGCAACCGCCGCCCGTCTGTGTGATTAAAAGTGCTATTTTTCTTTTATCGTATTTTCCGCTTTCAATAGCGTCAATAAGCTGTCCTATAACAACCTGTGCCGGATAACAGGTATCATTATGAACATATTTAAGTCCGTTATCTATAACATTTTTTCCTTTGTTTTTCAAAAGAACCATATTATATCCGTTTGCATTCATCATATTTACTATCATAGAAAAATGAACAGGTAGCATTGTCGGAACAAGTATGGTATAGTCTTTTCTCATTTCTTCAGTAAAAATAGGATAGTCCATAACTTAACCCCTTTCTTTAATTATCCAATGCGGCAAGCAAGCTTCTTAATCTGATTTTAACTGTTCCGAGATTATTAATCTCATCAATCTTAAGCTGTGTATAAAGCTTGTTATCCTTCTCTAAAATTCTTCGTACCTCATCTGTTGTTATAGCGTCAATACCGCAACCGAATGAAACAAGCTGAACAAGCTGACAGTCGCTGTTTTTGCAAGCAAACTGAGCCGCATTATAAAGCCTTGTATGATATGTCCATTGATTTAACACATCAACCTCAGGCACCGTTGTATATTCGCTTACGCTATCCTCGCTTACTACAACAAAGCCAAGCGAACATGCGAGCTTATCTATACTGTGGCAGATTTCGCTGTCAACATGATACGGTCTGCCTGCAAGAATAAGAATTTTTTTATCGTTTGCTCTTGCATAATCTATTATTCTTTTTCCTTCATTTCTTATCTCACAAATGTATTCTCTGTTTTTCTTAAGTCCTGCTTCAACAGCGTCAGATAACATTTTTTTGGAAATATTCATTTCGGGAAATTCTTTTTTAAACATTGTCATAAGACCTTTTACAAGCTCTTTTTTTGAATTTATATTAAGATACGGATACAAGAATTTTGTACTTTCAAGCTCGTGCATATTTGCCTGAAGAAGCTCTGAATAATATGCAACGACAGGACAGTTGTAATAGTTGTCTCCGTGTTTTTCGTCTATGTTATATGTCAGACTCGGATAAAAAATTGCGTCCACTTTTCTGTCAAGAAGTATTTTTATATGTCCGTGCATAAGCTTAGCAGGATAGCAAACTGTATCAGACGGTATTGTATTCTGTCCTTTTAAATATACCTCTCTGTCCGAAACAGGAGTAAGAGTAACTCCAAACCCAAGCTTTTCAAATATTTCCTTCCACATATATACAAGCTCATACATTCCCAGAGCAAGCGGCAAGCCGATTGTTTTTTTGCCTGTTGTATCTGTAAGAGCGCTTAATTTTTGTCTTTTGTATTCATACAAATCGTTTTCATTTGCTTTATTATCAACATCTGTCACAGGCTTTTCGCATTTGTTTCCTGATATATACCTGTGAGAATTATTGAATATATTAACAGTAAGATGACAATGATTCGCACACCCTTTACAGTTTACCGCCTTTGCAATATGAGTAAAATCCCTCAGCATTTCGTATGTAATCATAGAGGATTTTTCTTTTTTATTTTTCTTGGAATACAGCGCCGCTCCGAATGCGCCCATAAGTCCCGCTATTGCAGGTCTGGTAACATTACGGTTTATTTCAATCTCAAAGCTTCTCAAAACTGCGTCGTTAAGGAAAGTACCTCCCTGAACAACTATATTTTTTCCAAGCTCGTCAGCGTTGTTTGCTCTTATAACCTTATAAATAGCATTTTTAACAACGCTCATTGATAAGCCTGCCGATATATCGGTTACATCAGCTCCGTCCTTCTGAGACTGTTTCACTGATGAATTCATAAATACTGTGCAGCGTGAACCAAGCTCAACAGGTGCTTTTGCAAAAAGCCCAAGCTTAGAAAACTCTTCTGTTTCATACCCCATGGAGCGCGCAAAGGTTTCAATAAAGGAGCCGCAGCCCGAAGAGCAAGCTTCGTTCAACATAATTGAATCTATTGAGTTATTTCTTATCTTGAAGCACTTCATATCCTGTCCGCCGATATCAATTATAAAATCAACATCAGGATTAAAGTATTTTGCCGCCTTAAAATGCGCCATTGTTTCAACAAGACCGTAATCAAGCTGAAATGCGTTTTGTATAAGTGCTTCACCGTAGCCTGTTACAGCAGTGGAAGCAATCTGTATTCTGTCTCTGAATAAATCGTATAAAATTTCAAGCTGTTCTTTTACAATAACAAGCGGATTTCCTTTGTTTGAGCTGTAAAAGCTGTATAAAATTCTGTTATCCTCAGTTATAGCAACAACCTTTGTTGTTGTACTTCCGCAGTCAATACCGATATAAGCCTTTCCTGTATATAATTCAGGGTCACAGGTTTCGACATTGCTGCTGTTATGTCTTTTCAGAAATTCCTCATATTCTTCCTTTGAATTAAAAAGAGGATCAGAGGTTTTCGTTGTTTTCTTTGTATTTTTTGCATTATTTATGCTTTCTATAATTGAAGCATAAGAAAATGTTTTATTTGATTTGACACTGTAAAGCGCCGTTCCTATTGCAACACAGTATCTTGCATATGACGGAAAAATCGCATGCTCATCATCAAGCTTCAATGTATCTTTAAATCTTTGTCTTAAGCCTTCGCAATAGTATAAGGGTCCGCCAAGAAACATAACATTTCCGCTTATTTCATATCCTTGCGCAAGTCCTGTAATAGTCTGATTAACAACTGCCTGATATATACTTGCCGCAATATCTTCTTTTTTGGCACCGTCGTTTATAAGTGGCTGAATGTCTGATTTTGCAAAAACTCCGCAGCGTGACGCGATAGGATATATTTTTTCATATTCTAAGCTGAGCTTATCGAGAGTATCGACATCCAAATCAAGAAGTGTAGCCATCTGGTCTATAAATGCGCCTGTACCTCCTGCACAGCTTCCGTTCATTCTTTCGTCGGTAACGCCTTTAAAGAAAATAACCTTTGCATCCTCACCGCCAAGCTCTATTACAACATCGGTATCGGGTGCAAAAGCTTTAATCGTTTCACTTGTTGCAAAAACCTCCTGTACAAAAGGAATACCTGCCTCATTTGCCATACCGAGTCCTGCTGAGCCTGAAATTGCCATACAGATTTCGTCATCTTTAAGCTCATCTTCAAGCTTACCGAGTATTTCAAGCGTTTTTGCATAAACCTGTGAAAAATGTCTTTCATAGCACGAAAAAATTATTTTTCCGTTTTTAACTGCTATAACCTTAACGGTTGTTGAGCCGACATCTATTCCAAGCAAGGTTTTATTTATTTTTTTAAATTCCATATCAAACATTTTATCAGTCCTTGTATCTTAAATTTCACCAAATAATATTATACCAAAAAAAGCGCTTTAAGTCAATAGATTTTTTCGTAAAATATAACAAAAAATGCGATTATTCAACATTATTTTTATTTAAATTTTTCCTATATTATATTTTATTATCAAAACAAAAAAATGAGGACAAAACGCCCTCATTTTTTATATTTTTTTAAAATTGTTTACGCTTCTTTTTTAGTAACAGCCTTTATAACAAAAAGTGTTGCTATCATAAGAACAACAGCAATCGGAAGTGCAATATAAACTGACTGAACAAAGCCTGCGATAATGTATGATACAAATGAAACAGCCGCAACTGTAATCGCATACGGAAGCTGTGTTGAAACATGGTTAATGTGGTTACACTGACCACCTGCCGATGACATAATTGTTGTATCTGAAATCGGTGAACAGTGGTCGCCGCATACAGCACCCGCAAGACAAGCTGACATACCGATGATATAAAGCGGATTTGCAGGGTCAAACATTGCTGTAACAATCGGAATAAGAATACCGAAGGTTCCCCATGATGTACCTGTTGCAAAAGAAAGAATACAAGCAACAATGAAGATAACAGCAGGAAGGAAGTTTGCAAGACCTGCTGCAGCACCTTTCATAAGTCCTTCAACATATACATCTGCTCCGAGTAAGCCTGTCATATTTTTAAGAGATGTTGCAAATGTAAGAATAAGAATTGCAGGTACCATTGCTATAAAGCCTTTTGGAATACAATCCATAGCTTCTTTGAATGAAACAACTTTTCTTAATGCAAGATAAATAATTGTGAATATAAGTGCGATAAGACCGCCCCACGGAAGTCCTACTGTTGCGTCTGTGTTACCAAATGCACCGATAAAGTCGCCTGCGCAATCTGTACCGCCCCAGATATCAACGCCAAAGAAGCCGCCAACATATACAAGTGCAAGCACACAAACAACTATAAGTACAATAATAGGAAGAACGAGGTCTATAACCTTACCTTTTGAAGAAGGTGCGTCTTCAGGAACTTCGTTTTTCTCTCCGCATGTGTAGAGGTCACCGTTTTCAAGTGCATTTTTCTCATGCAATTTCATTGAGCCGTAGTCAAATTTCATAAGTGCTATTGCCACAACAAAAACGAGTGTAAGAAGTGAATAGAAGTTATAAGGAATCGCTCTCACAAACAAGCTTATTCCCTGTCCTTCAGGAGCATAGCTTGAAACTGCAGCCGCCCATGATGAAATAGGAGCTATCATACAAACGGGAGCCGCTGTTGCGTCAATGATGTACGCAAGCTTTGCGTGTGAAACTTTGTATTTATCTGTTACAGGACGCATTACAGAGCCAACTGTAAGACAATTGAAATAGTCATCAATAAAGATAAGAACGCCAAGAACAAATGTAGCGAGCATAGCGCCTGTTCTTGATTTGATATTTTTCTGAGCCCATGCACCAAAAGCAGCACTTCCGCCCGCTTTATTGACAAGAGCAACAATTATTCCGAGAACAACCAAGAATATAAAAATACCTGCCGTGCCTGAAACTGCCGCAATTAAACCTTCATTCAAAAGAGCGTCAACAGCCTTTATTGGTTGGAAATTTGCAGCAAACAATCCGCCTACAACAATACCTATAAACAAAGAAGAATAAACTTCTTTTGTAATAAGTGCAAGCACAATCGCGATAAACGGCGGTAAAAGTGCCCAAAGTGTACCGTAAAACATATTTGTCGGTGTTTCGCCTTCCGCAAATGCAATTATAGGAGTCAATGCTGTTAAAAGCATTACCATAAGCGCTGTAAGCGGAAGTAATCTTTTTGTGTTTTTCATTTTAAAAGAACTCCTTTTTCTTTTTTTATAATAAAAACTATCGAAAAAATTATACCATAGCTTGAAATATTTGTCAATACTTTTTTCGACAAAAACGGACTGCAAAAAAGTTACTTTTTTACAGTCCATAATTTCGTTATTGTGCGGCTTTTGATATCTTTACTATTGTTTTCGTATCCTTCGAATCTGTTTCATATTCAAATTCAACACTGTCGCCTATTTCCACATCGCTGTTTTCAAAATTCAGACTTCTGTCTATTGTAAAACGGCAATCCTTCGGTGTACCGCTTCCGTCATCCATAAATATTACAAGGAAATTTGAATCATCCATTCCCAAAAACAGACCTTTGGCACTTTTTCTTTCAGAAGAAGAACTTTTTTTCTCAGAAGAAGCATCTTCTTTCTCTGTTTCCGAAAAAACTTCTTCGCTTTTTACATTTTCATCTTCTTTTACCGCTTCATCTAAAGGTTTTTTCGTTTCTTCATCCTGCTGTGCTATTACAGCGTCCTCATCGTTTGGCGCAGGAATTTCTCCGTTTTGGTCTTTTAAAAACGAAACAGCAAAAAGTGCTATTAAAACAACTAAAACAACAATAATGGGTAAAAAACTTTTTTTCATAATAAGTACATTCCTTTCATACTAAGCGATTACAACCTTTACATTGTCCTCGCCCAAAATTTTATAAAGCTCATCCAGAAGGATTTTATTTTCGCTGACCCAATACTTCTGAGGTGCTAAAAAGGTTTTCTTTTTATGCGGATAATAAAAATACACAGGAGTATTGCCGCTGAAAAATTCAAGCTTCTTTATAATATCATTATAACACGCTTCTTTGTCTTTGTCAATTTTTAAATACATTTTTAAGTAAGCTTTTTTTGTATTGAAATGTTCAGCCTTATCAACAACATAACTTACCTTATCATTTTCGTAAGAAAGCTTACCGCGAACGATAACGATATTGTTATTTCCAAGATACATTCCGTATTCAGCCATTACATTCGGAAAAACCACGCAATCAACTGTTCCGCTGATATCCTCCAATGTAAAAAACATCATTTCTTTTCCTGTTTTTGTCATTTTCTGTCTTGTTTTTTTAACCAATCCGACAAGAACAATTTCTCCGCTGTATATTTCAGGAACATCACCGATAGCTAAAATATGCTCTTTTACAGAGTAAATCTCAATTTTTGTTATTGCCTGTATTTTTTCTATAAATTCATCAAGCGGATGACCTGAAATATAAAGTCCGAGCACTTCCCTTTCCATTTCAAGCTCTTCAGCAGTAAGCTTCCTGTCAGCTGTCAATTTTCTTTTGCTTTTTTTGTAGCTTTCGTCTGTACTGTCGTTTAACATAAGACCGAAAAAGCCGATTTGTCCTTCAACATTGTTACGATAATCGTTTGAATGTTTGGAAAGCTCTATTTCGTGGATTTTTAAAAGCTCAGTTCTTCCGTCAAACTCATCAAAGCAGCCTGCTTTTATCAGAGAGGATACAGCATTTTTATTTATATGGTGCTTCACCATTCTTCTGATAAAATCTTCAAAGGTATCAAATTCTCCGTATTTAGTTCTTTCATCAACAATAAGCTCAGCCATTCCTATTCCCACACCTTTTACAGATGAAAGTCCGAAGCTTATTTTGCCTTCGTATATTGAAAAATTCTCCTTTGATGTGTTTATATCGGGAGACAAGGTTTCAACCTTGAATTTGAGGGCGCTTCTGATATAAAACGCTACCTTTTCGGCAGATTCGTTGTATGCTGAAATAAGCGCACTGTAATAATATACGGGATAATATATTTTTAAGAAAGCAGTCTGATATGCAATTACGCTGTAACAGGTTGCATGGGATTTATTGTAAGCGTAGTCTGCAAAAGATTCTATATCTGAAAAAATATCCTCGGCAACATTTTTATCAACACCGTTTTTTACGCAACCGTCTAAAAATGCTTTTTTCTGAGAATTAATAATTTCTGCTTTCTTTTTTGAAATTGCTCTTCTTATAGAATCAGCCTGACCTAAAGTAAATCCTGCAAGCACACGGAAAATCTCCATAACCTGTTCCTGATAAACTATACAACCGTAGGTAACCTCTAAAATACTTTTGAGTCTTTCGTCTTTATATGTTATTTTATCGGGATTCTTTTTATTGTGTATAAATTTCGGAATTTCGCTCATAGGACCGGGACGGTATAAAGAGATTGCCGCAATAATATCCTCAAAGCAGCTTGGTTTAAAATCTCTTAAAAAGCTCCGCATACCTTCACTTTCAAGCTGAAACACACCGTCTGTCTCACCTGACGAAAGCATTTTGTAAACATTTTTATCATCATAGCTGTCATTAAAGGTCACATCAATATTTTTTTGTTCTTTTATTTTGTTTATTGCTGACTGAATTGCAGTGATATATCTTATCCCAAGAAAATCCATCTTGATAAGTCCCAACTCTTCAAGATTGTTTTTCTCATACTGTGTAACAAGGGTATCGTTGACCATACACAAAGGAACAATATTATCCGCGCTTTCGCCGGCAATAAGGACGCCTGCCGCATGAACAGAGCTGTGTCTTAAATGCCCCTCAAGCTTTTTTGAAACTGCAATCAGCTCGTTTACTTCGGGATCGCTCAGCATATTTTTAAGTTCATATTCCTTTTCTATCGCTTCATCTATTGTTGCACATCCGCTTCTGCCGATAAGGCTTGTTACGCTGTCAGCTTTATTATAGGAAATATTCATAACTCTTGCGACATCCTTTATCGCCGCTTTTGCCTTCATTGTTCCAAATGTGATAATCTGAGCAACCTTATCCGCGCCGTATTTATTTACAACATATTCAATTACTTCATTTCTTCTTTCATAGCACAAGTCAATATCAATATCGGGCATACTTATTCTTTCTTTATTTAAGAAACGCTCGAAAACGAGATTGTATTTTATCGGGTCGACAGTTGAAATGTTAAGAACATAAGAAACAAGCGAGCCTGCTGCAGAGCCTCTTCCGGGTCCTACGGGGATATTCATCTTCTTTGCGTATTTTACAAAATCCCACACTATAAGAAAGTAATCGCAAAAGCCCATTTCACATATTGTTTTCATTTCGTAATCAAGGCGTTCCTTAAGCTCCGGAGTTACCGTTTTATATCTTAGCTCCAAGCCCTTATAGCAAAGCTTTTTGAAGTATGAAACCGTTTCTTCATAGCTTCTGTCCTCAAAAAACTTCGGAAATGATACGCTTCCAAACTTAATTTCAACATTACATTTTTCTGCAACTTCAAGTGTATTTTTAAGATACTCTGAATGAGCCGGAAACAAAGAAAGCATTTCGTCATAGGATTTTAAATAAAACTCTGCCGTTTCAAGCTTCACTCTGTTTAAATCGGTGATTTTATTCTGCATTTGTATACACATCAGAATATCCTGATAATGACTGTCCTTTTTTTCTATATAATGAACATCGTTTGTGCAGACAGCTTTAATACCAAGCTCCTGTGCAAGTCTTTCCAAAACAGGATTTATTGTTTTTTGTATTTCAATTCCGTGGTCCTGAAGCTCGACATACACATTAGAAGCTGAAAAAATATCTATATAATCCGAAAGCTCCTTTTTTGCCCCTTCATAATCACCTGATATAATAAGCTGCGGAACCCTCCCCTGTACGCATGCTGTCAGACATATAAGCCCGTCCGAATATTTTTTCAGTAAATCCTTATCAATTCTCGGCTTATAGTAAAAGCCTTTTGTATATGAAGCCGATGAAAGCTTATAAAGATTCTTAAGACCTGTATTGTTTTTTGCAAGTAAAATAAGATGATTGTAGCTGTTTTTGCTTCTGTCCTCACAATCATCACAAATATAAAATTCCAACCCTATAACAGGCTTGATATTTTCTTTTTTACATTCCTTATAAAACTCAATAATTCCGCCCAAAAAGCCGTGGTCAGTTATTGCAAGAGAAGAAAATCCCTGCTCCTTCGCTTTTTTTACCAGAGCCTTTATATCACAAAGACCGTCAAGCAGACTGTACTGAGTATGCACATGTAAATGACAAAAATCCATATATGCTCCTTTTTATCAGACTATTTTTGAAAATCCTTTAAATACTTCTTTTTCAACTACTTCTATATTATTATTTTTCAATATTTCTCTTATTTTATAAAGAGCAATATTTTCTGTTTCAAAGTGACCTGCCGCAACAACAGCGATATCCATAGCCAATGCATTCTGAAACTCGTGATATTTTGCTTCACCTGTCAAAAATACATCGCACGGGTATGCGTCTGAAATAAGAGAGCCGCCGCCACCGCTGCAAATTCCCACTGTTTTTACTTTTTTATTCAAATCTCCACAGCAGATAACATTTTTCACATTAAGTATTTCTTTAACATTATTTATAAATTCGCTCAAGGATATTTCATTTTTTAATATTCCTTTTCTGTAAAGCTGAGGAAGTGTAGCTTCATAATCACACAAATCAAGCTTTTTTGCAAGTATATCGTTTATTCCGCCGATTGAGCTGTCAAAATTCGTATGCATAGAATACACATTTATGTCATTTTTTATAAGCTCGCGTATCATTCTTGCTTTCTGATTTTTAAAATTTATATTCGAAAGTGACGGCATAATAAACGGGTGATGAGTCACAATAAGCTTACAGTTATTTTCTACTGTAAAATTAACTGTTTCCTCCGTAACATCAAGACAAACATATGCTTTTTTTATATCTGCCTCTTCGTCACCTACCATAAGACCGACATTATCCCAGCTTTCCTTATTTTCCACAGGAAAATTATTTTCAAATATTTTTATAAGTTCTTTTAATATCATTTTTACCACCTTACCTTTTTAATATATAACACTGTATATTTCATCAAGAAGCGTTTGTGTGTTCTCGTCAGAATATTCAATTTCAGCAGAATACATTCTTGCAATTTCTGCTATACAGCCGTCTGAAGCTTCATCTTCAAAACAGCAAATTACACCGATTATAAATGTACTTAAAATGCAAAAGCAAAGCCTTTCATTAAAATCATCTTCATAAAGACTGTCCGATAAATGTCTGAAAACAAAATAACAAAAAAGCTGTTCAAAAACCACAGCATTTTCTTCCGTAAAGACAGCTCCGTCAGAAGCTTCTGCCTCATAAAGCACTTTTATTTTTTCATCCCATTTATCACAAAATCTTTCAAGCTTCAAAAAAATATCCGCCCAATACGAAAGTGCTTTATTCACCATCGGAATATCAAAGCTTTCCATAACATTTTTAATTCTTTTTATGAAAGAAACTTTTCTGTTCTGAATTATATCAAATATCTCTTGCCTGTTGTTAAAAAACTCCCGTTCCTCCACATTCAAAAGCTCATTTATATTGTCAGGATAAATAAGCTTAAAAGTATCTTTTTTAAAAAGAATAATTCTGCACGCTTCTTCACAGCAAAGCCCCAGTCCTGTCTCCGTAACATCGGAATAAAAATTCTTAAATCTAGGGTGGTCACTGCATATCTGACAAAGATACCCTTCTCCTTTTTCTTTTATTATTTCGCACAAATTATTTTCATTAAGAAAAGGACATCTTTCGTTTTGTGTAAGTATAAAATGATGTGGGTATCCGTTATCGGAAATATTTTCAAGCAGCTTTTCCCCAAAGTTTCCGACTGTATTTTCATACAATGAGTATGTATCGTCATCAATATCAATTTCCCAGCCGACGCAACAGCTGTTTTTACATTTATCTGCAATACATTTAAAATCTTTATAATAATCAGGCACAATTTCTTTCATACTTTTCCTCTGTTTTTTAATAGCTTATTCCAAACCCCACCGAGAGCTTTATTGAATATTTTAACAAATACTCCCGTAAACACAGCAGCTATAAGAGTACCTTCTCTTGCACCGACAATTTTGAAATCAAAAAATATGAGCGACATAATAACAGACAATAAGACATTTGATATGTCAAACACAATTTTCACATTACCAAAATTTTTATTCAATCTGTCAGCAACCGTTTTCACAAAGGCTTCGCCAGCATTCATAATTACATTCGCATTAAAGCAAACAGAAACTCCAAATCCTAAAACAACGGTGCCGATAACAACAAATGCAAGCCTTAATATATACATTTCCAGGCTTATTTCTGACAAACACCATAAACCAAAATCAGTAAACCACCCAAACAGAAAAGAAACAGGTATCTGCAAAAGCTGTATCGGCTTGAAATCCTTTTTCAGAATCACAAGCTGTGCCGCAATAAGCATACAGTTCCATATAATAAGCCAAGTTCCCATCGTAAAAAAGTCAAATTTATAACTTAAAATATTGGGAACAGACGAAACAGGAGAAACTCCAAGCTCCCCTCTTTTTGTAAATGCAACTCCGATTGCCATAAAAAACAACCCGATTATAAATAATATGTATCTTTTTGTTAATTCCTTTTTCATTTTTTTACCTTCTTTAAATTTGTATATGCCAATTATAAAAATTGAGTTTACTTTGCAAACTCATTATATCACAGTAAATAATTTTAGTCAAGTCTTGATTTTTCCTTTCTTATGTGTTGTAATATAAAAAATATCTGGAGAGATTTTGAAATAACTGCTTAAAACAAAAATAAGGCACATACACAAGTTTTCTGTTAAGTCTTGACTTTTTTATAAAAATATGATAAAATTTATAATATGCTTTTAAAAAAAGAGGAATCAAAGATGTATATATGTCCCGTGTGCAGAAATAAACTTAATAAGGATACCAAAAAAAGTGCATACGGCTCTCTTGTCTGCGAAAAAAATCATTCGTTTGATTATGCAAAACAGGGTTATGTCAATCTTCTTACAGCTGATAAAATGCATTCAAAAAATCCCGGTGACAACAAGCTGATGGTTGAAGCAAGAGAAAGCTTTTTAAAAAAAGATTATTACAAGCCTTTTTGCGATGCACTGAAGGAAGAAGCAGAAAAAACAAGCCCGAAAAATATTCTTGACGCGGGCTGCGGAGAGGGCTATTATACAGCTTCATTATATGCTGAAAAAAGAAATATTTACGGCGTTGACATATCAAAAAATGCCATTATAAGTGCCGCAAAAAAGAATAAAAGCATTAATTATTCCGTTGCAAGTCTTTTTTCACTCCCCTTTTATGACGAAAGCTTTGATATGCTTATAAGTCTTTTCGCGCCGTATGCGCACGATGAATTTATAAGAGTATTAAAAAAAGGCGGAATAATGATTCTGGGAATACCCGATGAAAACCATCTTTTTGAAATTAAGGAGTTACTTTATGACGAGCCTTACAAAAACGAAGTCAAGGATTTTCATTTAGATGATTTTGAATTTCTTTACAACAGAGATATAAAATTCAAAATGAATTTATCAGATAATACGGGTATACAAAATCTTTTTATGATGACGCCTTATTATTACAGGACTCCGAAAGAAAAAACAGAAAAATTAAAAGCTCTTGAAAAACTTACGATATCAGCAGAATTTAAGCTGCTTGTTTACAGAAAATGAAATTTATTGTAGAAAAAAAAAATGAAAATATGAGTCTGGGCGACTTTTTAAAAAAAGAACAGGGAATGTCAAGACGGCTTATAAATAAACTGAAAACGACGGAGGGGATTCTTGTTAATAAAAATGTCGCATGGACGAATAAAATACTTTGTGAAGACGATTGCGTTGAGATTATTTTCCCCCAAAAAGCTTCAGAAAATATTATTGCGCATAAGGACAGAGATGTTGAGATTATATATGAAAACGAGGATTTTCTTGTTTTAAACAAGCCCTTTGATATGCCTCCTCATCCGTCTAAAGGTCATCCGATAGGTACGCTTGGAAATTTTGTGGAATGGTATTACAGAGAAAACGACATCAGAACAAGTGTGCGTATACTCGGCAGGCTTGATAAAGATACAAGCGGCGTTACTGTAGTCTGCAAAAATCAATACGCTCAGAACAGGCTGACAAAAGAAAATGCAGTAAAAGAATATATCGCTGTTGTCGGCGGAATATTAAAGGAGAAAAAAGGTATAATAGATTTACCCATTGAAAGAAGTACAGACGGAATAAAAAGAGAAGTCAGCATCGACGGAAAACGCGCTGTCACTGAATATGAGGTAACAGAAGAAAAAGAAAATTTCTCAATGTTGAAAATAAACCTGATAACAGGCAGAACTCATCAGATAAGAGTTCATTTTTCACATATAGGTCATCCCCTTTTGGGAGATGTGCTTTACGGCGGAAGCGATATATTTCCCCGTCAGGCGCTTCATTGTCAAAAAATATCTTTTCCAAATTTGAATTTATCGTTTGAAACACCGCTTTTTTACGATATAAAAGAATTTTGGAAAAATATAAATTAATATAATTTTTTTAAAGAAGGATGTGAGTATTTTTTATGAAGCCAAAATCTATTAAGGGCACAGATGATGCCCATAGTACGAACAATTTAAAAAATACTGTGCAGAACAATACTTAAAAAAGATATATTTTTTCTTTTTCATTTCAGTATTGCTCTGTGCATTGCTGTGAAAGGAAAAGAACGATGATTAATTACTACATTTCAAAAGAAAACACTTTAAAAACTATCGAAACACCTGAAAACGGCTGCTGGATTTCCATGATTTCACCAACAAACGCTGAGCTTGATGAAATCAGAAGCAGATACAACATTGATGAAGATTCAATCAAAGCCGCATTGGATATTGACGAAAGATCCCGTATAGAATTTGATGAAAATTATACAATGATTCTTGTTAATATTCCGATAGTAGAAGACCAAAACGAAAAAGAGCTTTATACTACAATACCGCTTTCAATAATTCTAGCAGGCGATGTCGTTATCACGGTTTGCAGTGAATCCACGCCGATACTCAAGCAATTTGAAAACGGAAGAATAAAAGATTTTTACACATATATGAAGTCAAGATTTGTGCTTCAGATACTTTATAAAAATTCTTCAACCTACCTCAGCTACTTAAGAAGCATTGACAGAAAAAGCGAAGAGGTTGAAAACAAGCTTCACAAATCGACCAAAAACAGCGAGCTTATTGAGCTTTTAAAATTGGAGAAGAGCTTAGTATACTTCACCACATCATTAAGGTCAAACGAGGTTGTTTTGGAAAAGCTTTTAAGATCTGAAATTATAAAGAAATACGAGGACGACGCAGACTTATTGGAGGATGTTATCGTCGAAAACAAGCAGGCAATCGAAATGGCTAACATTTACAGCGGAATTTTAAGCGGAACTATGGACGCATTTGCTTCCGTTATTTCAAACAACCTGAATTTTGTTATGAAGGTGCTTGCGATTATCACAATCGTTATGGAAATTCCGACAATGATATTCAGCGCTTACGGAATGAACTTAAATCAGGCGTCAATGCCGTTCACCTCTCATCCGCAGGCATTCACGATTATAATCGTAATATCACTTGTAATAAGTATTATTGTAGGATTTATATTTGCGAAAATGAAAACATTCAAATAAAAAACGAGGAGTTGAAATTTTTCAACTCCTCACTTATTTTATTCTTTGCCGTTCCAGCAATATGTACACAGCTTTGATTTATCTATTCCGACTGAATCAAGCATATCGTCAAGTCTTAAGTATCCAAGAGAAGTAAAATGAAGCTTCTCTCTTATTTTTTCAACCATATTTTTATATCTTTCGCTGTCAGGGTCAGCATATTCCCAAAGCACCTCTTTTGAAGGCTCTTCGCCTTCAAGCTCTTTTATAACTCTTCTTGTTATAAGCTCCATTTCCGAAGATGAACGAGAAAAATTAAGATATTTACATCCGAATAAAAGCGGCGGACAGCCTGTTCTTATATGCACCTCTTTCGCTCCGCTTTCATACAAAAATTCAGTTGTTTCACGAAGCTGAGTACCACGAACTATCGAGTCATCAATCAAAAGAAGCTTTTTATTTTCAATAAGGTCATGGATAGGAATAAGCTTCATCTTTGCGATAAGATTTCTTTTGCTCTGATGTGACGGCAAAAATGATCTCGGCCAGGTAGGTGTATATTTTATAAACGGTCTTGAAAACTGTATTCCCGATGCATTGGAATAGCCTACTGCATGAGCAATACCCGAATCAGGTACGCCTGCAACCAAATCTGGATTTACAACTCCCTTATCACGCTTTGCAAGACATTTGCCGCAGTTGTATCGCATTTGCTCAACGCTCATACCTTCATATGATGACGGCGGATAACCGTAGTACACCCATAAGAATGTACACACCTTCATATCTTCTCCGGGAGCAATAAGAGTTCTTACATTATTTTTATCAAAAACAACAACCTCACCCGGTTTTAATGCTTTATAATCTGTATAACCAAGATTAAGGTATGCAAAGCTCTCGAAGCTTGCACAGTAGCCCGTATCTTTTTTTCCTATAACGACAGGCGTTCTTCCTAACTTGTCGCGGACAGCGTATATCCCTTTCGGAGACAAAATAAGCATACTCATTGAGCCATCTATAATATCCTGAGCATATCTGATACCGTCAATAAAATTTTCCTTCTGATTTATTATTGCAGCAACAAGCTCTGTCTGATTTATAGTGCCGTTTTGCATTTCAAAAAAATGGGTATGATTTTTAAGTATTTCACTCACAATCTCGTCTGAATTGTTTATTTTTCCGACTGTTGTTATTGCAAATGTCCCGTGATGTGACCTTATAAGAATCGGCTGTGCTTCAAAATCGGATATACAACCTATTCCGTAGTTTCCGTGCATAGAAACTGAATCCTTTGCAAACTTTGTCCTAAACGGTGTATTTTCTATATTATGAATTGATTTATCAAATCCGCTTTCAAAATTATATACTGCCATACCTGCGCGTCTGGTACCCAAATGAGAATGATAGTCCACGCCGTAAAACAAATCAAATACACAATCCTCTTTTGATGCTACTCCAAAAAATCCGCCCATGTGTTATCTCCTTTTATAAGTACATCCTACCAAATCCATAAAATAGTATAC
>CAZHZL010000039.1:22080-25270 GCA_964537245.1 uncultured Oscillospiraceae bacterium
AAATCCGCCCATATTAATTGTACCTCTCTAAAAAATAATACCTTGTTATTATATCACAATATTTTCAAAATTGCAACTGTTATTATAAACAAAAAATAAAATTAATCGAAATTCATATTTGTATATCCGTTTTCAAAATCAAACTTTTGCTCGTATTTTTTCACCATTGCATACGGAATTTTTTTATTACCGTAATTTGTGACAACAGCTTTATCAAAGCCCTTGTTTTTCAGATATGACAAAAAAGAAAACAAATCATTTTCATCGTATATGAAGCTTTCTCTTATAAAAACAGTATTTTCATCTGCTTCAACCAAAAATCCGCTTTCACCTGATTTTTTGTATGTCGTATACCATTTACTAACTTCCCTGTCAGTTTTATTTTTTAAAATTACTGTATCAAATTTCTCAATATATTTTTCATAATCGGAATCATAATCGCCTGATGTGATATTATAAAAATAATTTTCAGTATTTTTCAAATCAAACTCTTTTTTATAAAGATAAAACGCAGTTTCATATCCGAGCTTTTCATACATTTTAAAAAGTCCTTCATCAGCAGGCACCAAATATAAAAATGATATGTTTTTATCCTTGTAATAGCTGTATATTTCAGAAAGTATTTCTTTTGAAAGTCCCCTGCCCCTGTATTTTTCTTTAACGCCTACTCCATAGATATAAACACACTTTTTAATTTCGTTTTTTATCTTTACCATAAAATGAATTGCATAGGTAACACACGCAATTTCATCATTACAAAACAAAGCAAAAATATCAGCTTCTGACAGCTTCTTTTCAAATATCATCTCATTAAAGCTGTCAGTTTCTTTGAAAATTTCTTTAAATAATTTTTTCAGCTCGTTTTTATAATCCGAGTAGCTTATTTTCATTTTTTATCATTCCTTTTATTTTTCATAAAGGTTTGTTTATCGGCTTAGGTGCTTTACGCGGAAAGCGTTTGTCTGTCGGCTTTACTTTTTTTATAACTACAATATTTCTTTCATGCTCAAATTTGGGAAGCTTAAGAGTAATAACATCTTCAATAACAGTGCCTAAGCACCCAAGAGCATTTTTAGCATTATCAAGCTCCTCCGAAACCTCGTTTCCTTTCAGCGCTATAAAATAACCGCCTACCTTCACAAAAGGAATACAAAGCTCAATCAATGAGGATAAGCTTGCAACTGCCCTTGCGCATGCTATATCATATTTTTCTCTGTATTTTTCGTTTACTCCACCCTCTTCGGCACGAAGATGAACACTTTGTATTTTTTCTAAATTAAGCTCTTCTGATACTTGTCTTTGAAAAATTATTCTTTTGTTAAGCGAATCAAGCATTGTAACATCTAAAGAAGGAAGTGCAAACTTCATCGGAAAAGACGGAAAGCCAGCACCGCAGCCTACATCAATTATTTTCATATTTTCTTTTATTTTTCCTGTTTCAAAAACGGTTAAGCTGTCAATATAATGCTTTATTTCAATTTCCTCTTTTTCCGTTATAGAAGTAAGATTTATTTTTTCGTTCCACTCCAGAAGCAGTTTTGTGAATTTCTCAAATCTCGTCATCATTTCTTCATCAGGCTCTATATTTATTTTTTTCAAATATTCTTTCAGCATTTTACATTAACCCTTTCACTCAGTTAAAAAAATCAATATCCTTTATTTCAAATTTTTTGTTGTTAAGATAATACATAGGTGAATTTTTATCCTTTATATCAAAGGTAAGCTTATACGAATAAAGGCACTGATATTTTATACCGAATTTTTTATTCACTTCATTTCTTCCGTATTTCCCGTCGCCCAAAAGCGGATGCGAAAGGTACGCCATATGCGCTCTTATCTGATGTGTCCTTCCTGTAATAAGAGAAACCTCAAGATAGGAAAGAAGCTCACCGTTTATTTTTTCTTGCTTCAGAACCTTATAGCCTGTGATTATCTCTTTATATCCGTTTTTCTTATCCTTTGAAATATAAACCTCTTTTTTCTTTTCGTCCTTAAAGTGATACGCTTTCAAGGTTGCTTCTTTTTTATCAAAATGCCCCAGTGCTATACAAAGATATTTTTTATGTGCTTCCCTGTTTTTAATAATTTCGTTCATGCACCTTAATGCAGAAGCATTTTTTGCAGCAAGCATAATTCCGCCTGTATTTCTGTCAAGGCGGTTACAAAGCGCAGGTCTGAAGGAGTTTTCGTTTTCATAGTCAAATTCTCCTTTTTTATATAAGTAAGCAAGAACATGTGCAACAAGCGTATTAAAATTCTCCTTATCGTCGCTGTGAACTATAACACCGGGTTTTTTATGGATGACAAGCAGATTTTCGTCCTCATATATAATATCAAGCTTCGGAGTAATTTTCAAAAAGGAATCTTCCTTTTCTTCGCTTCCCATAAAAAGCTCGTCATTAACATAAAATTCAACAACATCGCCTTCCTTAAGCTTATAGGAAATATCTTCTTTTTTGCGATTAATCTTTATTCTTTTTTTTCTTAAATATTTATATATCAAAGAATCGGGCGCATGAGTAAGAACTTTTTTTATATATTTATCAAGTCTTTGCCCTTCATCATTTTTGTTTATAACAAACGATTTCATTAAAATATATCCTTTCAATTGTTTAACACAGGATATATTTTAACACATTTATGGTGTAAATTGCAAGTATTTTTGGTAAAATATATAAACAGAAGTCAATTTTTACTTTATTTTTATATAAAATTGAAAAAATTTGATAAAAAAATAACAATTTTATAAATAACTATTGCAAATTTCCAAAAAATGTTGTAAAATAGGAATGATGGCTTAGTTTAAAAAATTATTATATATAAAAGGAGATTTTACTCATGTTAAACAAAAAAACTATCAGAGATATCGAAGTAAAAGGCAAAAGAGTTCTCGTTCGTTGCGACTTCAATGTTCCGCTCGACGAAAATCTCAACATTACAGACGAAACAAGAATTGACGGTGCACTTCCTACAATAAAGCACCTTGTTGACAACGGCGCAAAGGTTATTCTTTGCTCACACTTAGGAAAACCTAAGGGCGAAGCTGTAGCTAAGCTTTCTTTGGCTCCTGTTGCAAAAAAATTGTCAGAAAAGCTCGGCAAAGATGTTATTTTTGCTGCTGACGCAACTGTTGTAGGCGAAAATGCAAAAGCTGCTGTTGCTGCTATGAACGACGGCGATGTTGTTTTAC
>CAZHZL010000040.1:0-25153 GCA_964537245.1 uncultured Oscillospiraceae bacterium
CTTTTTTTCCTATCCCCTAAAAAAAGGGGCTGTTTAAAAATAATTTTTAAACAGCCCCTTTATATGTATTATAAATTTTCCAAAAATACTTTCAGCTTGTCTGCAATAATTCTATGACCGTTTTCGTTCGGGTGAAGTCCGTCGGGAATGAATTTCTGCTGTATTACAGGCACAGACGGCTGCATACCTGAATTTTTAAATAAATCAAGTACAGGAAGTGAATAATATTCCGCAACCTCTCTTATTATATTTACATATTCCTTCAAGCTTGCAACGCCTTCAGGCTTATTGTCACCTGTGTTTCTTTCTTCGTTTAGCCTGTGAAGCGGAGTCATAATCACAATCGGCTTTCCTTCGTATTTTTCAATAAGCTTTGAAAAAAGAAAATGACATGCACCATAAAAGGTGGTGGGAGTTCTGTCCGAAAAACCGCCTATTGGCGCATCTCCGTGACCGTAGTCGTTTGTTCCTCCGAAAACCACAATTATATCAGCGTCATCGTCCATAGCTTTATATCTGTATGAAAAAGAACCTGTGTCGCCACCGTTCTTTTCGTCAGCCTCCTGCAAGGCAAATCTTGTTCCGCCTATTCCGTAGTTTCTGGCTTCTGAAAGCTCAGCTTCTCTTTTTAATATGTTGAGATAGATGCTTTCTTCTTTTTGGACTCCGTGTCCCTGAGTAATGCTGTCACCTAAAAAATTAATTTTGAGACCTTTGAGATTCATTTTTACTAATCCTCCGTAATGAGATTATATTTTTTTATAAAATTATACAAAATTATTCCTAAAACTCCGCAGGATATTATTTCTCCTATTCCCACAGTAAGCATAAAATAGGGGAGCGACCCTTCAAATTTATATACATACGATAATACAAGCGGGATAATAACTGTATTTGATAAAATCGGAGGTAAAACTGCGAGATATTTATTTTTTCTTAAATAATATGTCCCGAATGCACCGATTAAGGTTGCAATACTTCCGAAAATTATATCGAGGAATACTGCTCCCGTAAGTGTGTTTGAAATGATGCACCCTACAAAAAGTCCGTAAATTGCATATGGACTGAAGCAGGGGAGAATTGTCAACGCTTCGGAAAGACGGATTTGAATAACTCCGTTTGCCAGTCCGAAGGCATTTGCAATAAGTGTTAAAATAACATAAAGGGCGCCGACGACGGCACCAAGGGTAATTTGGTAAACCTTTGATTTTTTCATTTTTAATTTCTCCTTAGTTTTTATTATAGTGAGGATGGTTTCGAACTCACTAAGTGGAATTATATCATAAAGTGCAAATTATGTCAAGAAAAATGGTAATACTTCTTGATTTTTTTAATCCATAGTGCTATAATAATATATTATACAATATGCGGAAGGTGTAAACGGAAAAATGAAAAAGAAAGAAAAGAGAAACAGAATAATTGCAGGTGTTGTAGTTGCTGCAATCACCATAACTTTTGTAAGCTCAGTAATTTCCATGCTTATAAATCTTTAATCGGAGGATATTTTTTTGAAAGCCTTGAATTTATATGATAACAGAGAATTAAGCTGGCTTAAGTTTAATCTCAGAGTTTTGGAGGAAGCGGTGAACGATAATACACCCGCTTTTGAAAAGCTTCGTTTTTTAGCTATTTCAACCTCTAATCTTGACGAGTTTTATATGGTAAGAGTCGGAAGTATTATGGACCGTATTCTTATCGGAAGTAAAGCTCTTGATGACAAAACAGGTTTTACCTGCGAAAAACAGCTTGAGCAGATTTATAAAAAAACTCAGGATTTTTATCTTGAAAAACAAAAAATATATGACTTTGTTATTGATGAACTAAAAAAAGTGAATATAAAGCTTCATAAGGTCAGCAGCTTGTTCGGCGGTAAAGCAGAAACTTTGAAAAAAATGTATGAAAGAAGAGTTAAGCCTCTTTTATCCGTTCAGGTTGTTGATTTGAAAAATCCTTTTCCTCATCTTGAGAACAAGGCTGTTTGCTGTGCGTTTATGCTTTCTAAAAAAGATAAGAACTATCTCGGATTGGTGCTTAAAAGCAGCTCTCTTGAAGAGATTATTGTTGTAAATCAGAAGGATTCCTATGACTTTGTACTTACGGACGATGTAATCTGCGAATATGCCTCAGAGCTTTTTTCAGGCTATAAAATCCAGGATAAATGCAAATTAAGAGTAACGAGAAATGCGGATATCGAGCTTTTGGAAAATGAATTTCGAGATGAATTTGATTACAGAAACAGCATGAAAAAAATAATCAAAAAGCGTCAGAGACTTTCTCCTGTTCGTTTTGAGGTTTCAAAGCGTATTTCAAAGGATTTTAAAAAGCTTATCTTAAACAAGGAATCTTCCGATATGCTTTTTGTAAACCGTATACCGCTTTCTTTTGATTTTGTTTCGGAGCTTGAAAAGCTGTTACCGAAAAATATTATTTCGGAATATACCTTTAAGCCGAGAGTTGCTTCTCTTCCTCTTTGGTTTAATAATACAAGCGTTATGAAAAAAGTGCGTGAGGGAGATATTTTTTTAAATTATCCCTATGACAATATGAAGGTATTTCTTAAGCTTCTTTCAGAAGCGGCAGAGGATAAAAATGTAACCTCGATAAAAATTACTTTATACAGAGTAAATAAAAATTCAAAGGTTATTGAGGAGCTTATAAAAGCCGCCGAAAACGGAAAAGATGTGCTGGCTGTTGTTGAATTAAGAGCAAGATTTGACGAAGAAAACAATATAAACTATTCGGAAATATTAGAGGAAGCGGGAGTTCGCGTCCTGTACGGTCCCGAAAATTACAAGGTACATTCAAAGCTGTGTCTTATAACTGTACGAAAAAAAGACGGAGCAGAATACATTACTCAATGCGGAACAGGAAACTACAATGAAAAAACTGCCGCATTGTATACTGATATGAATATTATTACAAACGATTTTGCAATCGGAAACGACGCAAAGAACTTTTTTGATAATATTTCATCGGGTAATGTTAAAAATACTTATGAAAAGCTTGTTTCTTCTCCCGATAATATCGAAGAAAAGCTGATTTCTCTTGTTGATGACGAAATAATGTTCCATAAATTATACCAAAACGGCAGAATAATTATAAAGATAAATTCGCTCACAGAGAAAACCGTTATTGATAAATTTATAGAGGCGGCAAGGGCAGGCGTGAAAATTGACCTTATAATAAGAGGTATTTGCTGTCTTGTTCCTTCATCGGACGATATTGCAAAAAATATTAATATAATAAGTGTTGTAGGAAGATATCTTGAGCACAGCCGCGTTTATTATTTTTATCATAACGGTACCGAAAAAATGTATATTTCTTCGGCTGACCTTATGACAAGAAATCTGAAAAAAAGGGTTGAAATTGCCTGTCCGATAGAAAACAGGGAAATAAAAAAATCCGTTTATGATACATTGGAGCTTATTTTGTCAGATGATGTCAAAGGCAGACAAATGAACAGAAGCGGAGAGTATTCTTTAAAGGAAAATATTAAAGGAATAAATTCGCAGGATATCATTTTTTCTTTGCATGAAGAAAAAAATACTAAGGAACATCGGACAAAAAGAAAATCGAAAACCAAAAAGCTTACTTATTTCAGATGGCTTTTTAAAGGAGGTATATAGTTATGCAGCTTGCGAGCAGTATGCAGAGCAGTGCACTTGATAATATAGCGCTAAAGGAATGCGGCATTGATAATAAGACGCTTATGGATAACGCAACCACGGGCTTTTGCAGAGAATTTATGAAAAAATTCGATACATCAAAAAAAGTCTGTATTTTTTGCGGAAGAGGTAAAAACGGCGGCGACGGCTTTTATATAGCTAAAAAAATAAGAGAAGCAGGCTATGCTGTAACTGTTGTGCCTTGCTTTTTATCTGAAGATAAGCTCAATCCGCTTACAAAAGAAATTCTTGCAGAGGTTTTGTCCTGCGGTATCAGTATAGTTGATATTGACGAGGTTAAAGGCTGTGATATATGTATAGACGCAATTTTAGGAACAGGCGTGACGGGTGAAATTGCAGGAACATATTTTAAGGCTATCGAAAAAATAAATTCGGAAAACTGGTATGTTATAAGCGTTGACTGCCCAAGCGGTCTTAACTGTGACAACGGAAAAATAAATACCGCTTGTGTTAAAGCCGATGAAACATATACAATGGCAATAAATAAGGTAGGAATGAATATATATCCCGGCTTGGAATATTGCGGAAAAATTACTGTTGTTGATATCGGAATACCGCTGAAATGTTACAGTATGCTCGGACTTAATATACATCTTATTGATAATGAAATGGCAAAGACGCTTTTTCCGAAAAGATATGAAAATTCGCATAAAGGGACATATGGAAGAGTTGCTGTTTTTGGCGGAAGCGAGGGTATGAGCGGAAGCGTTGTAATGGCTTCGGAGGCTGTTCTTCGTTCAGGAGCCGCAATTTCTTATGCCTGTGTGAATGATGATATTTTTAATATTGTTTCACAGAAGGTTACAGAGATTATAGTTAAGCATGACAGGGATTATAAAGAAATATATGACGGTGTGACAAGCCTTGTTGTTGGGCCCGGTTATATGTCAAATTCAAAAATTTCTCATATAATGAAATTGGCACAACGAGGCTCAAAGCCGATTGTTGTTGATGCCGAAGGCTTGAATTACATTAATAATAAAGATAGAAAGTGTCCGATTATTGCTACTCCGCACCCGAAAGAATTTTCAAAAATGATTGGTCTTGGTGTTGAGGAAATTAATCAGAACAGAATATATCTTTCTCAGAAATACGCAAAGGAAAATAATGTTGTTTTAGTTCTTAAAGGTGCAAGAACAGTTATCGCTTCGCCGACAGGTGAGGTCAGAATAAATAAAAGCGGCACAAACGGTATGGCGACCGCAGGAAGCGGCGATGTCTTAAGCGGACTTATAGCAGGTTTTCTTGCACAGGGGTTATCACCGTTTGACAGTGCAAGCTTAGGAGCTTACATTCACGGCTTGGCGGGAGAGCTTGCCGCAAAATATCTGTCAGTCTATTCTCTTAAGGCAACAGATATATTAAATTTTATCGGAAAGGCTTTTTTGTATGATGAATAATTATAAATTATCAAGAACATGGGCAGAAATCCATGTTGACAGGCTCAGAAAAAATATTTTCAATATCAAAAGCTTCATCGGAAACAAAACAAAGCTTATGGCTGTTATAAAGGCTGACGCATACGGTCACGGCTTTTACGAGGTTGCCCGTATTGCCTGCTCAAGCGGTGCAGATTATCTGGCTGTTGCGTGCATTGAAGAAGCAAAGCAGATAAGAAAAAAGGGGATTGATATTCCTATTCTTATTTTAGGTGCAACACCGTTGGAGTATGTTCCTGAATTATTTGAATATAATATTATTCCTACGGTTTTTGAAAACACACTTCCGAAAGCAATGAGTGAATATGCCTTTAAGACAGGTAAAAAAATCAAAATTCATATTAAAATGGATACAGGTATGGGCAGAATCGGTTTTTGTTGTTATGGTAAAGATAATAACGAGATTTCTGATGTTGTAAAAATCAGTAAGCTTCCGGGAATAGAAATCGAAGGTATTTTCACACATTTTGCCTGTGCAGATGAAGAAGACGGCGAAAAACTGACAAATGAGCAGTACAGCAATTTTATGTTCGCAATAGATGAGCTTTCAAAAAAAGGAATTGATATTCCGGTAAAACACTGTGCTAACTCTGCCGCAATCTGTATGTATAAGAATATGCATCTTGATATGGTCAGAGCAGGAATCATTTTATACGGAGAATATCCGAGCAGCTATGTTAAAGAAAATACTTCGCTTGAAATTGAGCCTGTAATGGAGCTGAAATCAACAATATCACAGGTGAAAAAATTAAAAAAAGGAAAAGGAATAAGCTACGGTCAGAATTACAAAACAAAAAATGATAACGAAGAGATTGCCGTTGTATGTGTAGGCTATGCCGATAAATATTCGAGAATACTTTCGGGAAAAACGAAGGTTATTGTAAACGGACATTATGCACAGCAGGTTGGAAATATCTGTATGGATCAGATGATGATTGATGTTACGGGAATTAAAGATATCAGCTATGGAAACGAGGTTACACTTATCGGAAAAGAAGGTGATTTATCTATAACCTTTTCAGATATAGCTTCTCTTATGAATACTATCAGCTATGAGGTTATGTGCGATATCGGTAACAGAGTTGTAAGGGTATATTTTGACGATAATAACGAGGTTGATGTCCTCAACTATCTGGAAAAAATATAAATTATTTTGTAATTAATGTATTTTAAGCACACTAATGGGAAAAACTTAAATTAGAAATTTCATAATTTGAGTGCTAACAGGAGTGAATAAGTGTGCAAGTAAAGCGTGGAGATATTTATTATGCCGATTTATCTCCGGTTGTAGGATCGGAGCAGGGAGGGGTAAGACCTGTACTTATCGTTCAGAATGATGTCGGAAACCGTTACAGCCCGACTGTAATTGCTGCGGCAGTTACAAGTCAGCTTAACAAATCAAAGCTTCCGACGCATATTGAAATTGACGCGGTTAAATACGGTTTACCCAAAGACTCCGTAATCCTTACCGAGCAGATACGCACAATAGATAAAAGGCGTTTAAAAGAAAAAATAGGTCATGTAGACGAAGAACTTATGAATAATGTGAACGATGCTTTATTTGTAAGCTTTGGCCTTTAAATAAAAAATCTTGCTTCCTTAATTTTGGGAAGCAAGATTTTTTTGTTTTTTATGAGAAAACTATTGAAATTTTTTTTAAAGTGTGATAATATTAATATGCGAATCAATATAGTTTATGGTCATTTGTAACCAAGATAGGTGTGTATTTTTACTTTTGTAAAAAATACATGCTCCAATTTAGCATACTTATCTTGGTATGGCTATTATATTGATTCGCAACCAATGGGAGCTGATGTATTTTTTTGCGTCGGCTTTGCCGACGCATTTTTTATTTGGAGGAAATTTATGTGTACAAATGATTATTCAAAACCACTTTTTGTATTTACTTCTGAGGTTAACGAGGGTGGGAAAATTTTTTTTAGAAGTGATGTACAAGAGATTTTTTGGAGTATTGGCAAAGAATTTTTTTATCTTCTTACGGAGGATGGGATTGAATTAATAACAAATAAATTCAAAAGAGATGTTTCTGAAGCGATGGCACAGTTTAGTGAGGATAATATTGAAGCGTGCTATATTAAAATAGATAATAATATCACTATTACAGAAAAAACAATGAAATATCTTAATATAGCCGTTGGGGACATAGTTTTAATAAGTATTTTTCAAGACGGTGCAATAATAGAAAAATATTACGGAAATTAAAAAATCTTGCTTCCTTAATTTTGGGAAGCAAGATTTTTTTAAAAATTTTTATTTATCTTCTGAACTGCAATCACAGCATCCGCAGCCGCAATCTTCAGCTTTTTTATTTTTAGAAGGGCAGCAGCTTCCTGAGGGACAGCCTATGCATTTAACACCGTTCTTTTTTGATTTTATGATATAACCGATAGCCAATCCCAGAATGACAGCCAGAATCAGTATAACAATTAAATTTTTCATAGCGGATTCACCTTTAGAGAATTTTATTTATTTGATAAAGCGTATTCTTCCTTGAGGCTCTTATTTGATTTGTTGATAAGCCCTACAACGATAGCAACCATAGCGATAACTGCTATTAAGCCGGGGATAAAGCCTGCTCCCACCGTACCGAGAGTGATGATTGTTCCAATCTGATAAACGAGGAATGCAACAACATAACCAACTGCAAGCTGAAGCATAATTCCGCCGAATAACCATTTTCTGTCTTTGATTTCTGAATTCATTGCACCGATTGCGGCGAAGCAAGGCGGTGTGAAAAGGTTAAACATAAGGCATGCAAGTGCAGCAGCAGTAGTAAGCCCCAATACGCTTGCAACATCACCGCCTGCACCTTCAACGAGCGCAAGCTCTTCTGTATCAATAAAGTTTGAAATAGCATAAACAGAGGCTAATGTGCCAACAACATTTTCTTTTGCGATAAAGCCTGTAACAGCGGCTGCCGCCATCTGCCATACTCCAAAGCCGAGCGGAATAAGAAGAAATGCAACAGGTGTGGCTATTGCAGCAAGAATTGAAGCGTTAGGGTCATCAACTGGCTGGAAATTCCAACCGTATCCCTGCATAATTGTAACTACTGCGTTACATACAAGAATAATTGTACCTGCTTTTACTATGTATGCCCAACCGCGCGAGCACATTGATTTGAATGCCCTTACTAAGCTTGGAAGCTTATATTCGGGAAGCTCAATAATAAAGAATGATTTTCTGTTTTTGTGTCCTGCGATTTTATTAACCAGAAGGGCACCTAAGAAAATAAGTATAATACCTACAAAATACATTGAAGTACCAACCCAGGCATTATCACCGAAGAATGCACCTGCAAAAAGGGCAATAACAGGGAGTTTAGCACCGCAAGGCATAAACGGAGTGAGCATCGCAGTAGCTCTGCGTTCTCTTTCGTTACGGATTGTACGGCATGCCATTATACCCGGAATTGCACAGCCGGTACCGATAACAAACGGTATAACAGATTTTCCTGATAAGCCTACTTTTTTGAATATAGGGTCCAAAACAACTGTTGCACGAGCCATATATCCGCAATCCTCAAGCAAAGCAATGAGGAAATACATTACCATAACAAGCGGTAAAAATCCTACAACTGCACTTACACCGCCAACAATACCGTCAACAACAATTGTCTGTAAAATCGGGCTTGTGCCTTCCATCCAGCCTGCAACAAGCTCACCGAAGCCATCTATAATCGGGCATAATACAGCTTCAGCCAACCAGGGACCGAGCCACGCCTGAGATACCCAGAAAACAAACCACATAACAACTGCAAAAATTGGAATACCAACCCATTTGTTTGTGATAACAGCGTCAATTTTATCCTGTGCGTTTTTGTTTTTTGTTAAAACCTTACGCGTTTCAACTGCTTCAACAATATTATTTACAAATGTAAAACGCTTTCTGTCAGCAGCTTCAACAACTGCCTTGTCGTTGAGGTCGATGTCTCCCTGTGTATACGGTGCAACAACTTTGCTTCCTACAATATCAATCGCCGCTGCAACAACTGCTTCTAAGCCTTTGGCAGAGGTTGAAACGGTTTCAATTACAGGACAGCCAAGCTGCTTTGATAATGCGTCAACATCGATTTTGTTCCCTTTTTTGTCGTTTATGTCGCTTTTGTTAAGCGCAACAACGAGCGGGATACCAAGCTCTAAAAGCTGTGTTGTAAAAAATAAGCTTCTGCTTAAGTTTGAAGCGTCAACAATGTTGATGATAGCGTCAGGATTTTCATTTTTTACATAGCCTGATGTTATACTTTCTTCAGATGTAAACGGAGACATCGAGTATGCACCCGGAAGGTCAACCGCAATTACTTCTTCTCCTTTTGCATAATTCTTTTTGATAAGACTTTCTCTTTTGTCAACAGTAACACCCGCCCAGTTACCAACACGCTCATTTTTACCTGTGAGTGCGTTGTACATTGTGGTTTTACCGCTGTTAGGATTACCTGCTAAAGCAATTCTCATAATGAAATTCTCCTCTTGTTAATGATTTATTTATTTTAAAATTTTAATCTTTGTAAAATTTGTTAGTTAGCAATAACTAACCTTGTTTTTAAATATATGCGGCAGTAAAAATTTCCTGTCGCTCACATTTTTATTTATATTATAATAGCTTCTGCAAGCTGATTGTCAATATTATATCTTCCGTCTTTAATTGAAACAATACAGCCGCCTTTTAAATGGGAAATAACAGTTATAGCTTCACCGCTGTAACAGCCTAATGAAAAAAGAAACGCATTAAGCTCTTCATCATCGGTTTGGATTTTTTTTATTATGTATTCCTTTTCTTCCAAAGCTTCTGTCAAATTCATAATCATCAAATCTCCATAATAATATATCTCATCATCTTACACGGTTAGTTTACCACAACTAACTCTGTTTGTCAATACAAAAAATACAAAATTCCAAATTTTGTCACTCTGCACAAAAAAGTAAATAATTTTTTCATCTTATGGTTGGTTTATCAACAAAAAAATATTGCCCACACATCGTTGAGCAATATTTTTTAACGGATTTATAAAATTGATTAATCAATAACTACGCCTTTTGTAAGCATAATGTTAGCATAAAGAGCCTTTTCGCTTGTTGCGATAACTGCATAAGCTTTTTTAGCCTCTTCGTAAAATGCAAATCTTTCGATAAAAGTAACATCGTCCTTTGTGTGAGGTGCAATAATGTTTCTGTAAACATCCCAGATTGGTGTTTCAACATTGTCGCCCGGAACAACAGACATAAGCGCTACCGGCTTTGAATATGTGTCAAGAGGGAAGAGCTTAAGCATAGCCTCAAGAATTTCTGGAACATTGTGACCGTCCAGATGAACAACTCTCTGTCCCACAGAATGACAAGGAAAGTTTCCGTCAGCAATTACAATTTTATCGCCGTGTCCCATTTCCATAAGTATTTTTACCAATTCAGGTGTTAAGATTTTAGGGATACCCATTAACATAATTTTTTTCTCCTTTGAATAAATAATTGAAAACAAATGTTATTTTGCCGACTGGTCGCCTGTGTTGAATTTTTCAAGCTTGATTTTGAAAAATCTGTTTGTTGCGGCTTTTTGATATTTAGGAGAAATCATAAATGTTTCTCCTGTGATTGCAGTTGCTTTTTTATCGGTGCATTTTGATACATATTCAAAATTCATAATTGTATTATCGTTTACTCTGACAAAATTTTCGCCCAGAGATTTTAAAAGCGTATAATATGAGCATACATTTTCGCAGTTCTTTCCGAATGAATAAAAAATCTGAAAAGAATCTTTGTTATGCGAAATATATACTATCTTTTCAATCATAAGCTCGTCATTCATGTTTCCACCTCTTTTTCTGACAAAATATACTATTTTTTATATTCTACTATATTTTTCAAAAAAAAACAAGACTTTTTTATGTTTTTTGGAAAATTCTATAATTAAGAACAAAAAATTTTTTATTTTTTGTGCAGAATATTTATGCACTAATTTTGTATAAAAGTTTCATTTTTATACTTTTTTATACAAATATTGTACAATATGAACAAAAAGAAAAAATGTCTTTTGAATAAATTGTGGAATTTTTAAAAAAGGCTTTACAAATTGCAAAAAAAGTTGTATAATCAATATATATTATTAGATGAGGGCGGAAGATAAATAAAATACATATTAAAAATCATATCTTCCAAATAGCACCCAATCCAAAAGAAACGGAGAAAAAATTATCATGAAAATCACAGACGTAAGAGTAAGAAAAGTTAATTCAGCCGGAAAGATGAGAGCCGTTGTTTCGGTTACTTTTGACGATTCTTTCGTAGTTCATGACATCAAGGTTATCGAGGGAAAAGAAAGAATGTTTATTGCAATGCCGTCAAGAAAAACTGCTGAAGGTGAATTTAAGGATGTTGCACATCCTATTAACACTGAACTCAGAGATGAGCTTCAGACAGTAATTCTTAAAAAATACGAAGAAGTTCTTGCAGAAGAACCTGCGGAAGCGGTAGAAGAATAGCAGTAACATAATATCGGACTGTCCATTTTCGGATAGTCCGTTTTTATTTACAATTAGACAAAATAACCAAAAAAGCATGTATTTAAGCTAATTTTTATATATGCTTTTTGTTAAATTTAAAAATAATTAAAATTATACTTGAAATATTGGAAAAAACATAGTATAATATAACCAATGGAGCAAAACTATGACAAATTATGATGAATTTTGTTATACGCTGTACTAAGAAAAAAGGGGAATTTAAAAGAATGATTACACATGGAAAAGACATTAAAATTTTTGCGGCAAATTCAAACAAAAAGCTTGCAGACGATATTGCTGCAAATCTCGGTTTAACTGTTGGTCAGTCAAGCACGGTAAAATTTTCTGACGGTGAAATTTCAGTAAATATCTTTGAAACTGTAAGAGGATCAGATGTATTTGTTATTCAGTCAACCTGCGACCCTGTTAACGACAATCTTATGGAGCTTCTTATTATGATTGACGCTTTCAAACGCGCTTCAGCAGGAAGAATTACAGCTGTTATACCGTATTTCGGCTATGCAAGACAGGACCGTAAAGCAAAAGCAAGAGATCCTATTTCAGCTAAGCTTGTTGCAGATCTTATTACAGCGGCAGGTGCAGACAGAGTTCTTACAATGGACCTTCATGCTGCACAGATTCAGGGCTTTTTCAATATTCCTGTTGACCATTTGCTCGGCTCTGCAATTTTATGTCCTTATTTTTCAAGCACACTTAAAGATAAGGAAAACACAATTATGGTTTCTCCTGACCTCGGTTCTGTAACAAGAGCAAGATTCTATGGTGAAAAGCTTGAAATACCGATGGCTATTATAGATAAGAGAAGACAGAAGGCAAATGTGTCCGAGGTTATGAATATAATCGGTGATGTTAAGGATAAGCATGTTATAATGGTTGATGATATGATTGATACAGCAGGAACAATCGTTCACGCTGTTGAAGCATTGAAGCAGAAAGGTGCAAAATCAATTAAGATTGGTTGTTCACACGCAGTATTTTCAGGTCCTGCTATCGAAAGATTGAAAAATGCGCCTATTGATGAAATTGTTGTACTTGACACAATAGCACTCCCTGAAGAAAAGAAGCTCGATAATATGACAGTTCTTTCATCAGCGTCTGTATTTGCAGAAGCTATCGACAGAATTTATGAAGATTTATCAGTAAGTACACTTTTTGATTAATATATTTTACATATATAATAAAGATATGTGAAAAGGGCTTTTTTTGATGAAAAAAGCCCTTTAGCGAATTTAAACAGAACGAGGTAATTTTAGTATGAGAGTTGTTCTTGACGCAATGGGCGGAGATAATGCACCCGAGGAAATCGTTTCGGGAGCACTTCTTGCCGTAAAGGAAAACGAGGAATTAGAAGTTATTATCACCGGCTATGAAGAAAAGATAAACGAAATTTTAAAGAACTCAGGTGAAGAAATTTCCGACAGAATAAAAATTATAGGCACAACAGAGGTTGTTGAAAACGAAGATGACCCTATAAGCGCTGTAAGACAGAAAAAGGATTCTTCCTTGATAAAAGGCTTGCATATTGTTTCAGAAGGAAATGGTGATGCATTTGTAAGCGCAGGAAATACAGGTGCAGTATTTACAGGCGCTACACTGATAATAAAAAGAATACAGGGAATAAAAAGAAGCGCGCTTGCACCGATTATTCCGACTCTTAAAGGAAGAGCAGTTCTTATTGATTCAGGAGCAAATGCTGAGTGTAAAAGTGAATATTATCCTCAGTTTGGTCTTATGGGAGCTGTATATTCAACCTGTGTGTTAGGAAACGAAAACCCAAAGGTTGGTCTTATAAATATCGGTGTGGAACATCATAAGGGTACTCATACAGTTGCAGAAGCCTATAAGCTTATGACAGAAAATAATCACATCAATTTTATAGGAAATGTCGAAGCAAGAGAGGTGCTTGCCGGTGCGGCAGATGTATATGTCTGTGACGGTTGGTCAGGTAACCTTGTAATAAAATCAATTGAAGGCACAATTGACGCACTTATGAAAGTTATAAAGAGTGCTTTTAAAACTAATCTTTTGACAAAGCTTGCAGCAGCGATAGTTTTGCCTTACTTAAAAAAGGAGCTTAAAAAGTTCGATGCAAAAGAGACGGGAGGTGCTCTTATCTTGGGCTTGCGCGCACCTGCAGTTAAGGCACACGGAAATTCAGACAGAATTGCAATAAAAAATGCAATACTTTTTGCCCATAAGTGTGCAAAGGAAAAAATCAGTCAAAAAATAGAAGAGCTTGTTAAAACAGAATTGTCAGAGGTTGAAGTCTGAGACTTTTTTGTTTTCATAAAAAATCAAAAAGTAAAGGAGGGTGGAGTTTGTGTTTGAAAAAGTAGCGGGTATTATATCCGAACAATTAGGCATCAGTGTAGACAAGATCACGAAAAATTCAGCTATTATCGATGAGCTTGGAGCAGACTCACTTGATGTTGTTGAAATGATTATGGCTTTTTCTGACGAATTTGGAATTGATATTCCTGATGATTTGGCGCAGAAAATGTCAACTGTCGGAGATATCGTTGAATATCTTGAACAGAATGATATATAATTAAACAGAATAAAGAATAAGTAACCCATATTGTAAGAACATAGATTACTTATTCTTTATATTTAATTATGAAAAGGAAGTGAAAAAATTGGATAAAACTGTGAAAGTAACTGAGCTTGAGAAAAAAATCGGTTACTGTTTTAAAGAAAAGAAATATATTAATACTGCTCTTACAAGGCGTTCCTATGCGGTTGAGCATGGCGAGAAGGAATATAATCAGAGACTTGAGTTTTTAGGCGACTCTGTTTTAGGTCTTACAATCGCTGAGGAGCTTTACAAAAAACTTCCCAATGTACCGGAAGGACAGCTTACAAGATTAAAGGCGGCTGTCGTTTGTGAAAAATCCTTGGCTGTTGTTGCAAATGAGCTTGGTATTCCCGATTTGATATATATCGGAAAGGGAGAGCTTAATTTGAATATACACCATCTTGACAGTACAACCTCAGATACTCTTGAGGCGATTTTCGGTGCAATCTATTTGGACAGCGGCTTTGAAAAGGCAAAAGAGCGGATTCTAGCTCTTATGAAAAATCAGATAAAGGTTTCAATTCAGCATATAAACGAAACCGATTCAAAGTCTGCGTTACAGGAGCTTGTTCAGAAAAAGTCAAAGGTTGATTTGGAATATGTTTTGGTCAGCGAGGACGGTCCTGAGCATAATAAGCATTTTGTATCAAAGGTTATGCATATGGGGCGTACTCTCGGAACAGGCGAGGGGAAAACTAAAAAAGAAGCCGAGAAACAGGCGGCTTTTAATGCTATACGCGACCATGCAAAAGAATATGAATAGAAGGAGATTAATATAATGGATTACAGAGTTTCAGATAATATGAAAAGCGTTAAAGGCTCGGCTATAAGAGAAATTTTTAAAATTGCAAGCAAACCTGGCGTTATCTCATTTGCAGGCGGTAACCCGTCTCCGCTTACTTTTCCTGTTGAAGAAATCAAAAAAATAGCAATTGAAGCACTCGAAAAAGACCCTGTTGTTTGTTTACAGTATGGGCTTACAGACGGATATGCGCCGTTAAAGGATCAGATTGAAAAAAGGCTTAAAAAGCAGGGAACTTATGTTGAAGGCAATTCTCTTTTAGTTACAACAGGAGGTCAGCAAGGCGCAGAATTGTGTGCAAAATGCTTTTTAAACAGAGGCGATGCAGTAATAGTTGAAGAGCCGAGCTTTATAGGTGCTTTGAATGCATTCCGTACCTACGGCGCAAACCTTATCGGAGTAGGAGTCGACGAGGACGGTATCAATATAGAAGCAGTTGAAGAAGCTATCAAAAACAATGATGTAAAGGTGCTTTATACAATACCTACATTCCAGAATCCGACAGGTATTACAATGAGCCTTGAAAAAAGAAAAAAGCTTCTTGAAATATGCGAAAAAAACAATGTTCTTATCTTTGAAGATAATCCATACGGAGAACTCAGATTTTCAGGAGAAAATATTCCTACAATAAAATCAATGGATAAAAACGGATGTGTTGTATATTTCGGTTCTTTCTCAAAGATACTTTCTCCCGGTATGAGACTCGGATTTGCGTATGCAAGTGAAGAAGTAATCGGAAAAATGACAATCGCAAAACAGGTCAGCGATGTTCATACTCCCGTTCTTACTCAGTATATAGCTGCAAAGTGGATGGAGGAAAACGACCTTGACGAGCATATAAAAAAATGCTGTGATTTGTACGGTCATCAGTGTAATCTCATGCTTTCTGAAATGGATAAAAAATTTCCTGAAAATGTTAAATATACAAGACCGGAAGGCGGTATATTTATATGGGTTACACTTCCCGAAGAGTTTGACGCAAGCGAAGTTGTGAAAAAATGTGCTGAGAAAAAGGTAGCTTTTGTTCCGGGCGCAACATTTATGACTGATTTAGAAAAAAAATCAAATTGCTTCAGACTAAACTATTCAACAATGACCGATGATAAAATCATTGAGGGAATAGATATTTTAGCAAACGCTTTAAAAGAGATATTATAATGAGGTGTTACAGAATATGGCAGAAACTATAGAAAAAATAGAAAAAACAGAAAGAAAAAAACGAATTTTTTCCGGTGTTCAGCCTTCAGGCTGTATAACAATCGGAAACTATATCGGTGCAATAAAAAACTGGGTTAAGCTTCAGGACGAATATGATTGTGCATATTGTATTGTTGATATGCACGCTATAACAGTTCCGCAGGACCCGAAAAGCTTAAGGGCAAGATGTACAGATTTCTTAAGTCAGTATATTGCTTGCGGTCTTGACCCTGAAAAGAATATACTTTTTATGCAGTCACACAATCCCGCTCACGCGGAGCTTGCGTGGATTCTGATGTGTAACAGTTATATGGGTGAGCTTTCAAGAATGACTCAGTTTAAGGATAAAACAAAAAACAAGCAGAATGAAAGTATAGGTGCAGGACTTTTTACATATCCTGTTCTTATGGCGGCGGATATTCTTCTTTATGGAACAGACCTTGTTCCTGTTGGTGTTGACCAGAAACAGCACCTTGAGCTTACAAGAGATATTGCAATCCGTTTTAATAATACCTACGGAAATATTTTCACAGTTCCTGAAGCGTATATTCCAAAAACAGGCGCAAAAATTATGAGCTTGCAGGAGCCGACCAAAAAAATGTCAAAATCAGACGAAAATCCGAAGGCATATATAAAAATAACCGATGAGCCTGATGTTATTATGAAAAAAATAAAATCAGCAGTTACAGACAGCGAAATGTGCGTTAAACGCGGAGAAGGCAAAGAGGGAATTGAAAACCTTATGAGCATTATGAGCGCTGTTACAAATAAAAGCTTTGAAGAAATCGAAGCTGAATATGAAGGCAAAAACTACGGTGTATTCAAAACTGATGTTGCTGAATGTGTTATTGAAGAATTAAGACCGTTTTTAGCGGAATATAAAAGAATATCATGTGATAAAGCGTATCTTGAGGATATCTATAAAAAGGGTGCTGAAAAAGCGAAATGGGCATCTTCAAGAATGCTTAATAAGGTATATAAAAAGATTGGTTTTGTTGAAAAATAATATTTATTGGAGAAGCTATGCTTATAAAATTTCTTGTTTTATATTATGAATTTTTCAAAATAGGGTTATTTGCGATTGGTGGCGGTCTTGCCACCATACCTTTTTTGGAGGACTTGTGTAATAAATATGATTGGTTTACACAGGCGGATTTGTCAAATATGATTGCCGTTTCCGAATCAACACCCGGACCGATAGGCGTAAATATGGCAACATATACAGGCTTTACAAACGGTGTGTTTTACGGAGGTATTCCGACAGGTATTCTGGGTGGAATTATCTCAACCTTAGGGCTTGTTACTCCGTCTGTTATAATTATTCTTATTATCGCAGGAATACTTGAAAAGTTTAAAAACAATAAATATGTTGAACAGGGATTTTACGGACTCAGACCGGCAGTTGTCGGACTTATAGGCGCGGCGATGGTTTCAATATTCAAATCAAGCCTTTTTAACAACGATTTTTTTACTTTTGATTACCGTGTATGGCTGATTTTTATTCCACTTCTTTTTGTTTCTTTTAAATTTAAAAAAGTGCATCCTCTGTTTCTCATTCTTATTGGTGCAATACTTGGAATAGCGTTCGGAGGTGCATTGTAATGAAAGAATATTTACAGTTATTTTTGTCGTTTATGAAAATAGGCGGAATTACTTTTGGCGGCGGATATGCAATGCTTCCTATGATTGAACGGGAAATTGTTGATAAAAGAAATTGGGCAACAAGAGAAGAAATACTTGATTATTTCGCGGTTGCACAGTGTACTCCGGGTGTAATTGCCGTTAATACTGCAACCTTTGTCGGTCATAAAAGAAAAGGGATTTTTGGCGGAATTATTGCTACACTCGGCGTAATCTTTATCCCTATGATAATAATAACATTAATTGCATCCTTCTTAAAATCAATATCTCATATTAAGCTTGTGCAGAATGCTTTATGGGGGATTTCGATAGCTGTTTGCGCAACAATCTTATCATCACTTGTTAAGATGATGAAAACTGCAATAAAAGACTTTATCGGAATAATAATTTTTATAATAGCGCTTTTTGTAAGCATATTTTTTGATGTTTCTCCGATTATAGTTGTTGTTATTTCGGCTGTAATAGGTATAATTGTTAAAAATATTTCAAAAAAGGGAATGTTAAAAAAGTTCAGACCGCAAAAAAAGAAATAAAACCTCAAAATTAAGGATATTTTAATCTTTTTTTCTATTCCCTAAAAAAATAAAAATCGGTAAATACCGATTTTTATTTTTTTAATATTTTCTTATAAGTCCTGTTACTACTCCCAAAATAGTCATCTTATTTACGATTATTGGCTGCATTGCGTCATTTTCCGGCTGAAGTCTGAAATATCCGTCTTCCTTATAAAATGTTTTAACTGTTGCTTCATCGTCAATGAGAGCAACTACCATATCTCCGTTTTCAGCACTCGGCTGTCTTTTTACTATTATATAATCTCCGTCCAATATACCTGCATTTATCATACTCTCACCCTGTACTCTTAACATAAAGGTATCTGAATTTCCAACCATATCAATAGGAAGGGGGAATGTTCTTTCGATATTTTCTGTTGCAAAAATCGGCTGTCCTGCCGCAACCTTTCCCAATACGGGAATATGTGCTGTTTCGCTGTCACCGTCATCTGTATGTGACGAATTTATATTTTCCTGCATTTTTTCATTAAGACCTTTTATCGAAAGCGCTCTGTTTTTCATTGCTGTTTTTTCCAGAACGCCCAAAGCCTTTAAATTTTCAATATGTGTATAAACGGTTGCCGGAGATTTTAAACCTACTCCTTCTCCGATTTCGCGTATGCTTGGTGAATATCCGTTTTCAAGTGTAAATGTACAAATAAAATCATAAATAATCTGCTGTTTTTTTGTAAGCTGCATTATAACACACCTTTCAATTTTTATGTAATCAAAACTTTGTTCGTATACATTATAGCATAGAATTTTCAAAAAGTCAAACATTTGTTTGTAAAAAAATAAAAAAATTTTTCAAAAAAGACTTGACACGAACATTTGTTTGTGTTATAATACGAACAAATAAAGAAAAATGTTCGCAAAATACAAACATATATAATTGATTATGGAGGTAACTGATTATGAAATTAACATTAAGAGGAAAAATTGTACTTGGAATAATAAGCTTTATGATAATTGCCGGAATATTAACAACAGGACTTACAACATTTGCTACAAGAAAGGACGCAGAAGTGAATTACATATTTTATACTGTAAAGCTTGATGATACAATTTGGTCAATAGCTTGCGACCATACTCCTGAAAATAAGGATGTCAGAAAAACACAGTACGAAATTATGAAATTGAACGATATTACTCCCGACGATTTGAGACCTGGAATGAGAATTGCAATTTTTAAATAAGAAAATTTTTTTGAAATTATAAATCCCGTTATTCGCTTGCGAATAGTGGGATTTAAGATTTTTGGCATTTTTTGTCTTACGGTTTTATGTGTTTTTTATGTGAATAGGGTTGACAAATTGTTACATTTATGTTACAATAATATTGCATTTTGAGAAATAGTGCACAAATTTTCAGAGAATAAGGAGGGGGATTTTGGTTTTGGGTACCAATCTTAAAAAGGCAGTTAGTATGATAGTTATGACCGGACTATTGTCACTGCAAGCAAATGCCGCTACGGCAACCGTGAAGGCTGACGCGCTTAATATAAGACAGCAGCCGTCGACAACATCTTCTGTTGTGGGAGTAGCGTACAATGGAGAAAAGCTTGAGCTTCTTGATAACAACGGTGAATGGGCGACAATAAAATATAACAATAACACAGCATATGTATCTCAACAATACATTACTATAGACGGCGGGAATTCAAAAACAGCCGCAGCACAAAATCTTTATGTTACAGCTTCTACTTTAAATATCAGAAGCGGAGCAGGCACTACATATTCAATCGCAGGTCAGGCACCTTACGGAGCAGAGCTTACACTTTTGGCAACTGTTGATGCTTCATGGTATCAGATTTCTTATAACGGAATAACAGGCTATGTTTCGTCGCAATATGTCCGTAGGGAAAGAGTTGTAGGAAATACAACATCAAGAAGCGGATTGAGGACAAGCTCTCAGAGCAATGAAGATTTAATAAATTTTGCCAAACAGTTTCTTGGATTGCCTTATGTATACGGCGGTTCATCTCCTTCAGGGTTTGACTGTTCAGGCTTTGTAAAGTATGTATTTTCAAATTTCGGTGTAAGTTTATCAAGAACAACATATACTCAGGTTTATGAAGGAGTATGGATTGATAAAGGAAATCTTCAGATGGGCGACCTTGTATTTTTCGGGTCAGCAGGAAATGTAAACCATGTCGGAATATATATTTCAGACGGAAACTTCATTCACTCATCTAATACCGGAGATGTTGTGAAAATATCCAACCTTAACTCAGGATATTATCTTAACAATTACTACACCGCAAGGCGTGTAAGATAAATTTTTCTCACAAAATATTGCAGTCTTAATCGGCTGCAATATTTTTTTACAAAAAACCCCATAAACTGTTGAAATTTCTTGAATTTTATGTTATAATGTTAAAAAAGGCAGGTGCATAAGCATTAATACTTTAATAGAATTATTTGACGAATGTCAGATGGAAAATGTTGTGTCAGCGTTATGCTATAATCCGAAAAAGCTGATATATATCGGATACAGCAAAATTATGACAAAAAAGAAAATGGCGGACCTTGAAAGATTTTTTATGTTAAAAAACCGTCGTTTTGAAATTGAATATGTTGTAGTAAGCAGATACGATTTTGATGATATATATAATAAAATTTTAAGTGTAATCGAAAATAACAGAGATTGTGTTTTTGATCTTACCGGCGGAAAAGAGCTTGTTCTTGCCGCTATGGGTGCATTATCTGCAGCTTATGACATACCTATGCTGCAATACGATATAAAAGGCGGCGAAGTGAAGAAAATAAAAAATTGTGGTAATATTTCTAACGGACTTCCGATTGATATTTCTATTGATGAAATGATTGTGTTAAACGGCGGAGTTGTTGAAAGAAACGAAAGTAAAAACCTTATAGGACAAGTTGATAGCAGTGTGAAAAATGATATAATAAAGCTGTGGGAAATTTGTAAAAAGGATTTAAAGCTATGGAACAAGCAGGCAGCTTTATTTATGATGTATGAATCCTACGGTATATCAAAAAATCTTGAGCTGACGGTTAATCTTAACAGCTTTAACAAAAACCGTGAAGATGTGACTTTGAATAAAAAATTCAGAGAAGCTTTAGAAAAAAGCGGTCTTATAGAGAATTACAACGAGAAAAATTCTATTGTCAGATTTTCATATAAAAATGACCGTATCAGAAAGTGGCTGACAAAAGCCGGAAATATTCTTGAAATATATACATATATAATCGCAAACGACATAAATCAGGAGACTCCTGATTATTATTCTGATATTGATATCGGAGTTTATATAGATTGGGACGGTATTGTTGATAAAAAAGAAGCAGGCTTATTTGATACAAAAAACGAAATAGATATAATGCTTATGCGTGGACTTACTCCTGTTTTTATTTCATGCAAAAACGGTGATGTTCAGAAGGAAGCGCTTTATGAGCTTGAATCCGTTGCGAATAAATTCGGAGGAGAATATGCAAAAAAATACATTGTTACCTCCAATTTATCCTCTTCTTCAAACGGACACAAAAGGCATTTTCTACGCCGCGCACACGATATGAAAATTATTGTTATAGACGATATTAACGAAATGCAGTATGATGAATTTAAGGATAAGTTTAAAAGAACGGTTACATAAAGAAGGCATATCGCTATTGATATAATCCCCTTAGAGTAGACACTTGAAATAACAAAAATATTTCAAGTCTAATCTAAGGGGGTTTTTCTATGGGAAGAGAATCAAAATTAACTATTGAGCAGAAAATATCTGCAATAAAAGAATATAATGACGGGAATGGAAGTTATTTAAGTATAGCTACTAAATTAGGAATTAGTAAAACAGCTTTTCGAAATATGGTAAAGCATTACAACGCAGGAGATTTAGATGCCATAAGCAATAAAAAAACAAACAGACGGTATTCAAAGGAATTAAAGCTTTCAGCAGTTAATGATTACCTTGATGGTAAAGGAAGTCTTACTGATATTTGTTTAAAATATAAAATAATCAGTAATGTTCAACTCAGAAGATGGATTTTGTGGTATAATGGTCATAAAGAATTTAAGGAGCCATCTCGCTCCGGAACGGAGAAATATATGACCAAAGGAAGAAAAACAACGCAAGAAGAAAGAGTTGAAATAGTATCGTTTTGTATTGAAAACAACAAGGACTACGGACTTGTTATTGAAAAATATGGGGTTTCATACCAACAAATATACTCATGGGTACGAAAATATGAGGATAAAGGAATAGAAGGGCTTTCTGATTGCCGCGGAAAACGGAAACAAATTAGAGAAATGACAGAAGCTGAAAAGCTTAAATTAGAAAACAAGCTGCTTCAAGCCAAATTAAAAGAAAAGGAAATGGAGATTGCACTATTAAAAAAATTAGAGGAACTGGAAAGGGGCGGTCGCTGAGCGGAATACAACACGAATATGAATATTTAGCAATACAGTACTTAAATAAAACAGAGAATACAAAGTTCATTTTAACAAAAAGTGTATTTACAGATTAATGAAAATTCTGCATTTAAAATCAGTGTGTCGTAAAAAGAAAAGTAATTACATAAAATCAACTCCTGAAATTACAGCAGAAAACATACTGAACAGAGAATTTTATGCGGATGCACCTAATGAAAAATGGCTTACAGTTGTAACTGAATTTAAGTATTATGCTGGCTCTGAAGTTAAAAAATTGTACTTAAGTGCAATACTTGATTTGTATGACAGAAGAATAGTCGCATATAAAATTGGCGATAGCAACAATAATCCTCTTGTTTTTGAAACTTTAGACGAAGCCATCAAACTTAACCCAACAGCACATCCTCTTTTTCATAGTGACAGAGGTTTTCAATATACAAGCAAAGTATTTCATCAAAAACTTTTGCGAGCAAATATGCGTCAAAGTATGTCACGAATAGGACGCTGTATAGATAATGGTCCAATGGAAGGTTATTGGGGGATTTTAAAATCAGAAATGTATTATCTGAAAAAATACACTTCTAAGAATGAATTACAGCAAGCGATTGAAGAATATATTAAATTTTACAATACAAAACGCTATCAATTAAAGTTAAACTGTATGACACCAATGGAATATCATCGAGCTTATGCAACATAAAAAATTCCTCCCTGAATATCCAGGGAGGAAAGAAAAACTTTTTGTTTTTTTCGTCTGTCTACTTGACAGGGAGCACATCATTTTTCGGTATGCCATATTTTTTATATTAAAACTTAACTTCTTCACCGTCAAAGGCGCCTGTGTTGTATGAAACCGATTTGCTTTCGCAAAGTGATTTCAAGCCTGCAAGGTCTTCCCACAAGAATGCTTTTATTGTATTTGCACCTGTTAAGGTTAAGCCTGTTGATGAGATTGTTGTTGTGCCATCTTTAGAAACAGAAACTGATTTTATATCTATAAGCTTGCTTTCGTTATAGCTTGCAACAGTATTTGCAAATGCTATCGAAAATGCAATCCACGCTTGCGAAAAATTGGAACAGGAAAAAAGAAAGATTGATATTAAAGTTATAACTAAACCGAAATTTATGCTTCAGATTGAAAACAGCTTTGACGGAAATATAGAATTTGACGAAAGCGGAGTACCCGTTTCACACGAAGATGAGCATGGCTTTGGTACACGCTCAATCGTTGCTTTTTGTGATAAGTACAACTCATTTTGTGAGTTTAAGGCTTTGGAAGATAAGTTTATATTAAGAATTGATTTTTAAAAAAAGGTGCTGCTAAAATTTTATTTTTTAACAGTACCTTTTTGAAATATAAAAATCTGAAATTATTCAATTTTATCTGATTCCATACTTTTCGATGATATAATCCATATCTTTATCGCCTCTTCCTGATAAGTTGATGAGAATGGAACCATTGTTCATTGTTTTTGCAAGCTTCATACCAAAGGCAACTGCGTGAGAGCTTTCGATTGCAGGAATGATACCTTCCATTCTTGAAAGCTCAAAGAATGCGTCGATGGTTTCTTCGTCCGTTACTACATCATACTTAACTCTGCCAATGTCATGAAGAAATGCATGTTCAGGACCGCTTGACGGATAATCAAGTCCGCTTGCTACGGAATATACGGGAGCAGGCTCACCGTTTTCATCTTTAAGCATAATGCTGTTAAAACCGTGCATAATACCTTCACTGCCGTAGGTCAGACTTGCTGCGTGGTCTCCTAATTTTGTTCCACGTCCTAGTGGCTCAACACCGTAAATATCAACAGGATCATTTAAGAAGCCCGAGAAAAGTCCCATTGCATTTGAGCCGCCGCCAACACAGGCAACAACAGCGTCCGGAAGCTCACCTGTCATATCAATAAATTGTTCTCTTGCCTCTAAGCCCACTACGCTTTGAAAATCTCTTACCATCATAGGAAAGGGATGAGGACCTACAACAGAGCCTATGCAGTAAATAGCTTCCTTGTATTCATTGCAGTATGCTGAAAACGCTGCGTCAACTGCTTCTTTAAGAGTCTGCAATCCGTCTTTTACCTCAATAACCTTAGCGCCTAAAATTTTCATTCTTGCAACATTTGGCGCTTGCTTTTTGATATCAACAGCACCCATATAGATGTCGCACTCAAGACCGAAATATGCTGCCGCAGTAGCAAGTGCAACACCGTGTTGACCTGCACCGGTTTCAGCAATAAGCTTTTTCTTGCCCATATATTTTGCAAGCAAAGCTTCGCCCATGCAGTGATTCAATTTGTGTGCACCTGTATGATTTAAGTCTTCA
>CAZHZL010000041.1:0-22917 GCA_964537245.1 uncultured Oscillospiraceae bacterium
GCCGCACGTACGGTTCTGTGAGGACTTCACATCGTGAGGTGTGATTTTACTCGATTTTAAGCTACAATTTTAGTAAAAAATAATAAAAATATATTATGAGGTGATTTTATGAAAAGAAAGTTAAGCTTGGTACTATGTGTTCTTATGAGTATTGTGATGTTGTCCTCTTGTGGCTCTAAAGAGATAACAAAAGACAATGCCGATGAGCAGGTAACACTAAAATGGGTATTCGGTGGCCCCGGAAAGTTGGAGGATTCTGACAGAGTTTGGGAAGAATTTAACAAAAGACTACCTGAATATCTTCCTAACACAAAAGTGGAGTTTGAAGTGATTCCACATGCAGAATACAGTGAAAAGTGGAGACTGATGAGTGCTGCAAAAGAGGCTGTGGATGTTGTTTGGGTAAGTTACGCTCAAAACTTCGTGGATGAAGTGGGTAAGGGAGCTTATATGGATATGACCGAGCTTGTAGAAGAGTATGGCAGTGAGATGAAGGAAGGCTTTCCTGATTGGCTTTTGGATTTGACTACTATTGATGGAAAAATTTATGCTGTTCCTAACTATCAGATGATGGCAATTCCTTATGGATTTGGAATTGATGAAGAACATATCCAAAAAGGCTGGTTCGATATGGAGAAAGCGGAATCTATTTTTAACTCAGGAGAAACTCCTCACATATCGAACTATAAAATCTTTGAAGATTATTTGGCTAAAGTTCATGCAAGCGGAGAAGATGTAAAGTATGTTTCGAAAGCATTTTTAAGCGAGGGTGTAAAGTGGAAAATCGGTTTTCCTCATATGGGAATTGAGCCTATTATCTGTAACGCGGTTATCACAAGAAAAGGCGACGACTACAAAATTTATGATATTTTGACAGATTTTCCCGAAAATTATGAGTATTATGATATGCTTCATGAATGGTACAAAAAAGGTTATATCAGAAGTGATATTTTAGAAAATCCGGAAGAGAAAAATTCAAATGTTTTACTTGTAGGAAGCAGTTGTTATTTGGGAAGTAATGAGCGTTTGAGCATGCAAACAGGAAGAAATCTGAAAATTTTCAAAAGCAATGATTTTTCATATGTCCCATATAAAGGAAGTTCAACAAATACTGCTATTGCTGCAAACAGCAAACATCCTGCAAGAGCAATGCAGCTTATAAACTTAATGAACTGCAAACGAGGAACTGATTTAATTAACTTACTTTGTTATGGATTTGAGGGTGAGCATTACGAGAAAACAGAAGAAGATAACGGCAACAGAATTAACTGGTTAGGTGCCGGAATTCCCGGAAGCTCTTCTAATAAATATGGTTATGAAAACTGGGCTGTTGGCAATTCTATGGTTACATTTACTACCCAGAATGACCCAATCGGCTGGAATGAATATTGTGAAGAGGAAATCAACCAAAAGGCAACTGTTTCCCGATTGGCAGGATTTTCTTTGGATACTACTCCTATTCAGCTTGAAATTGCACAGTATAACGCAAAAATGCAGGAATATACATATTTGAATATGGGAACTACTGAAAATTACAAGGAGCTTTTAGCTGAACGAAATGCTCGTTTGAAAGAAGCCGGAAGCGAGAAAATTGTAAAAGAGGTACAACGCCAGGTTGACGAATGGCTGAAAACTAAAAAAACTGAAAAGGAATGATGTAGATGAAGAGATTTTTTTCCATTTGTATAGGTACTCTTTTGCTGTTACAACTCTTTATACCCGGTGTTTGTGCGCAGGTTGAGGAGCGCGGAATCATTTATGTTGCAACAAATGGTAATGATGCTAATGATGGGAGCATAGATAAACCTCTCGAAACCTTACATGCAGCAAGAAATAAAATTCGGGAATTAAAAAAACAGGGCGTAAGCTATCCTAAAGGATTTGTTGTTTATGTAAGAGAAGGAAACTATTTTTTTGATGAATCATTAGAATTTAATAAAGAAGATTCCGGAACTGCACAGGCTCCTGTTGTATACAGGTCATATCCCGGAGAAACGGCAACTTTGATTGGCGGAATTGAAGTTTCAGGAAAACAATTTCAAAAGGTAACCGACAATAGTGTTTTAGAAAGAATTGTTGATACTTCTGCAAGAGATAAAATATATATGTTGGATTTGAAAAAATATGGTGTTACGGAAGTTGAAGAGCCATATTTAAGAGGTGTTTACAGTTACAAACAAAAAAATGGTCAATGGACAAGAGAAAAGCCTAACTCTCCTGCAATGGAAGTGCTTTTTAATGGTGAGGCAATGCAAACAGCGAGGTATCCTAACGGAAATGGTACTATATCCGTAGAACATGTTGTTGAGGAAGGATATGATGACTTTGATCCTGAAAATACAAATCCGTGGCTTACTCCGTTTAGCATTATAGTTTCGGATAAGAGACTTCAGCATTGGACAAAAGCCGATCCCGAGAGTATTATCATGTATGGCTTTTTCGGATATGATTGGGCAGACCAGAGTATTCCGATGAAAAGCATCAACCCTTCCACAGGACAAATTGATTCTCTTTGGTGTTCTGAGTTTGGTATTGAAGCAGGAAAGAAGTTCTATGTCTATAATTTGTTGGAAGAATTAGACCAGGCAGGAGAATGTTATATCGATAGGAGCAGCTGTATTTTGTACTGCTATCCTCCGTCTGACCCCGGTAAGGCACAAATCCTTTTAACATTGCTTGATGCTCCATTAATTAATATTAATCCCGGTGCAGAACATATTAAATTCAGAAATTTTGAAGTTAAGGGAACGAGAAACAAAGCATTTTGGATTAATGGAAACGATATTGATGTTTCTAATTGTGAGATTTCATTCAATGCATCTACTGCAGTAGAAATTAATGGAGAAAGAAGTGGAATCAGAGATTCATATCTTCATGATGTTGATACAGGAATTAATGTATGGGGTGGAGAACAGGAAACTTTAAAACGAGGTGAATCCTATGCCATCAACAACGAAGTGTACAGATTCTCTCGTTTGACAAAGACATATGCTCCTGCTATTGCAATTAATAATGTCGGCAATCGTGTTATGCACAATGAGCTTCATTATGCTTCGCACGAAGCGATAGCTTTTGGTGGAAATAATAACTTAGTCAGCTACAACGAAATATATGATGTTGTGCGTGAAACAGATGATGCTGCTGCAATTTACGGTGGATTGAACTGGCAGGGACGCGGTTGCGAGCTGAAATACAATTATATTCATGACATTGCCACAACAAGTACAAATCATGTTGGTGTCCATGCAATTTATGTCGACGGCGGTGGATGTGAAACCTTTATTGTAGGTAATGTTGTTAAAAATGCACCAAATGCATTTGAAATAAACGGCGGGCGTGATAATGTGGTAATCAACAATATTATGATAGATAACAAAAATGGGTTGGTTATTACTGATATAATGCTAAATGAAGAGGAAGAAGAAAAGCATTATAAAAATCTGGAAAAGTTAAAGGATGCAATAAATACAGATATATGGAAAGAAACTTTTCCTAAATTGGATGAAATGCTTACAGATGACGGCAAAATTGTAAACAGAGATGTACTTCTTCCTATCGGAAATATTTATCAGAACAATGTTCTTGTAAATACACCTTTGGTAAGAGCTGATGGCTCTGCCGGTAAGTATATTGATGTAACAAAAAATTTCTCCACAAAATCAGACCCTGGATTTTATGATTATGAGAATGGGAATTATCTTTTGAAAAAAGATTCCGTTGTTTATGAAGAACTACCTGACTTTAAGCCGTTGCCCTTCACCAGAATGGGAAGGATAGATGAGCTTGCAGATGTAAGAGTACAGGAAGCAATTTGTTTGGCTATTGACAGTCCATACAGTCTTGCTAACGGTAAAAAGATCCAGATTGATGCTGATAATCAGACTATCACTCCAAAAATTATCGAAGACCGTACTTTTGTGCCATTGCGTTTTATCGCGGAAGCTTTGGGACTTAACGTGGAATATGACAATCAAACAGGAGAAATTACCATTGCAGGCGGAGATATTTTAGTATCTTTATTTGCAGGTAATACAGCGGCTAAAAAGAATGGTGAAAGCTCCACAATGGAAAAAGCTGCTATAATAGAGGATGGCAGAACATTAGTACCTCTTCGTGAAATTTCAAACTTATTTGGAAAACAGGTTTTCTGGCACGATATGGGCTTTATTACCATCAGTAATGATGAAGCATTGTTTGATGCTGATGACACCACTGAAGAGGCTATGATTCATTATCTATATGGAAAAATTAATATTTATTAAAAAAATAAAAAATAAATTATCATTATTCAATGAAAGGAAATGTGATTTCTATGAAAAATTGTAAAAGAATTTTAGCGCTTACCCTGACTACTATGCTTTTACTTGTTGGCTTATTACCTGTTTCTACGGTAATAGCAGCTAACACCGATGCTACTTTGAAGGATATTTCATTTGACAACCACAGTGTATTTGATTTTTATGACAGCAACGATGGGCACTATTTTAATGTTCAACAACCTTACCGTTATTCAAAAGACGGCAATTATTTTAAAGATGCCGAAGTAACTGCAACTCCGAATGACCCTGAAGCAACAGTTGTGATTGAGAAAAATCAGGATAGCTGGGGAAACAGAAGATTTGACATTACAGTTACCGCAGCGGATGGTCTGACACAGGAAAACTATTGGCTTTTAGTTTCACAGATTGGTAAAAATATGTACACAAATTCCGGTATGGAAACTAGTATTAATGAAAATTGGAAGGTGTATAACGGAATAATGGAATGGAGTACTTCCAAAGCTTATGCAGGTAACTATTCCTTGTATTCAAAAAAGAACACTAATAATCAGTATTATCCCGGAACACTAAAGTTACCTTCTTTGCGTGCAAACAGAACTTATATAGCTTCTATGGCGTCATGGGAAAACAATTCAAGTTATGACCTTGTTCCATGGGATGCTATTGCGATTTCAAGTGTTAATACTGTTACAGATAAATATTTTAACGAAGACGGAACTCAGATGGATGCACCTGCGTTTTTATCAGCGGATGAAAATGGATGGCGTCGTTTTTTCCGTACTGTAAGCTTTTATAATACTGCCTCTCCAAACGATAATACAAAAACAGCTTCATTGTCCCTTTCTGCAAGATACAATGAATGGGTGGGATTAGATGCATATTACGATGAATTTTATGTAGGTGATTTGGTTATTTCTGATGTTAAAGTCAGCGGACAGTCTTTCTTAGAGGCAGGTACACGCAGTGTTCAATATACAGCAGAGCTTTTTAATCAGTTTGGAAATAAAGCAGGGTTGGCAAATGAGACTGTTACATGGCGTCTTGTGAATGCACCCCAACAGGCAAGTATAAATTCTGCTACCGGAGAATTGACTTTGAGTGAAGATTTGGCTCCGGGAACTGTATTTTATGTAGAAGCATTGGTAACACCTTCATTTGCGGGTGCTGTGCAGACCAAAGCAGGCGGTCGTATCAAAGTTGGTGTTCCTGCAGAAGACGGTACTGCATCGCTTATGAATATTGCTGTGAATGGCGGTTCTATTCCCGATTTTGTACCAACTACTACTGATTATACAATCTTAGTACCTTATACATATGAAGCAAATAATTTTAACATTAAGATGCCTGAAGTTTCTGCAATAGCTATGGAAAAAGGCGCGAAAATAAAGGTTACATATCCAGATAAGGCTGAAAACGGTGAAGAAATTTATATTGATGTTACCGATACCACAGGATTTTTAAATAAAAGATATACACTTACCATTCAATCTGCAGGCATGAATCTTATTAAAGATGGTGGATTTGAAATGGAAAGTGAAAAAGTAACCGACCGTTTCCAGAAAGCTGATGATCATTGGGGACATTTAACAATTTCAAAAGTAGCGGATAATACATTAGCAGGTAATTATGTTTTTAATGCTGAAGCTTCTGCAAACAGCGGAAATAATACAGAGCCTTATTATTACTATGTATATCCAAATACACTTACTTTAGCAAAGGATAAAACTTATATTTACAGCTATTTCATCAAAAACAACAATGAAGGCTCGCATGATATCGTGAGTGAACTTTATTTCAAACCGAAGTTGACAGATATTACTGAAGCAAATTATGACCAAAACGGTAATTTACTCTCAGACAACAAATTAAGTATCACAGAAAACTGGCAACAGGCTACAAAAGTCTTTTCATTGGCTACTGAAGGTACTCGTTTTGGCATTAATATTCACGATGCTAAAGAAGATGATGATAAATATGCTTTGGAGTCTATCAGCTACCGATTAGATGACTTATACATAAGTGAATTAATTATTTCATCTGTGGTTGTAAAGGATAGCAATAATGCTAACACAAAAACTATGTTTATTTCTGACGATGACACTCAAATTCAGTTGAGTGCAGCAGCCTTGAATCAATATGGTAATTCAGCAGGATTAGACAGCACCACAGCGCCTATCAGCTGGAGTATTGTTGGCTCTCATGAAGGCGTTAGCGTTGATGAAAACGGTGTAGTTACTGTTTCATCAGATGCAAAAGCAGGTACTGTTATAATTGAAGCAACTGCAACACCAACTTATGCAGGGCATGTACAGACTTCTGTTGGAGGAAGATATACATTAAACCTTTATGCAAGAAATGGAGTAAAATATACAAGAGACGGAGTTGATGTATTTGAGATTTCTGCAGGCGAAATCAAATGTACATTAAATTACACAAATACAGTTAATTCAGAAGAAGCAGAAGAATTAATGTTCTTAAATGCACTTTATGAAGTAACCGGTGAAGAAGAAAATGAAGTTCTTAGATTAGTTGAAGTAAAAGGAAGTGTTTATGCGGCACCTTATTATAACACTATTCATCCGTTCAATTATCTTAACATTCCTGATGATGGAAAAAATTATATAGTTAAGAGTTTTATATGGCAAAATGAGGTTATGGTACCTGTTTTGTCTGATAACGAATTAAACTAGTTAAAAGCGGAGAGTAAAGGCGAAATTTTCCTTTACTCTCCCAACTCGACATTAAAAAGGTAAGAGTTGATGACAAAACGATTTATGGAGGGATATTTATGAGTAAAAAAAGAAAGCTTTCTGTTATATTAATGATGGCAATGCTTATGTGTTTTGAGGTAAGAAGTATTTCTTATGCAACAGTTGACAATTTAGGCGATGGGACTAATGATGTTGTTTCTGAAAATCTTGCATCAAATGGTGATTTTGAAAGCGGTGATAAATCCGGATGGTTCATTTCTTTGGCTTCCGGTGGAACTTTAGAGATTACTGATGAGCTTTCTTATGAAGGCACTTACTGTGCGAAAGTAACACCGGGAGCTTATAACGGTATGCTCTTTCCGAGTCCTGTTTATCTTGAAGCAGATAAGCGTTATTTGATTTCTTTTGCTACTCGTCTTGTTAATCCTAACGGCACTGCAACTATGAAGATATATACTTATGACCCATCTCCAATTACCACACCATATGCCTCTGAAATAAGTGCTGAGGTAAATGGTCAAAATTGGACAAGGATGATTATTACCGCAGATACATATGGAAATACAGGCAGAAAGCAAGTAAAAACAAGTCCTACTACATGGTCGGCAACGCCATATTATTTGGACAGTTATTATATTGGAGAACTGATTATTGCTGATTTGGAATATACCGGAGAAAGTACTATAGAGATTCCTAAATATCAACAAGAAGACCGTTCAATTACAATGGATGTGGTTGCTAAAAATCAGCTTGGAACTATCAATGGTCTGACCGATGAAACAGTTGTACTTTCTTTGGTTGATTCAGATATCTCAGGAGTAAGCTTAGAAGAAAATGTTCTTACTGTAACGGATGAAGCAGTTGCACAAACAATTATTGTAAGGGCAAAATGTTTTCCGTCTTATGAGGGAGCAGCACAAACTGAGGTTTACAAGGATATTTCCATTACATTAACTGCAGGAGAGGAAACATTGCTTCCTGAAGCCAGAAATGTAGTTATAAATGGAGTTGTAGGTTATGGTTTGCCTTTAGATGTAGATTATAAATTTTATAGTGTAGTAGGTGCACAAAAAGGAACTCCATCTTATCAATGGTATGCTTCTGATAAAGAGGAAGGACCGTATTCACCTATTAATAATCAAACATCTTCTACTTATGTAGTAGAAGAAGCCTTTGAAAACAGCTTTATTTATTGTGAGGTTACACCGGTAGCATCTGACGGTACACCGGGTTTACCTGTAAAAAGTCAGATTGTAAGAAAACCGTGTGAACCTATAGCAACAGATGTGAAAATTACCGGTACTATGGCAGTTGATTCTGTTTTAACAGGAGAATATACTTATTTTGATGCTAATGGTGATGAACAAAATTTAGAAACAACTACTTTCCAGTGGTTCCGTAAAAGCGGGAATGGAGATTTTCAGCCTATTAGCCCAAATGGAACAGGCAAGAACTATACCGTTACAGAAGATGATATAGGTTGTTATTTAAAATTTGAAGTTTATCCTAAAGCTACCGTTGAACCATACGGAATAGGTGTATTTCCGAGTGATGCTTATTTAAGTGCATCAAAAGCGACTGTAAAAAATATAGCGATTAACAAACAAAGCAATACTCTTTATACTGCATCTTATACTTATCAGCATCCACTTGACTATCCGGAAGGACAAACTAAATGTCGCTGGTACTTAAATAATTCATTAATAGCGGAAGATATGAAGGTTATTGTTAATGAATCAGATGAAGGTGTACTTAAACTTGAAATAATTCCTGTTTGTAAAGAAAAGCCTTATGACGGTGTTGCTGCTACTAAAGAAATATATTTAACACGCCAAATTACAAGCAGTGGCAGCAGTAGTGGGATTGTTGTCGGAGGCGGAGTAAGTTTTGGTGGAGGAAGTAGTAGCAGTGGAAGTATTGGCGGTGGAAACAGCAGTGGCGGAAGCGGAAGTTCCTCAACAAAGGAAGAAAGCAAACCTACACCCGAAAACCCAACAGAAAACCCAACAGAAATACCTGATACTAACGAAAAAAATGATACACCGGAAGAAAATAAACATTGGGCAAGCGATGCTGTTGAGTTCGTACTAAAAAAAGATATTATGAGAATGCCCAAAAAAGACGATTTTTGTTATGATGAATTGGTAACCCGTGCTGAATTTATCTCTTACATCGTTAAAGGATTAAAGATAAAAACGGTTCCGTATAACTATGAGTTTAAAGATGTATTGGCAACTTATCAATATGCTGATGAATTACAAGCGGCAGTTGAAATGGGAATGATAAGCAGGGCAGAAAAATTTTATCCTGACAGACCTGTTGCAAGAGATGAAATTTGCAAAATTTTACTTTATGCGGTAGGAGAGGAAAAATTTTCTTCAGAAGATGAAAATGAGCTTTTTGAAAATCTTTCAGATAAGGAACAAATAGCTGAGTGGGCAGTAGGATATGTGAAAAAAGCAATGAAAGAAGGTTTGATGCTTGGTATGGGCAATAATGAGTTTTCACCCAGAGGAAATGTTACCAGAGCACAGACAGCAGTTTTGATAAAGAGAGTCGCAGAGTATATTGCATCAAAGTAAGGAGGAGGTAATCAATGAGAAAACTAAATAAAATAATCGTTTTATGCTTGGTATTTTCTATGATTTTTTCTATGCCGATTTTTGCTGAAGATAATGAACTTGAAGCTTTAAATGATCGTTTTTTATCAGATTTAGGCGACATAGAAAGAGTCTATAAATACGATATGATAGAAAAACAGGAACAAATTGAAATTATCCAGGAAGAAGTCTTGAAATATCCTGATGATGTGCAATTAGTAACGGCATTGGGAATTATGGATTATTTATCTGATGGAAATTTTCAAGAGGATAAAAATGTTCCTTTCAATGAATTTGCACAGATGTTAGTCAGACTTCGTGTGGGTGTTAGACAGGAAATCGAAAATCAAGCTTCGGAAAATGGCGATACTAGGCCTGCAAAAATGGGTGAAGCTGTGCATTATCTTGTAGAGATTTTGGGGTACCATTATTATGAACCTAAATACACAACAGATAAACCAAGATATCAAATTGCAAGGGAAATTGGTATTCTCAAAGGTGTTTCCTTTCTTGAAGATAAACTTGTAACAAGAGGCGAAATGGCATGTATGCTTGCAAATGCTTTGGAAATTGACTTATTAGAGCAGACAGCTTTTGGAGATAAGCAAAAGTATGAAGCTGTTAGTGGTAAAAATATATTACAGGAATATTTTTCAGTTACTAAAGTAGAAGGTCTTGTAACAGCAATTCCGGGCATTAATCTTTTTGGTGGAACTGATTTAGAGGCAGGTAATATTGAAATTGACCGTGTAAGCTATCGTGCCAACGGAATCGATCCTACATACTATATCGGACATAGGGTTGTTGCGTTGCTTGAGATAGAAGATAACAGAGAGAATATTATAAGTTTGCAAATTGATAAAGATGATAAATCAATGAAGATTTCTTTTTCTGACATTGTCAGATTGAGTTCTTCAGAAATAACTTATCAGCTTAATGAAAAAGAGGAGAAAATTTCATTAAGAGAAATAAGTACTGTTACCCGTAATGGAGAAAGGGTTAATTCATCCGTATTAGATTCATCTTTATTATATAAAAGCGGAGAATTGATGCTTTGTTCAAGCAGTAAAGATGGGAAGTTTGACATCGCTGCCATACGGCTTTATGAAGATTATGTAGTGCAAAGTGTTTCAGGTATCAGCGAGAAAATTACACTTGCCTATGGTCAGAAATTCAACGGAAATACTTATATCAATACACGCAACTCTGTGAATTATACTCTCAATATCGTAAAAAATGGAGAGCAAATTTCAGCTGATGGAATAAATGCAGGTGATGTAATTACTGTTGTTGCTAATAATAATTTCAGTATTATCAATATTATAGTATCTGATAAAAAAGTAACCGGAGAAATCAAAGAAACAAAGAACAATAAAGTTGTTATCGGAAAAAATGAATATATGGTTTCAAATTCATATAAAAATGCAATGTTGACAGAATTAAGTCTGCCTCAGTTGGAAGTCAGAACGGTTGGCACATTCTATGTAAGTTTTGACGAACGCATTGTAGGTTATAAAAATTCTAGTAGCAATCTCCATTATGGATATATGACTAAAATGAAAAAAGGCGAAGGCTTTGATGATTCGGTAGAGGTAAGAATTTTTAATGACGAAGGAGAATGGGTTAACTATCCGCTTGCAAAATATCTGACATTGGATGGAGAAGCAAGAACAAGCAGAGAGGATGCGTATACAATTCTTTCAGCAGCACAAAGTCAGGCATTTGAAGATGTAGTGCGATTTGAAACAAATAATAAAGAAGAATTGATATTTTTAGATACTGCCCGAATCAAAGCGCTTTCACCCGGTCAAACGGACCCTGAAGCATCTGATATGGGAAGAATCCGTTTTGTTGAGCATTTCAATGAGTCATTTAACTGGAAGCAGGAGGGGGTATTGAACAGATCTCAATATCTCGTAAGCAAAGACGCAGTCCTATTCAGAGTTCCTACGGATAAAGAAGAAGAGGAATTATACACAGTTACAAAAGGACCTAAGTTTGGTCAGGGGACAAAAGCTGAACTGGATTTGTACAGCCCAAATGAATTTAATATGATTCCACTTATTAAACAGGAATCTACAGGTGGCCAGATTTCTAATGATACTTTGAAATATTTTGTTGTAATGGATATTGGAACTGCAATAGATAAAAAAGGGAACCTTGTAAATTCAATTACTTGTTTCTGTCACGAAACTAATAAGTGGGAAGTAAGAAAGTTCTATACCACAAGCACTAAGTACACTCAGGGGCATGGACTTACACAGGGAGATTTAGTTGCTTATACGGCAGTAGGTGATGAACTGCAGGATTATATCATAAAAATACCGGCGAGTGCAAGAAGTACTGATTTTTCATATGGTTTGTTATATTATCCTGCTTATGCGTTAGGGACTGTTACTGATATTGATGCAGAAGCAAATCTTATAAAATTTGTGAGTGGTGCCGAAGAATGTGTTTTTGTGCCGCTTGCAATTGGAATTTATTCATCAAGTGAAAACAAAGGATATAGCGGAACTGTTGGGGATTTACAGGTAACAGACAGGATTTATGTGTTTGGAGCACATAAGAATTTTACAGTAATTGCTTTGAGGTAGTTAATAGATAAGGAGAGATTAAGTTGCAAATAAAGTCAGGAGATTTGTTTTTTAGAATCATTGCTATGTTTTTAGCATTTGTTTTTTCCATATTTTTTTGGAGTGGCTTTTTGGCAGAAAGTGCTTTTGCACAGGATGGTTCTGCTAAACTTTTGGATATTGAATTTGACGGACACAGTGTATTTGATTTATCAGCTGATAAGACAGAATATACTGTTCAGCTCCCTTACCGTTATGTGAAAAATCAGCCTGAGTATTTTGAGATGCCTACAGTAGTTGCAACACCTGAGGATAAAAATGCAAAGGTAGAAATAGTTTATCCTGAATGTGTAGAGGGTGGAACTATCAGCATTTTTGTAACCAATGGTAATACAAGAGAAGAATATAAGTTACATATTCAGACAGTTGGAAAAAATTTGCTTACAGATGGCGGTTTTGAAGAGGATAACACTTGGAAAAAGTATCCGTCTTATCAACATACAGGGTTTGAATACAGAGTTAATCCGGTAATACCCGGTGAGCGTTCCGGTTATATGCAAGGACCGAGAACTGATGCCGCATTTTCTTACCGTCAATATGTAAATACCGAACTTGGTAAAACATATATCGCTTCCGGTTCTGCAATGCATGAAACGATGCAGTTTGGTATTTTTCATACACTTACTTGTAACAATACAAATGTTGGTTTTCACAGTACATATTGGAATGAGTTCGGTGGAAAAGTCGCAGGCGTAAAACAACCGCACAGACTTTTTACAATTGATTATGAATTTAACAGAGGCTTTCTTACTTTTGATGCTTATACTAAAGATGGCAGTACTGAACTTTTTTCTGATAAGGTAAGTTATCAGCTTCAAGCGTGGGACAAGGAAACTACTTTTTATGTAGATGATCATTTTTTCGGAGAGCTATGTATTGCAGATGTGGATATTAGTAGTAACCGAAAGACAGTTTGTGTTCCAAAATCCGGAACAACTCCAACTGAAATTCAATTAAAAGCAACTTTTACCAATCAATTTGGTAATTGTGCAGGATTAACTGAGGAAAAAATTACAAGTTGGAAGGTTTTGGGTAATCCTGAAGGTATCACCGTATCGGATGATGGGATAGTTTATGTCAGTGATAAGGCGGAGCCGGGGAAAATTATTGTTGAAGGTATTGTTGAACCAAGCTTTCTTTCACCTGTACAAGAAAAAACAGGCGGACGTTGCATTATTGATATTCAGCCTACCGCAACAAGAACTTATTTATTTTCAGATGACTTTCAGGGAGAACAAGAAGGAACAGCTCCTTCTAAGTGGTCTCTTAATTCAGCTGATATTTTCGGAATTTCTGTGATAAATGAGGATACAAACAAATTTGCGAGAATTTTCGTTAACAATCAATCACAGATTATGGCAAGAACAAAGGAAAATGTAATCGACAATTCAGAATTTCAAAATAAATGTTTTGTTATTGAGGGAAAAGTCAGAAGTAATGAAAATACTTTTGTAAAGAATATATGCGTAAATTTTCCTGTTGAAAATTCTTATGAAAACTTTGAAAATCATCATGCATTATTCCAAATGGGAAAAGGTGCACCTGCTTATTTCGGAGTTGCTGATTATAAAACTGAAGATGATCAGCCGGGTATTCATATATCATATGACAGGGAAATAGAGAATGAGCGTTGGTATGATATAAGAATTATTGTAAATCCGATACTAAAGCGTGCCGCATATTATGTGGATTCAAGGTTGATAACAGGGGATGGGAAATATGGATATCTTACTTCTCCTGAACTTCAGGTTTTAAAAATTGATAACATAGCCTTTTTGTGTAAGGATGCCATCGGAAGCGATGGATATCTTGATTTTGATGACATAAAAGTTTATACTATAGATAGTGAAGAACAACCTGATTCTGTAAAAATAGAAGGTGAAGATAAAGTTTTCATTCCTGAAAACGGAGTAAATATGCAGAATTATTCCGTTAAATTATATAGTCAGACAGAATTATCGATAAAAGAATATATTCCTTATGATGTAAACTATCGTATTGTAGGAGATAATTTGGGGACTTATATTGATGATTCAGGATGTCTGACAGTTCCATCTACTGCCCGTCAGGGGGAAATAACTATTGAAGTAAATGCAAGACCTTTATTGAATGAAGATGTTGGATTATTACTTAAGGATAGTGTTATTGTTACTTTAGCCGGATGTAATGCTGAAATTCAATATGAAGTTCAGTATGAAGACGGTGCAGAAAAAATCATTGATTTAAGACACGGTACTATTTTTGCAAATGTGAAATTGACAAATGGTAATACAGCTCAGGAGTTTTTTATTGCACATGCACTTTATGAGAAAAACGGTACTGATGTCATCTTAAATAAAGTTGTAGTTGATGCTGTCGGAAAGCTTAATGCAAATGAATATAAAAATTATAAAAGCTGTGGATTAACAGTTGAAAATCCGGAAAAACAAATAATAAAAACTTTTGTTTGGAATCAAAATTTAAAACCACTTGCACAAAATGAACTTCTGAAAGAATCTATTCAGAGATGTGAAATTTATGTATCACCTGATGGAAATGATTATGCAGATGGAAGCCTCAATGCTCCATTCAAAACAGTTGTCCGTGCAAGAGATAGAATTCGTTCTATGAAGAAAAACGGAGGATTGCCAAAAGGCGGAGTTACCGTTTATCTTCGCGGCGGGGAGTATCATGAATATTTTATTCCGCTGGTGGCTGAGGACAGTGGTAGTGAGGATTGTCCTATTGTGTATCGGGCTTATGAGGGAGAAACACCTGTTTTTGTGGGTGGTGTAACCATTCCGACCGAACTAATGAAGCCTGTTTCCAATCCTGAAATTAAAAATCAGATGATAGATTCCACATCAAAAGAACAGGTTTTAGAGGTGAAGCTTTCAGATTTGGGTATCACCCAAATTGCAGATTTAAACTACAGAGGAACTTATGGTGCTGCTAAAAATTACCCTGCTGACACACCAAATGAACTTTCTGTTGACGGTGAGCCTATGCAGTTAGCAAGATATCCAAATGACGGTTATATGACTATAAATCAGGTTATCAGTTCGGGTGATAATAATGGAAATGGTATGATAATCGGTTGTGACAGTTCAAGAATGAAATACTGGAAAAGTGCAGATGATTTAAGAATATTCGGATTGTTTTATTACAACTGGGCTGATGAAAGTATGAAAGTAAAAAGCTTAGATGAAAGTAATGGAGTTATCGAAACTTTGACTAATCCATCTCACGGAGTAAGGACAGGACAGCATTTTTATATTTATAATACTATTTCGGAATTAGATATTCCGGGAGAATATTATATTGACCGAACAAATGGGATGTTATATTTTTATCCGCCTAAAGGCAGTGAAGGTAAGAATTTTCATTTTTCTGTTCAGAATTGGACAAATTTTTGGTTAAATCAAGTGAAATATATTACATTGGATGGTTTAAGATTTACCGCGTTCAGAGGTTATGGTGTAAACATTATGGATTCCGATTTCTGTGTTATAAAGAATTGCAAATTTGATAATATGGGTAATTATGCTGTTGTAATGAACGGTATCGAAAACCGTATGGAAAATTGTGATGTTCATGATGTGAATGGCGGTGTATGGATAAATAAAGGAAGCCCATCTTTAGTGCCTTTTAACAATGTTATCTGTAATAACCGTTTTGTAAGATGTGATAGATTATCTAAAACATACAGCCCTGCTGTTTTATTAGGCGGTGTAGGGAATGTGGTTTGTCATAATGAAATCAGTGAAGCAGACCATCAGGCAATATATTTTGATGGTAATGAAAATATTATTGAATATAATGAAATTTATGATGTATGCAGAAAAACGGATGATGCGAGCGCTATTTACACAGGTGGAAATCATTGGTCACAGCGGGGAAATCAAATTCGCTATAACTATATTCATGATATAAACAGCACTATGGATACGGAGTGTGGTGTTTATGGTGTGTATTTAGATGGGCAGGCTTGCGGAAATATAGTATATGGGAATGTATTTGAAAATATTGATTTCGGAAATCCACGTATTGGATGTTGGGGAGGAAGCGTCCATGTTGGTGGCGGAAAAGATAATAAAATTGAAAACAACATTCTTATTAGTGCCGGAGAGCCGAGGTTTACAACTACGGGCGTGTATGTAAATCCTCCAAATACGGATGTTTTTGTGGAGCGCTTGCAAGCCTTGCCTTACCGTGAGGAACCCTGGAAGTCTAAATATCCTGAACTTTATTCTTTGTTGGAAAGAGAAGATTTTTATAAACCTACGGGTAACTCAGAACGCAACAATGTATATTATGATACGGATGTTTTAGTAGAACATGAAAAGCTTGAAATTGCGAATTTGGTTGAATATGAAGGAAATTTAATTTATTCGGAAGGTGATGATCCTGGCTTTTTGGATATAACAAATCGTAATTATGAATTGTGTGATGATTCAGAGGTTTATATTAAGAATCCTGATTTTGAACCGATTCCATTTTCACTTATGGGAAGAAATAGGTAGGTTTGACTTTATACCTGTTTCATGCTATAATAAACAAAAAATAAAATGTCAGAGTATGAGTAAAGAATTTTTATTGGAGGGATGGAAAGTTGAACAATTATCGGGTTTTAGTTGCTGATGATAAAAAAATTGTTCGTGAATCCATTGCCAAATTTGTGGAGAATGAAATTGATGGATTTACGGTTGTCGGTTGTTTTTCCGATGGTGGTGAAGTAATTGATTATATCTGTAACAACAGTGTTGATGTTGTTGTTACAGATATTAAAATGCACCTTGTTTCAGGAATTGATATTGCAAAATACATCTATGAGAACGAATTGGGAATAGAAGTTATTATTATCAGTGCTTATAAATATTTTGAATATGCCAGACAAGCTTTGCAATATGGTGTACGGGATTATATATTAAAACCTACCTCTACTGCTCAGTTGGAAAAATCTTTTTCTAATATTAAGACGGTTTTGGATAAAAGGGCGAGTGTTAATTCTGAAAAACAAGAAAAAGAACAAGATGAAAGCCTTTTAAAAAGCAATAATAAACAACGGGATGATGTAATTATTCAAAAAGCGATTGATTATATTAAAAAAAATTATATGAATCCGATTTCATTACAGGATGTTGCAAAAAGTGTATATTTGAGCGAATTCTATTTCAGTAAGTTCTTCAAAAGAAAAACCAATAAGAATTTTACTGATTATCTTGTGGAGATTAGAATGGAAAAGGCGCTTGAGCTATTAAAAAGCGGTAACTATAAAGTGAATGAAATCAGTAAACTTGTTGGGTATGAAAGTAATTATTTTGTAAAGATATTTAAAAATTATACGGGTTATACTCCGAGAGAATATATGCTTTTTGGGGAGAAATCTAATGAATAAACAACTTTTTTTTATTATTGAAAATATTAAAAAATTTAAATTTAACAGTACAATCATAAGGACATTCCTTATGATTGTACTTAGTCTATTAATCCCTGTAACTATTTTCAACGGAATCCTATATTCTAATAATATTAATGCAACTAAAAAAGATTTTGAAGCAATTCATAATCACAATTTGTCTTCCACCATAGCGAATTTTGAAACCACAATCAGAGAAGCGGAGAATTTCTCTATTCAGACTTCTCTTCATTCTGATATTTATGATTTTGTTTTATCATCTGCGACAGATAGTTACTTTCGTGATTATCAAAAGACGGCTATAGATTACATTAAGCAGTTCGTCTATGTGCATAAGCATATTCACTCAGTATATGTTTTTAGTGAAAATAGCAAAACTATTATCTCCAATAATAACTTTTATGATTACAGAGATTTTGAGGATAATGGATGGTACAGCATTTATGAAAATATGAAGGCTGATGAAACTGTTATTGTTTCGCGAAAATATGCTGGCAGATATCCAAAATTTATCAGTATTATAAGAGCAATTAATGTTTCAAACAAATTGAAAACAGGTTGTGTGGTTGTTAATATTGATATAGAACAGGTAAGGAAAAAAATTTATAATACAGGTGAGAGTGAAAATATCGCTCAATTTTTTGTAAAAAATGAAATGAATAATATTATATACAGCAATGTTTTTTCTATGGTTGGAGAAAATGCTTCACAAATAGAATTATTGAAAAATGAAAGTGAAGAATATCTGTATTCCGTAAAAGAATCTGAGAAATACAAATGGACATACAGTTCTTTTATGTCTGCTGAAAGCCTTGTTACTGCAAGAAAAAATATGCAGCTGCAGATGATTTTAAGTGTTTTTGTTTTGGCAATACTGGCTATAATAATTTCTGCTTTTATTTCTATGAGATTGTTTGAGCCTTTTAATAATATATTAAAAACATTAAGTGGTGCTTCGGATGGCGATGATGAGATAAGGCCTAAATTAAAGCAAAACGAAATAAGCATGATCATTGACAGTATCAAAAAAACTAAAGGAAAAAATGTACAATATGAATTAGAATTGCAATATCGTATGATTGCCTTGAATAAAGCTCAGGCAATGGCACTTCAAGCACAGATTAATCCACATTTTTTTAATAACATGCTGGAGATTATTAATTGGACTGCAATTGATTTATTAAGTAAAAATAATAAGATTTCTACTATGCTCAAGACGATGTCAAGATTGTTTTCTATAAGTCTTGATTTTGAAAATTACTTAATCTCTATTAAAGAAGAAATTCAGCATATAAATGTATACAGTTATTTGATAGGGTTGGGCTTTGAAGAAAAGTTCAATTTGATATGGGATTTTGACCCTGATATTGAAAATTATAAAATATTAAAACTCACTTTGCAGCCCATTGTAGAAAATGCGATTTATCATGGAGTAGGAAATGATGAACCTATCGAGATTCACATTAAAGGCGAAATAGTCGAAGATGGAATTTTGTTTGTTATTTCAGACAACGGAACCGGTATTGAACCTGAAAAACTAAAAGAAATCCAAAAGAGTTTAAAAGAAAATGATTTGTTTCAACTTAAAAAACATATTGGTCTTAATAATGTTGATAAACGAATTAAGCTTATATGCAGTGAACGATATGGTGTTTCTATTGATAGCGTGTTGGGTGAAGGTACTACTGTTAGGATTTTGATTCCTAAAATTAACGATGAATAAGAGTGCATACTATATTTTTTGTACACTGGAGTTTTTTAAAGGAGACGTGGGACAATGAGAGAAGTTTTTTTATTCAATGAGGGATGGTTATTCAGATTAGAAAAAGATATTACTTCTTCTTATGGAGAAGATTATTTTGATATGTTTAAAAGCTACACAAAAACCGGAATTATGTCCGGCCCGAAAAGTTCTTCCTTTTACGATGGTGATTGGGAAAAAGTAAATTTGCCGCATGATTGGGTAATAAGGGGAAATCCCGATAAAAAAAATTCTGCAAATCAAGGTTACCGTCCGCAAGGAATTGCCTGGTATCGAAAGCATTTTGTATTGCCGAAAGAATATGAGAACAAACGAATTTTTTTGAAATTTGATGGAATCGCCATCAACAGTGAAATTTATTTTAATAATATTTTAGTAGCTGTATCACATGGGGGATATACACCCATTTTAATAGATGTAACTGATTTCTTCCTTTTTGAAAGTAATAATACCATTGCAGTTAAGGCTGATAACACTCAAAAAGAAGGTTGGTGGTATGAGGGAGGCGGAATCTATCGTAATACTTATCTTATTGCCACTGAAAATACTTATTTTGAAGAAGACAGTGTGTTTGTAACTACAAACAGAAAAGAAGGAAGTACATGGTCTGTATCGGTTTCTTCTGTGTCGGTTAATGCAGGTGAAGATTATTTTGTTGAAGCAGAGTTTGAAGGTAGGATTTATCAGGCTTTGGTAGGAGAAACAATAACTTTTGATTATCAGAACCCCAATCTTTGGAGTGATAAAACTCCGAATTTATATCAGATAAAAGTTTGTTTAAAAAGAGAAAATATCATATATGATGAGAAAATTGTTGAATTTGGCTTTCGGGAGATTTTTTTTGATAAAGACAAAGGTCTTTTTGTTAACGGAAAGCATACCTTGCTAAAAGGTGTATGTTTGCACCATGATCATTGTGGGGTAGGGGTTGCAGTAGATAAAGAAGTTCTTTTTTATCGTTTGAAAAAATTAAAGGAAATGGGCTGTAATGCCATCAGGACTTCACATAATCCTCAAAGTCCCAAATTTTACAAAATTTGTAATGAGCTTGGTTTTTATGTGATGGATGAAGTCAGACACTTTTCATCATCTGAAATTTGTTCGAAAGAGTTGGAAATTTTTGTTAAACGGGATAGAAATAACCCTTGTGTAATAATGTGGAGCCTTTTTAATGAGGAACCTTTACAATGCAGTAAAACGGGAAGTAAAATTATTTCAACTATGATTAATACTTTACATAAATATGACACTACACGACCTATTAGCGGCGGAATGAACGGACCTTTGGAAATAGAAGGTGTTGTAAATTATGTTGATGTTATGGGCTTTAATTATTTGCAATATGGCTATGATGAATTTCATAGTGTTTATCCCGATATTCCCATTTTAGGTTCTGAAACGGGTTCTTATCTTTCAGTAAGAGATGAAAGTGAAACAAAGCCTCAATTATCAAAAATAAGTTCTTACGGCAGGGTACTTGGTGAGAATTTGTATCATTGGTCTGATACTCCCGGTGGTACTTGGAAATATATTGTTGACCGCCCTTTTGTGGCAGGTGGATTTTATTGGACAGGTATTGATTATTATGGAGAAACAGGTCCGTTCAATTGGCCGGGTATAACATCTAATTTTGGTGCAATGGATATTTGTGGTTTTGAAAAAGATTGCTTTTATTGGCACAAAGCTTTGTGGACCGAAGAGCCCATGATAGAAATTCCTCAAAGCTGGCAAGGGACAGAGGGAGAATATGTTGATATTGTTTGTTATTCCAACTGTGATACTGTTGAACTTTTTGTAAACGGAAAAAGTCTTGGGGAAAACGATAATAATATATTTGAACCTGAAATTTATCATATTCCTTATGAAAAAGGTACTTTAAAAGCGATAGGAAGACGAAATGGGGGTATTGCTTGCGAAACTGAGATTAAAACTTATGGACAGGAAAGGAAACTGGTTATTAGTCCTAGTAAATATGAAACATTTGCAGGCGATGTGATTATTTTTGATGTCTTTTTGAAAGATGAATTTAATCAAACTGTCAAAACTGCTTCAAATAAAGTAAAAGTCAAAGTGGAAAACGGTGAAATTATTGGTGCCGGAAATGGTGATAATGCAAATCATACAAGTACAATAAGTCAGACTCAGGAATTGTTTCATGGATGTGCACAATGGATTGTGCGTGCTGGATGTGAAAAACAGCTTGTTTTTGAAGTTGAATGTGATGGCAAAAAAGAAAGTATTCAGATTTCCTTGCAAAAAGGTAAGGAGCAATTATCTATTCCGGGTGTACCTATAAAGATTTATGCTTCTCGTTATATGATGTCAGACATTCACGTAAGTTATCCAAAACCTGAAGAAATCACAGATACTTTTTATACATGGATACCAACAACGGTCGGTGTAAAAAAGAGCGTTATGATGTCCGGAAAGACAGGTTTTGCTACAGTTTCCGGCGTTATTGAAATCCCTTCTTGTATTAAGGGAAATCCACGACTTGTGATTGAAAATATTAAAGGAGATTTTGATATTTATTTTTGCAAGGAAAAGGTGTATTCTTCCGATGGCTTCTACGAGGGAGATGTAATACTTCCTTGTGAGTCATTGGTTGGAGAGACTAATGCAACGATAGGAATTGTATTTCGTTTGAATAAAGAAGAGTGTGGAATTACAGGCTTGATTTATGCGGATTTTGAGTTATAGGTTTTACTAACAAAGCAACATAAATAAAGAAGCACTGCAAAACCAAGGGATATCAAAGTGATTTTAAGAGAGAATTAGCTGTTAAAATAGTGGTCTCACTTTTTAGTGGGACCACAAAATTATTTTATGTCTTACTTCCAACATTTGTTACATCAAAAACAAACCTTTTGTTTTCTTTAGATAAATCATTAAATTTGCAAAGGTAGTCCATAAGCTCGTCAAAGTGTTCGTCTGCTTTTTTATTGACTTTATCAAATATTTCGTCTATTTCTTGTATCACTCTGCAAGCGTCGTTGTATAAGAGATGGTCCTGTGAGTTTTCCCACACTTCTCTTGCACTTTCAAGGTCATCGGATAAGAAATTGTAAATTTCTAATTTAGGGTAATTACATCTGTCATCAAGCTCATATACAGATAAGCTGTCTTTTGTTAAAACAGAAAATGTGTTTGTGCTTTTTTCATACCATTTATTCATTTTAAAAAACCTCCTTTTATTCAATAATTGCCTGTTCAAGTGGAATACTTGCGTAAAGCTTAACTGTGCAGTCATATCGTAGTAATCTCGCTCTGCCGACTGCCTGAACAAGCTCTGTTTTTATTAACCACATTTGTATAGTTCGTAAATCTTTGTTTTCGTAAGTGTGTATCCAGTATTTGAAGCAGTTGTCTTCTACTTCTGAAAATCTCATTCTTTCATTTGAATCTATTCCTAAATGAGTAGCTATAAGCTTATATACAGTTTCATCAAAATGAGGAGTTCCTGCAACTATAAGATTTTGTCCTTTCATATAATCGCAGCCCTCTGTGTTGCCAAAATGTATTATGCAGTCATT
>CAZHZL010000042.1:0-22621 GCA_964537245.1 uncultured Oscillospiraceae bacterium
CTGTTTCTACTTTTATATTATGAAATTTTCTTAAGTTAATGACATTGCATAAAATGGGCATTTTAAAAGCACAGAGTTTTTTGGTCTGTTCTTTACTTATGTATAGAGCTTTATTTCTTATTAATATCGACGAATATGTAGAATGATATTTTTATAAACTCCTATTTATTATGTTATAAACCTATTTCTGTATCTTTTATTTTATTATTATCTCCTATATTTATACTATAGTCGTTATAAACTATCACAACAATTTTATCACTAATTTTAGCTAATTCTTCAGGAGATTTGCTTGCTGTATCTATGTCTAATTCATCAAGATTACCAAATTCTTTTTCAAGAAGAACAAGAATATCTAAAATCCTGTTTTCAACAGCTGATATGATTTCATTTGGTATTGTTTGGGGTATATCAATTTGTGCAGAGGTTATTGAAGATATGTTCGTTCCTTGTTTAAGATAACCATATAATTCTGGTGGTATAATTTTTTCCATTTTTTCACCCGCCATTTGTTTGATAGCGGAAATACTTTCTGAGAAAACAACTTCTTCTATAAGCCTCTTAATATTATCAGGGATATTCCTTGTAGGCAACGGAGTATTTGTGTATTGCATCATATTATATCTCCCTATGATAAAACTTGCCATCACTTGTCCAACAAATCGTCTGTATGATGGGACTTTAGATATGTCATTATATCCATTCAACTCACAATTTACCCATTCGTTTATTTCCGGTTTGTCCAAATCCATAAGTAATACTTTTAATCTTTTTAAAGCAGTTGTTGTATCAATCGTATTGTTGGCTAATTCTTTTATTATCGTACTTTTTGCCATTAAAACACTCCCTCAATCCAGTGAATCAATTCACTCCAAAATGAAAACATTAAAACTAAACCTATAATCAAACTGACAAGAATACTTACTAATACTGGATGTTTATCCGTAAATGTTTCCTTATTTTTCATCTCACTTGTATGTATTTGATTGTTTCCACTAATTATTTTAGAATTTTTAATATTATTTCCCTTACCAATATTTATGCTATTATCGTTAATTATTGTAGAAGATACTTTTTTCTTTTTTTCTTCGTATTCTTCCAATCGTTCATTATACGTTTTGGCAGAATCTTTTATAAAAACTTGATATGGTTTGTTATTTGCCCACATTACACTAATATAATCTGCTTCAATTAACTGTCCTACAACAGTTCTAAGGTCATTCTCTTCTTTTGAAGAAAGATTATCAAATTTGTCATTCAGCAGTTGCGTGGCATTTTTTGCTACAACAATCTCATTTAAAAGAGTTTCAGCATTTGATGATAGTTTTATAAATTTCATATCTATACCACCTTTACTTCAACTTTAATCCGTCACTAAATGCCTTACCAACAACATCGCCAACTTTACGATATGTATGATGAACCGGATCGTAAGTAATAGGACTGAATTTATTAAAGTCAATTTTACCATTGTCATCAAGTATTCTTTCGTCCGCACAGACGTTTACGATTTCGCCCACAAGTCTGCAAGATTCTTCATCATAGCTGATAAGCTTACATTCAAGTGCCAAAGGTAGCTCGTCAAAAAGCGGAGCAGCTACAAATTTACTCTTTGTAGCGTGCCAACCTGTTTTTTCTATTTTATCAGACTCTTTATTACCTGAAACAATACCCACATAATCACAAGCAACAACATTCTCTGCATCTGCAACACTTACTGTAAATGCACCTGTTTTAACAACATTCTTTGCCGTCTTGTGTCCGTCATCAACACAAATAGAAATCTGTGTTTCCTCACTTATGCCACCCCAAGCTGCATTCATAGCATTTGGTTTCCCATCTTCGTCATATGTGCCGATAATTAACACCGGCATTGGATATAAAATAGCTTTCGCTCCAAAATTTTTACGCATAATAATTACCTCCTAAAAATCAATAACACTCACTGAACGCAGGTCTCATATATTCAATAGCACCACGGCTGAGACCGTACTTTGTTGCAAGCTTTTCCCAATTCTCTCTGACTGTTGTTGTAATGTTGTTTGCAATTTCAGTTGCTTCTTCGACTGACAGACCAAAATGATGTGCTGATTCTATTGCGAGGTCAATTGAAATAGAATTATCTTCGGTATTCACATTCAATGCCAATTCATCACCATATGGTGTCGGATTAACATCATACAAGGGAGAAAGCTCCCAACCTTGTTTGGTTAAAATAAATCCGTGATTTCTCAGATGGTCATCCGTGTTTGAAATCGCCATGCTGAATACAATACGCATCCAAAGTTCTCTTAAACTTTTCTTAGGTGATACACAGCTTGCTTTGATAAATCCGGCAATATCAAGATAACTTGAACCATCAGAGGATGAAGCACCATCAGTTTTCCCAAGCATAGTCATAGCAGATGCAAAATGTATTCGTTTATCTCCGTTACGATCAAAGCGTTTTACTATAAATGTGCTTCCGAGTTTAGAAAAAGTTTCAAGTTTAGATTCGGGAACATTGAGAGAACATAATTTCGCTAAATCGTGAGCAACCTTTTCCCAAGCACCTGTATTGAACTCATCATTCTTTGATGGAAATTTTGCAATCCAAAGTTCGCCATTAGTGTCCTGTATTGTTGCTTTCGGTCTTGCACCACCTAATGAAGAACCTGGCTTCAACAATTGATTCAGCCATTTTTCATTAAGCAGATTTTCTTCACTTTCAAAATTTCTTGATGCTTCTTCAAGTGTTCTGAGTGTTGCCCAAGGGGGAGCAGCAGTTTCTTTATCATCAGACAAGAACGGTCCGTTTTCATCTTCCTTAAAGCGGATTGCACCCATTCGGGTTTCATCATATACACCAAGCAGATAGTCTCCATCCGTCAATTTTCTTGGTTTTCGACCTTCTTTATCTGCATAAATTCTCTCACGGCGTTGCATCAGAACACGTCCCCAACGGTCGGGAGATGAATCTGCAAATATTCCGAAAATGCTTTTATTCACAGGGTATTGTCTTCCTGAATATAGCTGTAATTCAGGGTCAATTGTTATTCCTTTATTGTGTAGTGAAAGCCAATCTTCATCAAATTCAAAAGAAAAGTTATCAGAACCTTTTCCTTCACCAACATACAGTCTGCCCATCAAATTTGATTCGTCCGAATTAAAATTCTCATATACATAAATTGTTTTTTGATTGATTGCCATTTTAGTCCTCCTTTCGAGGCGCACGCTTGCGCACTGTTAAGTTTAAATCCTGAATAGTTCTTCCTAATGTATCATCTTTTGCAACAAGCAGTAAATCTTTATCCATACCATTTAACGCATGAAGAACTGCGGCATATATTCCGATAGCAACGGTTTTATCGCCCTTTTCCACTTTCCATAAAGTAGCACGACTTATATCTGCTCTTTCAGCCACAAGTTCAACTGAAAGATTTCTTCTTAATCGGGCAAGCTTAATCTGTTCACCCATGCTACTTAGTATATCCTGCGTAGCAGGTAAAATATCAACGGTCTTTTTAGCCATAAAAATACCTCCTAATGTTTATTATTATATACTATAATTTCAATTTTGTCAATTATAATGAACATTACCAATATCGTTTTCGTACATATTACAGCAAATCATCAACCTTACAGGACGTTTTTTATGAATTTATAATCTAAATTTTCATAGTTCCGTCTGCGAGGTCATTTGCAACGAATGGGAAGAAATAAAACGGTACGGTCAAAAGCTTTTGTTCTTCACTGTAACCATAGTTATTCTTTGAAACTTTTATTGCGTACTCAAACTTATTATGGTTTGAAAACTTTTCAAGAGAATTTAATGTGCCTCTACCTTTTTTTACATCAATCGGATACAGCTTGTTGTCTGATTCTATGATAAACTCAAGCTCTGCTGAAGATTTTCCTTTCCAGTAAAATAGTTTGTGATTTTTTGCAACAAGCTCATTTGCTACAAAATTCTCAAAGAAAATTCCTGACAAGGTATTATCTCTGTTATTTGATAAGAAAGATGTTGCGTTAATTCCGCTTTGATATGAAAACATACCTATATCTCCTAAAAATAGCCGGAAATTGCTTTCATTATCCGCCATAAGAGGAAGCGTAATATGTTCTTTTAACTGAAATGATTGGTTTATGATATGTGCCATTGTAAGCCAGCCGATAGATGTGGCAAAATCTCTTGTTTTACTCTTTTCCTCGATAAGTCCGGGTGAAAAGTTTTTAGATTCCTTGTTGAGTGCCTTGTAAATATTTGAAAACAATGTGCGTGAACGAATAACAGCCTCTCTGCTTGCCTGATACAAGTCCATATCCGAAAGATAGTTGTCGTAAAGTACCTTTAAAATTTCTCTTGATTCAAAAAGATCATCATCGTCAATATAGGTTTCTACAGCTTCCGGCATACCGCCTACCAGCAGATATCTATAAACCTGTTCCATTGCAAGTTCATGAATTTTTTTGTTAAGAGGTTGTTTCTTTTCATATGCTGATTTTATGGTATCATACAGCATCTTATTACTGTTCATTAAAAATTCGTCAAAAGTCATAGGATAAACGGTAATTTGATTTATTTTACCTACAGGAAAAAGAAATTTTCCATTATCACCGATACCTCTTTTGTGGGTTTCTCTTTGAATTTTTATGCGAACCATCGAACCGGATGCTATAACAGGAATTTCTCTGAAATCCTGACAAAAATATTTAAGAGAAGATATTATGTTAGGACATTCCTGGACCTCATCAAATATCAATAGTGTACTTTTGGTTATTTTTTTGCCTTTTAATAAGGAAATGTATTCTATTATCTTCTCTGCGTTAGCGGTTTCAGAACAAAATTCACGAATTTCATCTTCGATTTTGCAGTCTATATAGATGTAGTTATTCTTATAAAAGGTTTCAGCAAATATATCTCTGATAAGATATGTTTTGCCAACCTGCCTTGCCCCCCACACGATTAAAGGCTTTTTACGTTTATTATTATTCCAATCAATCATTTTTTGTGTTGCATTTCGCTCCATAAACTAACCTCCACGATCTTATTTATGTTTATTATATCATAATTTGCACCAAAAAGCAAGTATTTTATATTATTATTTGCACCTTTAAAGATGACTTCAGATAGAGCGAATCCCATCCGATTGACTATTGTGATATATAATCTTCGATAGTGAGCTTTTCTGAGGCATCAATATTTAATACCTTACACGCAGAAATAACGATTGCCATAGACAGGAAATCACCTCTTTTGTTTGGTTTTAGATATCTGATGGCTTTTTCTTCAAGTTGTCTCACTCTCTCGTGGGAAATCTGCATATCTATTGCAATTTCTCTTAAAGTGCTTTTTTCTCTGCCGAATAAGCCGTATCTTCTGCAGATTATTTTATAAAGACGTATTTTGTTTGATGCGCTTACAAATTTGCATTGTAATGCAAAGTCTATGTTATTCAGTAGTGTTTCTATTCGTTCACTTTTTAAAAAATTAATCTCTTCAACCGAAAAAGGGTATTGCTTCAAAATATCGCTCAACCTTATTTTTTTGCCATAAATATCATTTATAAAATCGTTAAGCTTTAACAGTTCTTCTTTAATAATCATATTAACATCATCTCCATTATTACTTATATTCTACGCCTAAAGTAGTATTTTGTCAATGGACTTTACAAATATAATCGAAATTAAAGTGAAATAATTTCACTTTTTATAGCAAAACTGTTGATTTGTTGTGTTTTATGTGGTATAATAAAAATATACTTTGAAATAGGTGGCGAATATTATGGAAGTTTCAAAACAAGATTGGAAATTGTTCCGTGAGAAAATTGCCGGTTGGCAAGAATCTTATATGGAAAAACTTAATAATGAGTATATAAAACTTCTCGAAGGCAGTGGTACTCCGTCAGAAAGGTTTTGGGAACTGGAAAGGCGTATTAAGAATGATAAAAAAAATAAAGGCGTCTTAATAAGAATGAGCAAACAGGAGATGATATTTGACCTTGTTTGTCTAATCAGAGACGGTGTAATTGGGTTTAAGGATATTGAAGATTTTACTACTGATTTACAGGAAACTGTAAGGTATTTGATGGAAAGATAATCTATTAGTCGGGGGAACGAAATATGTGTGAAGCAATAAATGAAAACAAGCGCGCAGAGCTTATCTCTATATTAGTTGAGAATTTACCTGTGTTCCGTGCAAAATTAGGTGCAACGCAGGATACCTTTGCTCAAAGAGTTGGTTTGACAAAAACCACACTCAACCATATAGAAAATCATAAAAAAGAACTGACTTGGGGTAATTTCATTACCATCATCCTTCTTTTGATGCAGAATGAAGAAACAAAACCTCTTGTTGAAGTGATGGGACTTTACCCCGAAGATTTGAAGAACTTTCTGATGTTTCAGGAATAAGGAGATTAAAGCGATAAATCGCATTAATGATTGATTTTATTGCCCGTGCGAAATTTTCGCCTTTGGCGAAACGCACATGGGCATAATATCCATTTTACGCCTTATCTGCCCATAGTAAGGTGATAAATATTTGGATTTTATATAAATTATGGGCAGAAAGGCTATGGATATTGTGCTATGAATTTTTATATAATGTCAAAAGATGTTGTAGCAGCAAAATGGTTCGACAATAATCTTGAAGTCATAAATGAAGATTTATTACCTTTATATTTAAAGAATACAGGCAATGTTGAAAAATGGCTTGAAACAAGAGCAATAGATTGTCATCGAGCAAATTCCAGATTGTTGAAAAAAGCACTCCGTTTATCTGAAAAGGATGATGCTTCAACTGTTTTATCTGTTAATGCGGCTACAATTACGGATAATTACTGGATAAAACCGTTAGACTCAGATTTAACATATGAAGATGTCAGATTTGATAATGACTATTTTGCGAATCTCGCTCTTACAGGAAATTACGACAGCTTTAACAGAGTTGCCAACAGTAAAATATCAAAAACTCCTGAGCTTACCAATATCGGTAGTTTTGAAAAGTGTTGGAAACTTAGAAAAGGTCAATGGTGGATGTACAAAAAGGCAAGTCATGATGAAATGTTTTCAGAATTGTTTATATATAAACTCGGTGTTGAGCTTGGTTTTAAGATGGCGGAATATGAACGTGGCAACGGTGTTATCAAAACAAAAGATTTTACAGATAATACCCTTGTAAATTTTGAGCCTGCATTTAACATCCTGGGAGATGATGAAGATTATATAAAATCAGTTGAAATGCTTAAAAATATTTGTCCGGATGCAGTTGGCGATTATATCAAGATGTTATTCTTAGATACAATCTGCGCAAATCCTGACAGACATACTTTCAACTTTGGCGTTTTAAGAGATGCAGATACCGGTGAGATTTTAGGCTTAGCACCAAATTTTGATAACAATATGGCTCTTATATCAAGAGGTTATCCAAAGAATATCACACGCAAAAACGACTTGCTCATCAAACTTTTCAATGAACTGATGCAACATGATGAAAATCTGAAAAAGTATATTCCTGTTCTTTCAGAAGATTTAATCAAGACTGTTATTAAATCTGTCGGTATGCGTGTAAAATCAAAAGACATTACTCAGTTCATTATGAACGGATATAATCTAATAGAAAAATAATTGGAGAAATATTTTTATGGGAAATATAAGAAACAACAAAAAAATAATAATTGATTGCAAACCTCTTGGTTGTTACGGTTCGATTCTTACTATTACTGATACAGCAATATCATATGAATATAAGGGCTCTTGTGCCGAGTTATCTAATTGGTCATACAAAGCAACTTCTAAAAAATTTGGTTTTGTTTTTGGAAAAATTGCCGAATTAGTGCAAGAACTTTCTAACCCTGTACCAGATAACATTCCAACGACAATATATGAATTTTTAATTATATGCGACGATGATAGTAAATTCACAATAAACAATATAACGAATCACGATATTCTTGATGCTTTGCTAAATGAGATACATAAACTCATTCCACCAGTAGAAGGAATACCATCGGAATTTGATTCAATAAAAAATCCTAAAAATAGATTAGAAGATTTAGATTGAGATATGGTGAATGAGGTTCGTTTTGAAGATACAGAAGGCGATGACATAGACTAAAACAGCTGTCAGAAAGACAGTTTGACGAGCCGAAAGAATAGCTCAAGTGATTAGCTGGGCAAAATAGCACAAAAGGATGAAGTATAATGGGAAAAACAATAGCATTTAGTGGTTATAGACCGGAGAAATTGCCGGAGAATATAGATCCAATTCAGATTTCATTGAAAAAAGCTGTTGAAGAATGTAGCAACGACGGATATGATACATTTCTTTGTGGTATGGCAGATGGCTTTGATACAATGGCGGCACAAATTGTCATTGAATTAAGAGAAAAATATGACATCAATCTTGTTTGTGTAATTCCTTATGATGATGGACGCAACCACAATGACAGATACAATAAGATTATAGAATATTCGGATGATAAAGTAATTCTTTCGGACAAGTTTAACTATAACAGCTATTATGCAAGAAACGAATATATGGTCGATAACTGTGATAAACTCATCTGCTACTATGATGGTAGATATGGCGGCACAGAATACACAGTAGATTACGCAAATAAAAAAGGTGTGGAAGTTTTCAACATTTGGGACACAATCACACCTGAACTTCGTATGCCCAAACAGATTGACAACAAGCGTGAAAGAGTTGTAGACGAGTTTAAAGATGCTTTAAGAAAAGGTTCTAATCTTTCGGTTATTTCTGCATATTTTACAATCTACGCCTATGCAGAACTCAAAAAAGAACTTTCAAGAATAGATGGTATGCGGTTTTTGTTCAAAGAACCGACATTTGTAAAGAAAGACGAAGAACTTTTAAGACAATATTACCTCGACCACAAGAGTGAATCTGACATCTCAGGTAATGAATTCGAAATTCGCCTTAGAAACGAATTAAAGCAAGGTTCAATTGCAAAAGAATGTGCAAAATGGATTTCAGAAAAAGTTGAGATGAAATCTTTCAGAAAACCAAACGCAGCACAACCAAGAATGATACATATAGACAATCCAAAAGATGCTGTTATGATAAATGGTACTGTTGATTTTACAACAGATGGGCTTGGTATCACCCCTTCAAACCGTGTTGATAGCAATATGTGTATCTACGGAAAAGAAATGACCTCAAACTTCTTAAAACAGTTCAATGAAATCTGGTCAGATGATACTACTGTTGAAGATGTAAAAGCACAAGTTCTGGAACAGATGAAGATTTTGTATAAAGAAAATCCACCGGAGTTCATATACTTCATCACCCTTTATAATCTCTTTTATGAAAATTTGAACGAACTAACAGAAGATAATATTATAAAAACAAAGACCGGTTTTAAAGAAACTCTTATTTGGAATAAACTTTATAAATTTCAGCAAGATGGTGTTATCGGTGTTATTGACAAAATGGAAAAATGGGGCGGCTGCATCTTGGCAGATTCAGTTGGTCTCGGTAAAACATTTACTGCTCTTGCTGTAATCAAGTATTACGAACTCAGAAATTCAAGAGTTCTTGTTCTTGCGCCTAAAAAATTGAGAGAAAACTGGACCTTATACACCCAGAATGATACAAGAAATGTGTTCACAGAAGACAGATTCGGTTATACGGTCTTAAACCATACAGACCTTTCCCGTACAAGCGGTAGTTCAGGAGATGTTAATCTTGCAACACTCAACTGGTCGAACTATGACCTTGTTGTTATTGATGAAAGCCATAATTTCAGAAACAATCACCCTGTAAAAGGAAAAACAACACGCTATGAGAAATTAATGAACGACATCATCAAGAAAGGTGTTAAGACAAAGGTTTTGATGCTTTCCGCCACACCGGTTAATAACCGAATGAACGATATAAAGAACCAGATTGGGTTCATTACAGAGGGTAATAATAATCTGTTTCAGGATGCCGGAGTTCCGAATGTTGAGAACATCTTGAAAAAAGCACAGATGGTATTTAACAAGTGGCAAACATTCCCCGAAGAGAAAAGAACATCCGAAGCGTTTGTTGAGATGATGGATTTGGACTACTTCAAACTTCTTGATACCGTCACAATCGCTCGTTCAAGAAAGCATATTGAAAAGTATTATGATTTAGCTGAAATAGGTAAATTCCCTGAAAGACTGACACCAAAGAACATATATTCAGACATTGATACACTTGGGGAATTCCCTAAAATAGAAGATGTTAACAGATTGATTAAAAAACTCACTCTTTGTGTATATTCTCCGCTTGGTTATGTGCTTCCTGAAAAAAGGGCGGCATACAGCAGAAAATATGACGTAGCAGTTGCAGATGGACAATCTATCTTTAAACAAGTGGATAGAGAACAAAGTCTTGTTGAACTTATGCGTGTGGGCATTTTAAAGAGAATGGAAAGCTCCATCTACTCCTTCGCTCTTACTGTTGGCAAAATTATTGAGAAGATTGATTTTACATTAGAAAAAATCGAACAAAACCAGTTTGAAATAGATGAAGATTTGTCTATTGATAATATTGACCTTGATGATAATGATTTGGACGATCTCATGCTCGGAAATGCTGTAAAAGTTCTTTTGCAGGATATGGATCTCATCCGCTGGAAAGAAGACTTGCTTTCCGACAGAGAAAAACTTTCAAAAATGCTTGAAGAAGCAAAGAAAATTACTCCTGAGCGTGATTCCAAACTTATTGACCTCAAAAATCTGATAGATGATAAAATGAAGAATCCTATCAATCCAGGTAATAAGAAAATAATAATCTTTACAGCATTTGCAGATACAGCGGAATATCTTTATAAAAATCTTTCTGAGATTATGAAAGACAAAGGCAAATATACAGCAATGGTTTCCGGTAGTGGTGATAATAAATCTACACTTCCTATACCAAAGCATCTGAAAAATCTTGTAAAGATTTCAGATTTGAATACTGTACTTACTTTGTTCTCGCCCAAGTCAAAGGAAAAGAATAAAGTATTCCCTGAGATGCAAGATACAATAGATGTACTCATTGCAACAGACTGTATTTCAGAAGGCCAAAATCTGCAAGATTGCGACTTCTTAATAAACTATGACATACACTGGAATCCGGTTAGAATTATACAGAGATTTGGTCGTATAGACCGTCTTGGCAGTAATAACGATTATATCAGATTAGTGAACTTCTGGCCTAATATGGAATTGGATGAATACATAAACCTCGGACAAAGAGTTAAAGGCAGAATGGTGCTTTTAGATGTATCTGCAACCGGTGATGATAATGTTATCGACGAACGCAAGGAAAAGAAAGACCTTGAATATCGTAAAAAACAGCTTGAAAAGCTCAAAAACGAAGTTGTAGATTTGGAAGATATTGCAGGCAACATCTCCATTACCGACCTTACTTTCAATGATTTTAAGGTGGATTTAATGGACTATATGAAAACCCACAGAAAAGAACTTGATAAAGCACCTATGGGCATGTATGCTATTGCAGAAATCCCCGACACATTAAAAGATACTCTTTCTCCTGGTGTTATATTTACATTAAAACAAGTTGAGGGTAAAGAACAGACAAAGGAACAAAATGCTTTCTACCCTCATTATCTTGCTTATGTATCAGAGGATGGAGAAGTTAAGATGAATTTCGTTCATAGTAAAAAGATTCTCGATAACTTCAAGAAACTTTGCAGAGGAAAAACGAATGTCTTAACCGAGCTTGAGGCAGAATTTAATAAAGCAACGGATGATGGTAGAAATATGGAAATCTATTCAGATTTACTTTCAAATGCCGTAGATAATCTTATTGATAAAAAACAGGAAGTTGGTATAGCAAGCCTATTCTCCAAAGGCGGCGGCATAATAGATAATGAAACATTTGATGGAATTGAAGATTTTGAACTTGTAAGTTTCTTAATATTAAAATAAAAGGTGGTGATTTGATTATGTTTGGTATAAGTGAAAAATGCTGTTTAAATCAGTTTGTAGCAAAGAAAAACTTCTATACATATTCAGATATGTCTTCAAGCGATAAAGACTTGTTTAAGGACAATATTTCAAAGATTACGCTTACATATCAGTTGCAACCAAACAAAATCAACATCTTGCCTTTTAAAGATGATGTTAGAGAATATCCGCTTATAAACTTTTTCGATATTGTGGTAGAGAATGATTTTAAAATTAAGCGTATTGCCGAGATTGTAATGAAATCTATTCCGTACCCGACTGTTATAACATTTTTGTGGGGTGATAAAAAGCAAATCTGGACAGCTCACCAAAGAACAAATTTGAATGACAGCTCCAAAAACACGCTTGAAGATTTTGTTTTTACAAAATGGTTAGATGCAGATGATGAAGTTTTTGATATAACAACGCTTAATATGAACAACTTCTACTCCCTCTACTGTGGCATTGTCGATAAAATCTCAATTATGAAAGCACAGGAGCTTACGGACAATGTTCAGATTACGGGTGAAGAAGCTCGTAAATTAACATCTAAGATTCAGGAGTTAGATTCTAAAATTACAATGCTTAAATCAAAAATCAAAAAAGAAACTCAATTTAATAAACGGATGGAAATGAATATTGAAATCAAGAAAATAGAAAAACAAAAGGAAATTTTAATTAAAAACAAATATACGTAAATGGAGGCTAAATTATGAAATTTGATGTTAATAAATTTTTAGAAATGTCATCACGAGTGGCATTCGCATTATGTTTGTTGTGTGGATTCTTGCTATGGGTTCCGTCACATATACTTCCTTTTGATATAATGAATTTTAGAAAAAACTATGGTTTAGTACTTTTTCTTGTATTTGCTTTTTCTTTGGCAATTATAGTATCATATGTTGTCTGGTGGTTATTATCAATAATTAGCAAAAAGTATAAACGGCACAAAAGAAAATGTAAGATGAATGATATATTGAAGAATTTGGATCCACAAGATAAATCATATCTAAACCAATATTTAAAAAAAGGGCAAACATCAGTTTATATGGATATGACAAATCCGGTTCATATTAAATTAAAATCATATGGTGTAATACAACTGCCATCAGGCACAAATTTGGGGATATTGACCACATTTTCCGGATTCATCTCCCCAATGGCAGTTGAAATATTGAATAAACATCCTGAATATTTAAAATAAAACGGAGGAAACTAAAAATGATTGAGACAAAATTAAACGGCACGACGCCTGATATAGCGGAAGAAAATATTGCGAAGCTGAAAGAAATCTTTCCGGATGTATTTTGTGAGGGAAAAGTAGATTTTGAGAAATTACAACAGGTGTTGGGCAATTATGTAGAAGATGCTAAGGAAAGATACAATTTTTCCTGGAATGGCAAGGGTAAATCATTAAAGCTCGCTCAAAGTCCTTCTACCGGCACTCTGCTTCCGTGTAAGGAAGAAAGCAAAGATTGGGACACAACAGAAAATCTTTATATTGAAGGCGACAATTTGGAAGTTTTAAAACTCTTGCAGAAATCTTATCACAACAAGATTAAGATGATTTATATAGATCCTCCGTATAATACAGGACACGATTTTGTTTATAAAGATAATTTCAAAGACAATCTGCAAAATTATCTTGAAATCACAGGACAGACTGATGAAGAAGGCAACAAAATAACAACCAACAGCGAATCAAATGGCAGATACCATACCGATTGGCTTAATATGATGTTTCCAAGACTTAAACTTGCAAGAAATTTGCTTACAGATGATGGTGTTATTTTCATTAGCATTGATGATAATGAAGCAACTAATCTAAAAAAATCATGTGATGAATTATTCGGAGAAGATAACTTTGTAGCAACTTTGATATGGCAGAAAAAAACAGGTGCTTCTGACGCAATAAACATAGCAACTATAACTGAAAACATTTTAGTGTATGCAAAAAAAATATGTGATTTGCATTTAACACAAAACGAAAATGCTCACGACAGTAATCGATATAAATACAAAGATGAATATTATAATGAACGAGGAGCTTTTTACTATGATAGCTTAGATCGTGGTACTTTGGGGTATCACGAAAGTCTAGACTATCCTGTAAAAGCACCCAATGGAATTGAAGTGTATCCTAATGGTAGAAATGAAAAATTAAATGATGGTTGGCGTTGGAAATGGAGTAAGGAAAAACTTGATTGGGGAATAAAAAATGGGTTTATAGAAATCAAAGAAAATTCTTCAAAAAACTGCGGTTGGGGTGTATATTATAAGATATATGAAAATGTAGATAATGATGGGAATACAATCAAACGCTCATCTCCATATAAAAATATAATACAAGATGTTTTAAATACTCATGCATCAGCAGAGTCAAAAGACATATTTGGAAGAACGGATTATTTTTCAAATCCGAAGCCTGTAAACTTAATTAAGCACTTTATACATCTTGGAACTAAGAATGATGATATTATTCTCGACTTCTTCTCAGGTTCTGCAACAACAGCACATGCTGTAATGCAGTTAAATGCAGAAGATGGTGGAAACAGAAAGTTTATCTGCGTTCAGTTGCCTGAATCTTGCGACGAAAAGAGTGAAGCGTTTAAAGCAGGTTATAAAAACATTTGTGAAATTGGAAAAGAAAGAATTCGTCGTGCAGGTGAGAAAATCAAATCTGAAATTGAATCTGCAAATGTTCAGATTACACTTGGCGAAGATGAAAAGAAAGTACCTGACATCGGATTTAAAGTGTTTAAGCTGAACAGTTCCAACATCAAAAAATGGCAACCTGATTTTGATGAAATAGCAGACTATATCTCAAATATGGAAAACAACTTTGTTGATAACAGAACGCAGCTTGATGTTGTTTATGAGATTATGATCAAGTACGGTCTTGACCTTACATATCCTGTTGAAGAACTCTCGTGCGGTGATACCACCCTCTACTCCATCGGTATGGGTATGCTTATCATCTGCCTTGCAACGGGCATCGGGGCAGATGTTGCAAAATTCATTTCAGATTACAAAAAAGAAAATGAAATTGACGGTATGCGTGTTGTTTTTGCTGATGGTTGCTTCGGCGGTAATGACAGCTTGAAAACAAACATCAAAGAGATTCTTAAAGTTGCCGGCGTAGAAGAATTTATTACGATCTAAGGGGGAAATAATAATGAGTATAAATCCAAAAAGAGCAATAGGAAATTGGGACGAAGGCTGGACATTAGATAAACATGTTATATCAAGCGTTGCTATTGGCGAAAATGCTTGGGGACATATGGAATTTGATACAACACGAACAGAATTAGGAGAACAGGTATTTTTATTAAAAAACAGAAATCGTATATCTGCAATAGAGAATATAATGGAATTAATATCGCCGTTTTTAGACGATTGGAAAGTTATAGATGATGTGGATGTTGTTATGCCTGCACCACCAACAAAGAAAAATAGACTTTATCAACCTGCTTTTGAAATTGCTTATGCAATTGCTGAATATACTAGGAAAAGTTATGTTGATGATGTTTTGGAAAAAACATCTGATGTACAATCCAAAAATTTAGACCGTTTTAGTAAAGTAGGATTAAAAGGAAGTATTGTTGCAACCAGACCAGCAAAACATAAGCATAACATCTTATTGGTTGATGATTTAATGGGTTCAGGTAGTACTTTGAATGAATGCGTTTCTGTATTAAGAGAAGATGAAAATATCGATAAAATATATGTTCTTGTAATGACAAGAACGGGGAGATAATATTATGAAAGTTTTTATAGCTGGACCAAGAGCGATAACAACACTTGATAAATCAGTTGAAGAAAGATTGTTTAATATCTATGAGAAAAAATTCACTGTTTTAGTTGGCGATGCAAGCGGTGTTGATAAGTCCATACAACAATATTTTCACAAATTATCATATACTAATGTTCTTGTCTATGCGAGTCAAGGCAAGGCAAGAAACAATGTTGGTGGATGGAAAGTAGAAAATGTTGAAGTTTCAAAAAAACTTAGAGGTTTTGATTATTATGCTGAAAAAGATAAGGCAATGGCAAAAGAAGCAGATTACGGATTCATGCTTTGGAATGGAAAAAGCAAGGGTACACTTAACAACATCATAAATCTGATAAGTGATAATAAAAAATCTTTGGTTTATTTTGCTCCCAAAAATCAATTTGTTTGCATTGACAATGAGGAAAAATTAGCATGGCTTATATCTTTTTGTGAAGATGAAACAAAAGAATTATATAAGAAACTGTCTAAAAAAATACCGGTTGAAGATCCTCAACTTTCACTTTTTGACGCTTTGGAGGATGAATGATGAAACTTAAATTTGATAACAATCTACACTATCAGAAGCAAGCGATTGCATCTGTTGTAGATTTATTTAAAGGGCAGACACCCAAGCAGGCGAATTTTACTGTTGCTTTGCAACAGCAAATGAGCATGGAAGAACTAAAACGCGGATATACTGATGAAGCAATGGGTGTTGCAAATAAATTGGAACTTATTGAAGATGAAATTTTGGAAAATCTGCAAGAAATACAGCTTAGAAATGGTATTCCTCAAACATCAGTACTCCGTAAAAATCAGTATGATTTTGATATAGAAATGGAAACAGGTACAGGTAAAACCTATGTGTATTTGCGTTCTATTTTTGAACTTAACAAAAATTACGGTTTTACAAAATTTATTATTGTTGTTCCCTCTATCGCCATTAAAGAAGGTGTAAAAAAATCTATTGAGATTATGACGGATGAATTTAAAGGCTTATATGACAATGTTATATTCAATCACTTTGTCTATGACAGCAGTCAGCTGGAACAGGTGCGTTCTTTTGCAGTAAGTGATAATATTGAGATTATGGTTATTAACATAGATGCATTCAGAAAATCTTTTGATGATCCTGAAAAGATAAATAAATCTAATATTATTCACCGTGAAAATGACAAGCTAAATGGTCTTAAACCTATTGAACTTATCAAGGAAACAAGACCTATTGTTGTTATTGATGAACCGCAGTCTGTTGATACAACACCAAAATCAAAAGAAGCGATTGCATCACTAAATCCGCTATGTACATTAAGATACTCAGCAACTCATGTTGACAAGCATAATCTGGTGTATAAGTTAGATGCGGTAGATGCCTTTGATTTGGAACTTGTAAAGCAGATTGAAGTGGCAAGTTTTGAAAGCAAAGATTATCATAACAATGCCTATTTGAAGTTAGTATCTGTAAATAATTCCAAATCTCCTATTACAGCGAGAATTGAACTTGATTGCAACATAAAAGGACAGGTTAAAAGAAAGGTTTTAACTGTTAAAAGCGGTGATGACCTTGCTTCAACGAAGCTCGGCAATCGTGAAATTTATGAGGGCTACATAGTAAATGAAATCTACTGCGAACCGGGGAATGAGTATGTAGATTTTACAAGTAAGAGTGATATTCTCCGTATAGGCAAGCCTATCGGAGATATTGATGACCTTGCTATAAAAGAACAACAAATCAGAAAAACCATTGAAGAACATCTTAACAAGGAACTTGTTCTTAATCCAAAAGGCATTAAAGTTTTGAGTTTATTCTTCATTGATAAGGTTGCCAATTACAGATATTATGATGAAGATGGCAATCCGCAAAAGGGAATCTATGCACAGCTTTTTGAAAAGCATTATAATGAGCTTATAAGAAAACCAAAGTATTGCAACCTGATTGACAAATTGGATGTTGATACTCCGGTAGAAGATGTTCATAATGGATATTTCTCACAAGACAAAAAAGGTGTGTTTAAAGATACTAACGGTAATACTGCGGCAGATGATGATGCTTATAGACTTATTATGACTGACAAGGAAGAACTGCTTTCATTTAACAGCAAATTAAGATTTATCTTCTCTCACTCTGCTCTTCGTGAGGGATGGGACAACCCGAATGTATTCCAGATTTGTACCTTGAACGAAACTCGTTCAGAAGTTAAGAAAAGACAGGAAATTGGTCGTGGTCTCAGACTTTGTGTTAATCAGGATGGTGAGAGACTACACGGATTCTCCATTAATACTTTGACGGTTATGGCAAATGAAAGTTATGAAGAATTTGCTGATAAACTGCAAAAAGAATACGCTGACGATCAGGGCATCAAGTTCGGTATTCTTGAAAAACACAGCTTTGCAAACATTCCTGTTAAAAAGCAAGGCGGTGGTTATGAATATCTCGGACAAACTGCATCTGAAAAGATTTTTGAGCATTTTGAAGCTGTCGGATATATCGACAGCAAAGGTAAAATTCAGGATACACTCAAAGTTGCAATAGAAGATGGTAAAGTTGATATACCGGCAGAGTTTAAAAAATCTGAAAATGAAATAGTTTCTGTATGCAAAAAGGCATCCGGTGGTCTTAATGTCAGACCTCATGCTGACCGTATCCCTGTTAATCTTAATAAGGCAGTATATTTAAGTGAAGATTTCAAATTACTTTGGGATAAGATTAAATATAAAACTACATACGAGGTTGATTTTGACAGCGAAAAACTGATTGAAGAATGTAAATTAGCATTTGTACGGGAACTTAATGTATCATCTCCAAAGTTGATTTATACAAAAGCAAAGGCAACAATCAACATTGGTGGTGTTGCTACAACTGAAACCGACAGACAAGGCATCTTGGCACAAGATCATCTTACAGAATTGCCTGACATCATTACATATCTTCAAAATGGCACAAATCTTACAAGAAAAACTATTGCAAGGATTTTGGTTGAATCTAAAACACTTGATGCCTTCAAGAAAAATCCGCAAAAGTATATGGAAGAAGCACTTAGGATAATCACACTTAAAATGCGTGGAATGATTGTTGATGGTATTAAATATACCAAAATCGGAAATGACGAATATTATGCACAGGAACTTTTTGAAAGTGAAGAATTACAGGGGTATTTGAACCAGAATATGATTCCAAGTAATCGTAGTGTGTATGAGTATGTTGTTTTTGACAGTCAGAACGAAGAGAAATTTGCAAAGCAATTTGAAAACAATGAAAGTGTTAAATGTTATGCAAAACTTCCGGATTGGTTCAAGATTCCTACTCCACTTGGCAGTTATAATCCTGACTGGGCTGTTTTGATTGAAAAAGATGGAGAGCAGAAACTTTACTTTGTTCTGGAAACAAAGGGCAACACTCAGATTGATATGTTAAGACCTGCGGAATTTGATAAGATTGCCTGCGGTCATAAACATTTTGAAGCAATTGGTTCTGATATGGTATTTGATGCTATTGATGATTTTAAAGAATTTATAGAGAATGTATAAGTAAAAAGGACTTTTATTTGAAATCTATAAATAATCATAATGTGGTCACTTACTTTCAAATATTTCATACAGCCGACATATGCGGTTGGGAATACGCCATCGGGTTAGGTGGCGTATTTTTAAATTTGACGATATACTGCTTATGTTTTATAATAAATACGATGATAGATTGGAATAGTGTAATAAAAAACCACTCTAATCTGTAGAATGAATAAATATACCAAGATGCAGTCAGAATTCGACTGCATTTTTATTTTTTGACAAATGTTTTATATAATGTTATTATAGTTATAGGTTATAGAAATTCATCTTCTATGAAATTTTTCATTTTTTCACCTTCGTTTGGTTTGGTGGTGTTTGGAAAAAGCAATCTGGTTTTGCCAGATTGTTTTTTGTTTTGACAAATTCTTTAAACAATGCTATAAAGGAAATAGTCGCAGGTTCTTACTCGCAATAGAGATAAGGATTTTATGACGAATGAAGGCTAAACTTTTAAGAAAGGGCAATTCAGTAAATCTGAGTTGTCTTTTTGTTTTAAAAAATTTTTAGAAAATTTCAAAAAAGGGGCTGACAAACGAAAAAGTGTACGATATAATAATCATGTCAGTAGGGAACTGACATCCTTTCTTTTTGTAATTTGTGTCATAAGACACGCTCCTTTCTTTCGTTTGTATAATAGTGTAGATGACTGCGGTAGGCGATTCTTTGATAAGAACACTTTGACCGTAACATACCTAAGCTCTACGGGTACATAAAAAAACAAGAGTGCTATCTTCATTCAAAGGTGTGAAGATAACACTCTTTTTTAGTCTTTAAATTCAAATAATTTTTTAAGCGGTATATTCAGTGCTTCCGCAATATCTATCAAAGTATCCAATGTGCAGTTTTAATTATCTATATAACATAAGTCATAGTTGAAAGTCAGGTCGTATGCTTTTAATGACCTTGAGTTACCGCCTCTTGTTCCGATTATCTTTCCTGATGCAAAGGTTAAAATGTGGGAGCCTTCCGAAACAGTTTTTGTTGTAAAGGGTAGAAGCTTTAAAAAGATTTTTAAATTTATTTCATTTTCTTTAGTTCCTTTATAAACAACAATTTTTTCTATAAAAGAATCAATAACATTTTTTCCAAGCTCATTTGAATAATTAAGTTCATTTAAAATATTGCCTCTCAAGTTTTCAACACTTTCTTTTAAGTTTAAATTTTTTTGTTCTTCTTCCAAAAGGGCATAGAGCTTGGTCTTTAATGTTTCAAGCTCTGAATTTAAAATGTTGTTTCTTTCTTCAAATTCTTCGTTTGAAAGACGGGAATCTATAACCAAATCAAGAAGTTTATCTTTTTTAATATGTATCTTGTCTATTTCGTCCTGAATTTTTTGCTTTGATTTTAAAATTGTTTTAGAATTGTTGTTCTCTTTATAAAGTTCAATAAGCTCGTTGGCTATTGATTCCTTTTCGCATATAATCTGATTATAAACTTCCCTTATAACAGCATCAATTTCAGTTTCATACAAAATAGGATTTTCACATTTGTTCCCGCTTTGATATTCCTTACAGGTCCATAATTCTTTAATACCTGATTTATACTTATATATTGTATGGTAATAACTTTTTCCGTGTTCACTGCAGATAAGTTTACCTGAATAGCGATATTTGTTCTGATAGCTTGTCTTATCTTCACAAGACATTTTTTTGCTTCTTATTTTTAACTTTTTGTTCGCTTTTTCCCATAGTTCAGTTGAAACAATTGGTGGAACTTTTTCATTATCTTCATACATAATCCATTCTTCCGATGGTAAGTTTTTGCGGTCGTTATGACGAAAATCCAGCTTATGAGTTTTATTTCCGCAATAAAAGCCTTTATATTTAGGATTGATTAAAATACCTTTTATTGAAGAGAAGGAAAATGGATTTCCGTTTGAATTTTTATAGCCCATTTCTGAAATGGTTTTCGCAATTCTTCTCACACCCATATCTTCATTGGCATATAAATCAAAAATAAGTCGTACCATTTGGGCCTCTTTTTCAACAACAACTAACTTTCCTTTTTCCTTTTTATAACCCCATATGCTGTCATTTCCAAGAACAACACCTTTTTTTATGGATTCTTTAAAACCAAATTTTACTCTTTCGGAGATTTTTCGGGTTTCATCCTGTGCAATACTTGACATTATTGTTAAGCGAAGCTCTGCATCAGGCTCAAGTGTGTTTATATTATCACTTTCAAAAATTACTCCAACCCCACACCTTAAAAGCTCCTGAGTATATGAAAGACTGTCAATAGTATTTCTTGCAAATCTTGAAATTTCTTTTGTAAGTATAAGATCAAATTTATGTAATTTTGCATCGTTTATCATTTTTAAGAAATTATCTCTGTTTTTTACTGATGTAGCTGAAATACCCTCGTCGATATATCCGTTAATCAAAGTCCAGTTGGGATTTTTACAGACGAGCTCTTCAAAATGCTTTTTCTGAGCAGAAAGCGAATGAAGCTGTTCATCTTTATCCGTTGAAACTCTGGCATAATATGCTACATTTAACTTCAAATCGGATAACTTTTTATTTTCATCTTTTAGTTGTTGCCTGATTGAATATATATCCGTAAAAACCCCTCCTTTCTTGATTTTTTTTAGACCTTAAACTGCCTGCTTAATTAAAAATTCTTTTGCATTTAAGTAGGTATCTTCAGATATAATATTTTTTTCAAAAAGCTTTTTATTGATGAACATTTTTAGTTCAATTTTGAAATTATCTCTGTTTGTTCTTAAAATTTCATCGGCTTGTACATTGTTTTTCATAAATATGGTCGCCTCCTTTTTTTAATCTTATGTGTCTGTTAATAAAAATATGAATCTTAATTTTGTTCGTCAATTCTATATCTCGTTCTTCCTTTAGCATTGAATAGCGTGACAGGACTTGAACTGAATATGGTTTAAAAATAGAAATTTCGCACAATACTGCAGAAAATTTTGCAAACATACGACAGTATAGTTTTTGAATTTTCTTTGTCTTATATCAAAATTTCTTATTTTTAAACTCTGTGACCTTAAACTTAGGAAAATTTGATGTAATTTTGATGCGGAGGGTGCAGCAAGGCTGACGCCTTGTAAAACCGACAAATAAAAAGGACACAAATTTAGCAAGTTTAAGGCATATTGAGTTCGAGTACTGTCACGCTAAGCAAAAGAAAGGACCACTACACATTTGAAAAAAGCAACATCACTTTTTTAAGTGAAAAGTGGGTTCCGTGTTCACGGCTTTTTTGATATTTTCTATTACCGCAAAACACGGAACAATGGATTTATTTATTTATTTTTTGATTCCTTTTTTAATACTTTCTCTATAATTTCCGGATGTTCTTTGCGAAAAAGCTCTGCTTCTTTTGCAAAAAATT
>CAZHZL010000043.1:0-21449 GCA_964537245.1 uncultured Oscillospiraceae bacterium
TTGCAACTACATCATAGCCTTCTGCGCCAAACATCTGTCTGAAAGCAAGACGACCAATACGGCCGAAACCGTTAATTGCTACTTTTACATTTGCCATTTTAATTTTCCTCCATCGCAAATTTTAAATCTGCTTTTTTATTTATGAAATATTTTTTTACATATTAAATACTTGTTATGATTTTATTCATAACAATACTATTTTACACCATATCACAAAAAATATCAAGTTCTTTTTATAAAAAATTTTAATTTTTTGTAAATTTTGTCAATTTGAACAATATTTTAAGCCGAAGTGTATTTTTTTGTGTTCACAAATTTTATTTTGAAACACTTATCCCCTTATCTTTAAGGATAACATCGTGCGCACCGCCCTCAATAATGCTTGTTGCCGAAACAAGAGTAAGCTTTGCTTTCTGCTGTAATTCAGGAATGGTAAGAGCTCCGCAGTTACACATTGTGGAACGGACTTTATTTAAGGTTACTGTGATATTATCGTGAAGTGAGCCTGCATATGGAACATAAGAGTCAACACCTTCTTCAAACGAAAGCTTTTCTTTACCACCGTTGTCGTATCTCTGCCAGTTTCTTGCTCTGTTTGAGCCTTCTCCCCAGTATTCCTTGTAATAGTTTCCGTTTATATTAACCTTTTCCGTAGGACTTTCATCAAATCTTGAGAAATATCTTCCGAGCATTACAAAATCACACCCCATAGCAAGTGCAAGAGTAATGTGATAATCATGAACAATGCCACCGTCTGAACAAATAGGAACATAAATTCCTGTTTCTTTTGCATATTCATCTCTTGCTTTTGCAACATCTATAACGCTTGTTGCCTGACCTCTTCCGATACCTTTTGTTTCTCTGGTGATACAGATTGAGCCGCCACCGATACCGATTTTTATAAAATCAGCACCTGCTTCAGCCAAAAATCTGAAGCCTTCCGCATCAACGACATTTCCCGCACCGACTTTTACTTTATCACCGTATTTTTCTCTTACCCATTTCAATGTAAGAAGCTGCCACTCAGAAAAACCTTCTGAAGAATCTATGCATAAAACATCAGCACCTGCTTCAACAAGTGCAGGTACTCTTTCAGCGTAGTCTCTTGTGTTGATTCCCGCACCAACCATATAGCTTTTATTCTCATCCAAAAGCTCGTACGGATTGTTTTTGTGTGCACTGTAATCCTTGCGGAACACGAAATACATCAGATTACCTTCATCATCAACAACAGGAAGTGAGTTAAGCTTATTTTCCCATATAATATCGTTTGCTTCCGACAATGTAGTTTCTTTTTTTCCTACGATAAGTGAGTCAAGCGGAGTCATAAATTCTTCAACCTTTGTTTTCGGGTCCAATCTGGAAACTCTGTAATCTCTGCTTGTAACAACACCAAGAAGCTTACCGTTAGGCATACCGTCAGCCGTAACAGCAACAGTTGAATGTCCTGTTTTTTCAAGTAAATCAAGAATATCTGTAAGTGTAGCGTCAGGCTTGATATTTGAATCGCTGTAAACAAAGCCTGCTTTATATGCTTTTACCTTACGCACCATCGCCGCTTCTTCCTCAATTGTCTGAGAACCGTAGATGAATGAAATTCCACCCTCCATTGCAAGCGCAACAGCGAGTGTGTCGTTTGAAACAGACTGCATAATAGCTGAAACCATCGGTGTGTTGAGACTGATTTCAGGTTCCTCTCCGACTTTATGTTTAACAAGTGGAGTCTTTAAAGAAACTCTGTCCGGACGACATTCACTTGAGGAATAACCCGGTACAAGTAAATATTCACTGAATGTGTGTGAAGGCTGATCAAAATAAAATGCCATAATATAGCTCCTTTCATTTATAAAACTTTAATCTTCTGTTTTTTTGTATTTCTATATATTTTACCACTTTTTAGGATTATTGTCAACAGAAAAATTTCAATTTCTTGCATAAAGTTCATTTAATCTTATAAATTTTTCCTTATTAATAGACAAAAGCTGGTCTTTTGTAATTCTGAACTGCCAGTTTCCGTCTGCTTTACCCGGAATATTGAGCCTTGTGTCACTTCCGTAGCCCAACAAATCCTGTATCGGCAAAATAACAAGGTCGCTGTGACTCTGAAAAATTGTTCTGAGCATACTGTCGTATCCTCTTTCCCAGTCCTGACTGTCGTATCCGCAGTACGAAAGCATATACTTTCTCGTCTCATCACTAAGCTCCCAAAGATACCCGAGAAGCGTATTGTTATCATGAGTACCTGAATAGGATACAGAATTTTTCTTGTAGTTATGAGGCATATGATTGCTCTTTGTATCTCCAAAAAATCCGAACTGAAAGACATTCATTCCCGGAAAACCACTTTTTTCCACAAGGTTTCGTACTTCGTCTGTTATCTCCCCTAAATCCTCCGCTATTATGAGTTTATCGCCTGCGATAGCTTTAAATTTCTTCATAATTTCGATTCCCGGTCCTTTTTCCCATTTTCCGTTTTTAGCTGTTTTTTCTCCAGCAGGAACGCACCAATACGATTCAAAGCCTCTGAAATGGTCAAGTCTTACACCATCAAAAAGCTCTAGCATATGATTCATTCTGTCACACCACCAGCTGTATCCGTCTTTTTTCATCAGTTCCCAATTATAAATAGGATTGCCCCAAAGCTGACCGTCGGGACAAAAATAATCCGGCGGCACCCCTGCCACACATTTAGGCTTATTATCCTCATCAAGCATAAACAGGTCAGGATTGCTCCATACATCGCTGCTGTCAAGCGCAACATAAATCGGAATATCTCCTATAATTTTGATGTTTTTGGAGTTAGCATATTTTTTTATTTCAGCCCACTGCATAAAAAATTCATATTGTATGAATTTCCACATAAATGTTATTTTATTATCAATTTCTCTGTTAGTCCATTCATACCACGGTTTATTTTCGTTTGCGCTTTTTCTTCCCATAAACTCGCAGAATTTTTCAACATACGGTTTTTTACTTATGTAATCTTCTATTTCCTTTTTATTTTCCGCCCTTTCCGACGCTTTTAAAAGAATTTCAAAGCGCTTGTGAAAAAGCTTTGAATACTCACAGCTATACGGCGTCTGCTGCCTCTGCTCTTCAAACTCTTCCTTTGTGATAAGCTTCTTATCATAAAGCGTTTCCAAATCAACAAAATACGGATTTACACTGAATGCACTGTACGACGCATACGGTGAATTACAATCGTCAGCCATACAAAACGGAAGTACCTGCCAGTAAGAAAATTTACATTCACTTAAAAAATCAACAAATTCTTTTGCACTTTTTCCTAAGCTCCCTATGGAATACTCTCCGTACAGAGAAGAAATATGCATAAGAACACCACTTTTTCTATCCATTTTTATATTAACCTCCATTTTTACAAAAATATTACAAAAAAACAGGTTTTCCACAAGCAAAAACGCTGTTTTTAAGGCAAAAATCGAAAAGTTTTCAACATATCCACAGGTTTTCCACAGATATTCACAGCTTTTTCAACAATATTCTTATTTGCCCGACACAATCATATTATATCCTATAAACAAGCCTTTTGTCAAGGAAAAGATAACTGCGTGTCAATCATATTTTTATAATATAAAAAAATTCAAAAAAATATTGACATTTTTTTACTTTTATGCTATAATTTTTTTTAATATAAGGGAGTAGTCAGTGTCGCCAAGGCGGCGCGATGTTGCCAACATCATGGATTTTTTTAAAAAATACCTGGTTGCATCTTAAATGGCGAGACTTATCTGCTGCGCAGATGAGTTTCGCCTTTTTTTAATATAATCGGTCAAAAAAGGCAATATATATAGAAAAAGGGTGAGAAAAATGGAAAACAGACTTAACATCGGATGCCACCTCTCAAATTCAAAGGGATTTTATCATATGGGAAAAGAAGCTTTGTCAATCGGAGCCAATACTTTTCAGTTTTTCACAAGAAATCCACGCGGAGGTCAGGCAAAAGATATTTCTGAGGAAGATATAAAAGCTTTTTTAGAGCTTGCAAAAGAAAATAATTTTGCAAAAATTGTAGCGCACGCACCTTATACACTTAACCTGAGTGCAAAAGATGAAAGCAAGCGTGAATTTGCAAGAAACACCATGAAAGACGACTTAAGAAGAATGGAGTATGTACCGGGAAACTATTACAATTTCCATCCTGGAAATCACATGGAACAGGGCGTTGAAAAAGGAATTGAGTTAATTTCTGAAATTTTAAACGAAATTATGACAGCCGACCAGACAACAATGGTACTTCTTGAAACAATGGCAGGCAAAGGAACAGAAATAGGACGCACCTTTTCAGAGCTTAAGGCTATATATGACAAAGTAAATCTCAAAGAAAAAATCGGAGTTTGTTTGGATACCTGTCACATTTACGACGGAGGATATGATGTCGTAAATAATCTTGATTCGGTTTTAGAAGAATTTGATTCTGTTATCGGTCTTGATAAGTTAAAGGCTATTCATCTCAACGACAGTAAAAATCCTTTTGAAAGTCATAAGGACAGACACGAAAAAATCGGTGAGGGCTCTATCGGCTTTGAAGCAATGACAAGAATAATAAACCACCCCAAATTAAAAAATCTGCCGTTTCTTCTTGAAACTCCGAACGAGCTTGACGGATATGCAGCTGAAATAAAAAAATTAAAGGAGGCATATATAAATGAATAATGTAAAAACAAACAGACTAAAAAGCTTTTTTAAAAAGAAAAATGTGGAAATATCACTCAAAAGATACGGAATTGACGCTCTCGGCGCAATGGCACAGGGACTTTTTGCGTCACTCCTTATAGGAACAATTCTGGACACATTGGGTACTCAGCTCGGGATAAAGATGTTTAATGAGATTGGTGCATTTGCAAAGGAAGTTACAGGTCCTGCAATGGCAATTTCCATCGCATTTGCATTAAACTGCCCCCCGCTTGTTCTTTTTTCTTTAGCTGCTGTCGGACACGCGGCTAATACCCTCGGCGGTGCAGGCGGTCCTCTTGCCGTACTTATTGTTTCAATCATTGCCTGCGAGCTTGGAAAGCTGGTAAGCAAGGAAACAAAGGTAGATATTCTTATTACACCGCTTGTTACTATTATTTCAGGGTGTCTTTTATCTGCATGGTGGGCACCTCACATCGGAACTGCCGCAAGCAGCGTAGGAAACGCTATTATGTGGGCAACTGAGCTTCAGCCGTTTTTAATGGGAATAATAGTATCTGTTATTGTAGGTATTGCACTTACTTTGCCTATAAGCTCTGCAGCAATCTGTGCTGCACTCAGCTTAACAGGAATCGCCGGTGGAGCCGCTGTTGCAGGCTGTTGTGCACAGATGATAGGATTTGCTGTTATGAGCTTTAAGGAAAACCGTTGGAGCGGTCTTGTAGCACAGGGAGTTGGCACAAGCATGCTTCAAATGGGAAACATAGTAAAAAATCCTAAAATATGGATTCCTCCGATTATAACCTCTGCCATAACAGGTCCGATTGCAACCTGTATATTCAAGCTTGAAATGAACGGACCTGCGGTTTCTTCGGGAATGGGAACATGCGGCTTTGTCGGACAGATTGGAGTTTATTCGGGCTGGATAGCCGACCAAAAAGAAATTACAGCATTTGACTGGATTGGTTTGATACTTATTTCATTCATTCTCCCTGCTGTTATAACATGGGCAATAGGACTTTTATTCAGAAAAAAAGGTTGGATAAAAGAGAATGATTTAAAGCTTGACATATAATAAAGAAAGGAACTTAAAAATGGACAGCATTTTTTCAAAAAAGGTTGAAGAAATAAAAAATGAATACAGCTATCTGCCAGAAGGACTGAACGCTGAAAAGGTTATAGAATTACGCGAAAAATACGGAATCAACAAGCTTCAGGAAGAAAAAAGACAATCAGTCTTTTCCGTTTTTTTCAGTCAATTTGCAGATTTTCTTGTAATTATTCTTATCTGTGCCGCAATTCTATCGGTATTTACGGATAATGTTCACAGCGCAATTGTTATAATAGCAGTTATTGTGCTTAACGCAGTTATAGGAACAGTTCAGCATGTAAAAGCTGAAAAATCGCTTGACAGTCTTAAAAAGCTTTCTTCTCCCGAAGCAAAGGTTTTAAGAAACGGAAGTATAGTTCAAATTCCGTCACAGGAGGTTGTACAGGGAGATATACTTGTATTAGAAGCAGGCGACCTTATCGCCGCTGACGGAAGAATAGTTGAATGTCACAGACTTAAAGTAAATGAAAGTATTCTTACAGGAGAAAGCTTAAACGCAGAAAAAAACCATGAAGCGCTGTCAGCTTCAAATCCTGCACTTGCAGATATGACAAACACAGTCTTTTCAGGTACAACGGTAACATACGGAAGAGCGAATGTTCTTGTTACGGGTGTTGGAGAAAATACGCAGCTTGGTAAGATTGCACAGCTTTTAAAAAGCACAGTTCAACACGCTACACCGCTTCAGAAGAGTCTTGATGATTTCGGCAAAAAGCTTTCAATAGGAATTATTATTCTTTGTGCAATTATTTTTGCAGTAAATATGTTAAAGGGTATACCTCTTACTGATTCTCTCATGTTTGCAGTTGCATTGGCTGTTGCAGCTATACCTGAAGCACTTTCCTCAATTGTTACTATTTCTCTTGCAATAGGAACTGCAAAAATGGTAAGAGAAAACGCTATCGTGAAAAATCTGACAGCCGTTGAAGGACTTGGTTGTGTAAATATCATATGCTCGGATAAAACAGGTACCCTTACTCAGAATGTTATGACAGTTGTAGACACTTTTTCGTTTGGAGAAAACTCAAAGGATGAGCTTTTTTTATCAGCAATACTTTGTAATGACGGAAAGGTAACCGAAGAAAGCACAATCGGAGACCCGACAGAAACAGCACTTATAGATTACTATCTCAAAGTAAAAACTGACTACAACGAAAAGCTTTCAAATCATAAAAGAATAGGTGAGCTTCCTTTTGACTCAGAAAGAAAGCTTATGTCTACCGTAAATATTAACGGAGACTCACAGGTTATGTACACAAAGGGCGCCGTTGATGTGCTTTTGGAAAGAGTTATAAAAATTTCAGATAACGGAGAAGCAAGAGACATCACAAGCGAGGATATTGAGCTTATAAAGAAAACAAATCAGCAGATGAGCGAAAACGGACTTCGTGTAATGGCGTTTGCAAAAAAAGCTGTTTCAACTTCGCATATTGAATTTGCCGATGAAAAAGATTTTATTTTCCTCGGACTCATGGCGATGATAGACCCGTTAAGAGACGAGACTGCTCCTGCTGTTTCCGACTGTAAAAAGGCAGGAATCAAAACAATAATGATAACAGGCGACCATAAGGTTACTGCAAAAACAATAGCCTCACAATGTGGAATATATAACGAAGGGGACCTTGTTTTCACAGGCAAGGAAATTGACGGAATGAGTGACGAGGAATTGTCCTCAAAGCTTGAAAAAATAACGGTTTATGCAAGAGTATCTCCGGAAAATAAAATCCGAATTGTTGAGCTTTGGCAGAAGAAAAACAAAATTGTTGCTATGACAGGCGACGGAGTAAACGACGCACCTGCACTTAAAAAGGCCGATGTCGGAATTGCAATGGGTATAACAGGCACACAGGTTTCAAAGGATGCCGCGTCAATGATTCTGACAGATGATAACTTTGCAACAATTATAAAATCGGTTGTAAACGGAAGAAATATTTACAACAATATAAAAAATGCTGTCGGCTTCTTAATTTCGGGTAATATGGCAGGTATAATCACTGTGCTTTACACTTCTGTTTTATCCTTACCGATTCCGTTTGCACCTGTTCACCTTCTTTTTATAAATCTTCTTACAGACAGCTTGCCTGCACTTGCGATAAGTGCTGAAAAAGCGGCAAAGGATCTGGTAAAAGAAAAGCCCCGTGACGCTTCACAATCTATTTTGTCAAAAGATACAGTAACAAACATTGGTCTTCAGGGTATTGTAATCGCAATATTTATTATAATTGCATTTTACCAAGGACTGAAGACAGACGCATTAACAGCAAGCACAATGGCATTTGCTACGATGTGTCTTGCAAGACTGTGGCACGGTTTTTCTTGCAGAAGCACGCATTTTATAGGAACAATCGGTATATTTAAAAACAAGGCCACAATCGGTGCATTTTTAGCAGGAATAATTCTCCTCGCGGCAGTTCTTTTCATACCTTCCTTCGCAACAGCATTTTCAATAGCACCGCTTAAAATGAGCAATATTTTAACGCTTGTTATCTGCTCATTTGCTCCAACGCTTATAATACAGATAAAAAGATTTTTCTTTAACAGATAAGATTTAATACAAAAAAAAGCTGCGACAAAACTTTCACATTTTGCCGCAGTTCTTTTATTTTTTATTCAAACCGTATTATCTTAGATTCCGAAATAGGCTCCATTACATCAAGCCTTACCCACCACATAACCTTTGCAAAGGAGGCGTTGCCGATATCATCAAATGAAGCTGTCACCGTTTCCTCTGCCGCATACATTTTAACATTCGTTAATTTCATTTCGTTTTCGTAAATTGCAACCGCAATCAATCCTGTTATCTCTTCATCGGGCAAATTGAAGGTTACGCTGTTTCCGTTTACATTTACAGTCATACAGGCACTCTTTTCAACGGTAACTTCAACTGCACCGTCAACATAATTCAAATTGAGGGCGTCAAAATTCTCGTCATAATTCACATCAAAGCCGTCTGTATAGTTTCCGTTTCTTCCTTTATAATAGCTTACAGTCACAGGATAGCTTCCCGATACTTTTGTCAGTATTTTAAAGGTGAGCGTAGCAAGTTCGCCGTTATATAAAACATTTGTCGCACTGCTCCATCCTAAATTATACGGTTTTGCGTCCAATGTCTGTGCCTTTGTGAATGTCGCTCCGACCGATGTGTTTTCATTAACCGATGTAAGCTCAAGAACAGAGGAATCATAATCTATTTCAAGCCCTAAGCTTACAAAACCCGTGTTTCCCGATAAGCATATCGGTATTTCTATCGTATCTCCGCAGACACCATCAGCATTTCCGACCGTTACAGAAGCCGTGGCTGAAGCATAAGAAACCGGAAAAATGTTAAATATGAAACACAAAAGCAAAATCAATATTTTATTTTTCATTTATATGCCTCCGTTTATTGCAATTCAATATCCCAGCCTGCAAGGTATCTGAGAAGGGTAGTTGCATCTCTGTCGTTTACAGTTCCACTTCCGTCAACATCAAGTGCATTCTCAATAATTCCGGTCTGTTCCCAGCCCGCAAGATATCTGAGAAGATATGTTGCGTCTCTATCGTTTACTGTTCCGCTTCCGTCAATATCGCCAGGAGTATAGCTTACAACAGCTATATTTCCGTTTACATAACTAAGTCCAAGTGGTTCAAAGCTTTCATCATAATTCACATCAAAGCCATCGGTGTAATTTCCGTTTCTACCTGTATAATAGCTTAATCTTAAGGGATAATTGCCATCGGGAGCGTTTTGCGCAATTTCAAAGGTGAGTGTTGCCAAAACTCCGTCATAGTATATGTTGCTTGTGCTTTTCCAGCCTACATAATAAGGGATGGTGCTGTAAGTCTGTGAGCCGGTATAAGTCGCTCCTACCGAAGACTCTGCCTTAACATTTGTAAGAGTGAGATATTCCGAATCATAATCTATTTCAAGCCCCAAGCTTACAAAGCCCGGATTGTTCTTTATCGAAACCTCAACCGTAACCGTATTTCCGCCTGTTGTTTTTATACTTGAAACAGCTACATACGGGGCATTTTCATCAACGGGTACATCCGTTTCCAAAGCGTTTACCGTTACAGCACATGTAGCTGTATAACCACCATCAACAGTCGTTGCGGTAATTGTCGCTATTCCTTCAAAAAGAGCTGTAACTGTGCCGCTTGAAACATAAGCTATGTTATCGTCCGATGAGCTCCAGATGACACTTTTATTGTATGCATCGCTCGGGAGTACCGTAGCAACAAGAGACAGCGTATCTCCGACATACATACTTGCGCTTGTTTTATTTAATGATACACTGCTTACAGGAACACTTGTTATTACCGTACACGAAGCCGTATAAGCACCGTCGTTTGTTGTTACTGTAATTACTGCAGTACCGTAACCGACAGCTGTAACTATTCCGTTACTAACCGTTGCAACATTTTCATTTGATGAGGACCACACAACCGTTTTATCGGAAGCACCGCTCGGATAAACCGTTGCCGTAAGTGTTTTTGAATGTCCTACACCGATATTTATTTCACTGCAATCAAGAACAACCGCCGTAACCGCTCTTAATACATTCACCGTACAGGTATCTGTATATGCTCCTTCCTGTGTTGTAGCTGTTATTACAGCTGTTCCGCGACTTACAGCCGTCACGGCACCGTTCTCCGATACTGTCGCAATATTTTCGTCGGAGGATGACCATATAACATCAGTATACGTTGCATTTTCAGGCAAGATGCTTGCAGTGAGTGAATATGTATTTCCTTCAAGCACATTTATCTCTGTTTCATTAATATCCACGCCAGCAACGGCATTATATCCATATATTTCATACGGATAGCCGTTTGTTACCGCATAATTGTGACAATATGAATCTATTGATACATACAGCTTTTCCACATCTGTATACTGAAAAGCGTTTGAGCCTATACGAGTAACGGAGGCCGGCATATGAACACTTATGAACTCACAGTTTGCAAAGGCGAACTGCGAAATCTGCGTAATACCTTCATTAAGCTCGATATATTCAATTCCAAGGCAGCCCTCAAAGGAGCCGTAAGGAATTTGCGTTGCATCTGTAATATAAATTTTTTCAAGTGCTGTCGGTATACAATACTCAACAAAATTAAGAACGGAATAATACTGATTAGCCACAACATATTCTCCCGTACTTGATTGTCCAAATAAATACCCAAACACCCCGTCTGCCGCTCCGCCCGATGTCCTTGAAGCACCGACAAATGGAACTGAAACCGTTTTCAATCCACTACAGCTTAACAAAATATATTTGCCTACACCCTGAAGATTTTTCGGGAATACTATTTCAGTTAAGCCCGAACATCCTGAAAATGCATAATCACCGATAGTAAAATCAACCGTTGGGAAAATTATTTCCTCTAGAGAGGTACATTTCACAAATGTATATTCCGGAATTTCCGCCAAAGAGGACGGAAGCTTAACACTCTTTAAAGCTGTACAGTCTTTAAATACATATTCACCAATTACGTTAACGCTATCAGGAAGATTTACGGCGGTCAACGCTGTACAGCCTTCAAATGCATTATCCTGTATTTCCGTAACACCTTCGGGAATTTCTATTGTTTCAAGCATAATACAAGAATAAAAAGCCTTTTTCTCAATTACCGAAACCATTCCTTCAAAGTTTACGGATTTCAAATTTTTGCAATAAGAAAATGTTTCTGTACTTAGCGTTTGAATATCACCCTTGAATGTAACATCAGTTACTCCTGAAAGAAGAAAAACTTCTTCTCCCAGACTTTCAACACTTTCGGGAATTACAATGCTTGTTAATGCATCGCAATAAGAAAATGCTCTTTGGTTAATATTTTTCAGTGTGCTCGGAAGAGTCACGGTTGTCAGACTGTCCATATCATAAAAGGTAAATGCACCTATCCCTGTAATTCCCTCCTCAATTACAACCTCTTTTGCAGACGGACAGTAAGAATCAAAACTGATAACATTATCCGGGATTTCACCTGTTCCGGAAATTGTAAGCTTATAGCTTGTATAATTCCACTTTACAGTATCGCTTATGTTACCGCTTGAAGCATAAGTGACGCTCATAGGCATAAAGCTCATAACCACAATAATGAGCAGAAACGACCACAATCCTTTAATCTTCTTTTTCATTTTTATTTTTCCTCGCTTTCATTTTTCAGTTGTATTTATTTTTACTGAATTTGATATAATTATAACACAACTATGCAGAAATGTCAATAAAAATATACAAGTATTGATAATTTAATTACAATAGTTGTATGGTATTATTTACACAAAGAGGTGTTTTTTATGTATGAGTTTGGAGAAAGATTAAAAGCTTTAAGAAAAAGAAACGGAATCAGTCAAAATGCTTTATCAAAGGAAATGGGGCTTACAAGAGCAACTGTAAACGCCTGGGAAATGGAGATAAGCTCTCCGAATGCTCAGTCGCTTATTATGCTTGCAAAATTCTTCAAAGTGAGCGTTGATTATTTGTTAGGACTTGATAATTCAGAAATGATATCTTTAAGTCAGCTTAAGGATAATGAGAAAAAGATAGTGTGTGACCTGATAGATTATATGACTTCAAAATGTGATGAATAAAAAAATTCCGACGGTTTTTTCTAACACCGTCGGAATTTTTAATTTTAATCTTATTTAACCATCTTTTCAAAGTATTCCTTTATTTTTTCAAAGGTCTCGTTTGACATATGGTGTTCAAGCTTACAGCTGTCCTCATAGGCAACCTCCTCGCTTACGCCAAGTGCCATAAGTGCCTTTGCGATAACTCCATGCCTCTCATACATTTTCTCAGCAATTTCCAGTCCTTTCGGCATAAGCGAAATATTTCCGTTTTCGTCAATACTGATATATTCTTCTTCCTTAAAAGCCTTCATAGCAACAGAAACGCTTGCTTTTGTAAATGAAAGCTCGTTTGCAATATCAATACTTCTGACATTGCCTTTCTTCTTTTTTATCATAAGTATTGCTTCAAGATAGTTTTCTGCTGATTCTTTTATTTTCATAGAGTTACCCTTTCCTGTAATTTTTTATATATTAACCTCTACTTCATCCTTTGATGAATCAAAAGGAATGAATACTTTTTCGTTTTTGGTAATAGTGATGTTATATTTAACACCTCTGAATACTCTTGTTACCTTTGCAGGAAGCATTTCGGCTGATAAGCAAGGATTGATTTCCAAACCATCCCATTTAGCTTTGATACCAAGCATATACTGAGTAACGGCAATATACATCCAAGCAGCTGTTCCTGAAAGCCAGGAAACATTTGCAAGACCAAATTTATCGCTTTCAGGTCCGAATATATTTGAAGAATATACATAAGGCTCAGCCTTATATCTCCACTCCCCTGCTTTTTCCTGTGCAACCATCGGAAGAAGCTGATGATAATATTTATATGCGTTATCCGCTCTGCCAAGCATACATTCAGCAATAACAGCCCATGTATTAGCGTGACAGAATACACTTCCGTTTTCTCCGCAACCTTTATTGTAATATGTGAGCGGGTCTTCTTTTGATGGATAATCCTTCATTGACGGATGAATTTTCTTAACTCCGAGGTCTGTATCAAGATATTTCTTTACATTGTCCATAGCCATAACCTGTTTGTCGGGGTCACCCATTTTTGATATAACAGACCAGCTCTGTGAGTTAAGCCAGATTTTAGCCTGCGGCTCGTCTTTTGAACCTATAAATGTACCATTGTCTGTGATACAGCGTCTGAACCATTCGCCGTCCCATGCAATTGTATTAACAAGCTTTTTCTGTTCTTCATATATATCAAGATATTTCTGTCCGTCCTCGCCCATTCTGTCAGCAAGCTCTGCAATCATAGGAAGAACTGTACCAAACTGCATTGATGTCCAGATACTTTCACCCTTACCTTCACGGCATACTTTATAAAGCATATCGTTCCAGTCTGAAGAAAGCATAAGCGGAAATCCTCTTTCGCCACGGTTAGCCATACAGAAATCAATTGATTTTTTGATATGATTCCAAACTGTATCCTTGCCACCGTCATAATATGAAACAACCTCTGAAAGATAATCTAAGCTGCCTTCTTCGGTAACGATATTATATGTCGTCATAACAAGCCACAAGTGGTTATCTGAATGTATTCTTGTAACAGGCTCCCAGCCTTCATTCGGGAAGCAGTAGTGATTACAGTGACCGTCCTGATACTGCTGTGTAAAAAGAAGATTAAGCTTATCTTTAGCTCTTCTGAGATCAAAAGGTACCATAGACAAGATATCCTGTGCAGTATCTCTAACACCAACGCCACGGAATGTTCCTGTTGCATAATATGAAATATTTCTTGAGAACTGGAAGTTTCTTTCCGCCTGATACGGATTCCAGATGTTAATCATTGTTTCTGCGTCTTTATCAGGAACTTCACACTGGAACTTACCGAGATAATTATCCCACTGTTCTTTAAGAGCAACAAATGATTTTTCAACAAAATCTTCTTCTCTTACATGTGAAACACATTTCTTGATTTCTTCTTCAGTCATAGCTGTTCCCAAAAATACATTAACTGTTTTTTCTTCTCCTGCTTTCAAATCAAGATCAATCTGGAATGCAAAGCAAGGGTCTCCGCCATAAAGAGTTGAATTTGAACAGTTTCCTTCTTCGATTCTCATTGGGTTTTCTTCGCTTCTGTATGAACCCACAAACTCGTCTCTGTCACAATCATAGCCGCTGATTTTTGCATTTGTTGCAAAGTAAACAAGCGGAGTTTCTTTTTCTTTCGGCTGCATTTCAACACCGTAACGATATACCAAAACATCATCAAGAGCATAAGCTGAAAGCTGGTGCTTGTTGTAGCACTGCCACTGCAGTTCTCTCATAAACTCCATCATACCAAGCTCAACAAACGGGAAAAGAGTAATTTTCTTATCGTTTTCACTCTTTATTTTCAAATTCCAGATAAGACAGTTTTCATATTTTCCTACAAAATATGTTGCTGTGATATCAACTCCGTTTTTTGAAGCTTCAAATCTTGAATAACCCATACCGTGAGTTGACTGCCAGCTTTCAGGCTTTGTTTTACAAGGCTCTGAAGTAGGACACCAATATTCATCACCATCTTTTACATATGTATAAAATCCGCTTCTGTCAGTCGGAAGATGGAAAAATCTGTAATGATTGATTCTCCATATCTGAGGTGATTTGTAGAATGCAACGCCGCCGCCTGCGTGTGACATCATTGTGTGAAATGTACCGTTCGACAGATAGTTCATCCACGGTGTAGGAAGATTGCATTTGTTGAATGTAATTTCTTTTTTAGCATTATTAAACTGATAGCTTTTTGCCATTTTTCATTATTTCCTTTCAATATATTAATAAAAATACAGTTATCTTAATTATACAATGAATTTGAGATTATGTCAATAAGAAAACAAAAATAATATGACAAAAAATTCACCACTCATTTTGTACAAAAAATGGAGGTGAATCTTTTATTAATCAAGCTTTTTAATTATCTTTTTATAAATCTGAATAAAAAATACCGTGCTTAAGGTAAGCGACATTAATTCTGCAATCGGAAAAGACCACCATACATTTTTAACATCTCCCGTAAGCGATAAAAGATAAGCAAGCGGAATAAGAATAACAATCTGCCTTCCGAGTGATACAAAAAGTGACCTTGTTGCTTTTCCCAATGCCTGAAACACGCTTCCGACAACTATGCAATATCCTGCAAAAATAAAGCTTATGCTTATAATTCTCAGCGCAGGAACTCCAATTTCCAGCATATGCTCCGAAGCCTTGAAAAATCCAAGCAATTGCTTCGGAAAAATCTGCATTATAAGAAATCCCATTAGCATAATAGAAACTGCATATGTTATACTCAGCTTTATTGTCTGTATGAGTCTCTTTCTGTTTTTTGCACCATAGTTATAGCCTATTATCGGCACCATACCGTTATTAAGCCCGAAAACAGGCATAAATATAAAACTCTGAAGCTTGAAATACACTCCGAAAACTGCCGCTGCAGTTTCAGTAAAGCCGATAAGAATTTTATTGAGTGCAAAGGTCATAACAGAGCCTATGCTGTTCATTATCGTTGTCGGTATTCCGATTGCGTAAATATTTGCGATTGATTTTCTATCAGGCTTCAGAACTTCTTTTATCTCTATATCAATATCGGTATTTTTCTTTTTATTTATAAAAAATGCCATAATACAAGCCGCAATCTGCCCGATTACCGTTGCCACAGCTGCACCTGCAACCCCCATTTTCGGAACTCCAAAAAGCCCGAAAATAAATATAGGGTCAAGTATTATATTTATAACAGCCCCTGTCCCTTGGGTAATCATTGTATAAAATGTTTTTCCTGTTGCCTGAAGAAGCTTTTCAAAAATAAATTGTCCGAAAATACCAAACGAAAATACTGTGCATATTCGGAGATATGCAGTTCCGCCCTCAATTATTTCAGGAACTTTTGTCTGCACCTTATAAAAATATTCTGAAAATGCTATCCCAAGAATCATAAATACCAAAAATGTAACAGCCGATAAAAATACACCGTTTGCGGCTATTCGACTTGCGCCCTTTCGGTCCTTTTCCCCAAGATGTCTTGAAACAAGTGCATTAACACCGACGCATGTTCCTATTGCAAAGCCTGTCATAAGATTCTGTGCAGGAAATGCAAGCGACACCGCCGTTAATGCATTTTCGGAAAGCTGTGCTACAAATATACTGTCAACAATATTGTAAAGTGCCTGGACAAGCATTGAAATAATCATCGGTACCGACATAGAAATCAAAAGCTTATTTACAGGCATAGTTCCCATTTTATTTTCTTTTTCCAATTTTTTCACACTCTTTTCTGTTTTTTTCGCGAGACATAGTATAACATTTTTTTATTATTTTGTCAATACCCTTGACTTTGAAGAAAAAAGATTGTATAATTATAATGTATAATGATGCTTTTATAAAGGTGAAAAAAGATGGCTACAAACGAACTCAAAAACAGATTTATAGAAATATATAAAAACAATATAAAAAGAGAAGGGGCAGACAAGCTTCTTGAATATTTACTTTCAGAGCACAGCGATTTTTTCACTGCACCTGCAAGTGCAAGGTTTCACTCCTCGTTTGAGGGTGGTCTTTTATCGCACAGCCTGAATGTATACGACTGCCTTTGCGACTATATGAAAAGACAGTCTGTAAAAGAAAAGTATCAGCTCACGGCAAGCGACGAGACTATTGCAATAATTGCACTTCTGCACGATATCTGCAAAGTGAATTTTTATAAAACTTCCTTCAGGAACGCAAAAGACGAAAACGGGGTATGGCAGAAGGTTCCCTACTTTGAAATAGATGACAAGCTTCCCTATGGTCACGGAGAAAAATCTGTTTATGTAATTTCCGGATATATGAAACTGAGCCGCGAGGAAGCCTTTGCAATTCGTTATCATATGGGATTTTCCGCAACAGACGACCCCAGAAATGTCGGAAGTGCATTTGAAAAATTTCCGCTTGCGTTTGCTCTTAGCGTTGCGGATATGGAAGCAACATATTTTTTAGAATAATATTTTTATAATATAAAGAGAGGTCACAAAAATGTTCAAAGGAAAAACATTACTTATCACAGGCGGTACCGGAAGCTTCGGTAACGCAGTTTTAAAAAGATTTCTTGATACCGATATCGGAGAAATCAGGATTTTTTCAAGAGATGAAAAAAAGCAGGATGATATGCGTCACCAGTACAACAACGATAAAATAAAATATTATATCGGTGATGTAAGAGATTTAGCCTCTGTAAAAAATGCAATGCACGGAGTAGACTATATTTTTCATGCCGCCGCATTAAAACAAGTTCCGTCATGCGAATTTTTCCCGATTGAAGCAGTAAAAACAAATGTGCTCGGAACTGATAATGTCCTTACTGCCGCTATTGACGCGGGAGTAAGAAAGGTTATCTGCTTATCAACCGATAAAGCAGCATATCCTGTTAACGCAATGGGAACTTCAAAAGCAATGATGGAAAAGGTTTTTGTTGCAAAATCAAGAACAGTTTCACCTGACAAAACACTTATCTGCGGAACAAGATACGGAAATGTAATGTGTTCAAGAGGAAGCGTTATTCCGCTTTTTATTGAGCAGATTAAAAACGGTCAGCCTCTTACAGTTACAGACCCTGATATGACAAGATTTATAATGAGTTTAGAGGAAGCTGTTGAGCTTGTTTTATTCGCGTTTGAAAATGCGGCAAGCGGAGATATTATGGTGCAAAAAGCACCTGCCTGCACAATTAAAGTTCTTGCTCAGGCTGTAAAAGAGCTTTTTGATGCCGATAATGAAATAAAAATAATCGGAATAAGACATGGCGAAAAAATGTATGAAACACTACTCACAAATGAAGAATGTGCAAATGCAATTGATATGGGTGACTTCTACCGTGTTCCTGCTGATAAGCGTGACCTTAACTATGACAAATATTTTAATGTAGGAAACGACAAAAGAAACACTCTTTCTGAGTTCAATTCAAATAATACCGACCTTCTCGATGTTGAAGGTGTAAAAGAAAAGCTTCTTTCATTGGAATATATAAGAGAAGAAATAAAAGCTTGGAAAAGCGATAATAAATAAAAGAGGATAATATGGATAAAAATATTAAAATACTCATAACAGGCGCAAACGGATTTGTGGGAAAGAATCTTACTTGTGAACTTAAAAACAAGGGATACACTAATTTATATTTATACGATATTGATTCAAAGCCTGAAGAACTCGATGAATACACAAAAAACTGTGATTTTGTTTTTCATCTGGCAGGTGTGAACAGACCTAAAGATGAAAAAGAATTTATGGAAGGCAATTTCGGTTTCACATCAGTTCTTCTCGAAAAATTAAAAAGCAACAGCAACAAAGCACCTGTTCTTATAACCTCTTCAATTCAGGCAGCGCTCAGCAACCCTTACGGAGAGAGTAAAAAAGCAGGAGAAAACCTTATCTTTAAGTACGGAAAAGAAAACAGCGTCACAATATATGTTTACAGGCTTCCGAATGTTTTCGGAAAATGGTGTAAACCGAATTATAACAGTGCTGTTGCTACATTCTGCAACAATATAGCGAACAATCTTCCAATTACGGTAAATGACCCGAATGTCGATATGAAGCTTGTTTACATAGACGATGTTGTGAAAGAATTTTTAAATGTACTTGAAAACAAGGCAAACAAAGCGGACGACTATTGCTATGTGCCTGTTGTGCACGAAATAAAGCTCGGAAAAATTGTTGAGCTTATAGAAGGCTTCAAAAAATCGAGAGAAAATCTCTCTATTCCTGACCAGAAGGACGCTTTTTCAAAGAAGCTGTATGCTACCTATCTCAGTTATCTTCCAAAAGACAAATTTTCATATCCGCTTAAAATGAATGTTGATGAAAGAGGCTCGTTTACTGAATTTGTAAAAACCGATGAATACGGTCAGGTATCGGTAAATGTTGCAAAACCGGGCATTGTAAAAGGTAATCACTACCACCACACAAAAAACGAAAAATTTCTTGTTGTTTCCGGGAAGGGTGTTATCCGCTTCAGAAAGCCGGATGAAGAAGAAATTATTGAATATTTTGTTTCTGGAGAAAATCTTGAGGTTGTTGATATTCCGACAGGCTATACACATAATATTGAGAACATCGGTGAAAACGATTTAGTTACAATAATGTGGGCAAATGAAAAATTTGACGCTGAAAATCCCGACACATATTTTTTGAAGGTTTAAAGAGGTGAAACAAAATGTCAGATAAATTAAAAGTAATGACAATTATAGGCACAAGACCTGAAATTATAAGGTTGAGTGAAGTAATAAAATGCTGTGACAAATATTTTAATCATATACTTGTGCATACAGGGCAAAACTGGGATTACACTCTTAATCAGGTGTTTTTTGATAACTTAAAATTAAGAGCACCTGACTACTATTTAGAGAGTGTAGGTGCAAATCTTGGTGAAACAATGGGAAATATCATTGCAAAATCTTATGAAGTGCTTCAAAAAGAAAGACCTGACGCACTGCTTATCTTAGGCGACACAAACTCAGCTTTGTGTGCAATTAGTGCAAAGCGTTTAAAGATCCCGATTTTCCATATGGAAGCCGGTAATCGTTGCTGGGACTGGAATGTTTCTGAGATGATAAACAGAAAAATTGTCGACCATATTTCAGATATAAACCTTCCGTATACAGAACATTCAAGACGCTACCTTTTAAATGAAGGTATTGACGGAAAAACGATGTTTGTGACAGGCTCTCCGATGAGAGAAGTTCTTAATAAAAATATGGAAGAAATCAATTCAAGCGATGTTCTTGAAAGAATGGGATTAGAGCCAAAAAAATATATTCTTGTATCTGCACACAGAGAAGAAAATATTGATAACGAAGAACATTTTATGTCCCTTATGAGCGCAATCAATGAAATTGCAGAACAGTATCAAATGCCGATTATTTATTCAACACATCCGAGAAGCATGAAGTTTATTGAAGAAAGAAAATTCAAATTTCATCCACTTGTACAAAATCCAAAGCCATTCGGATTTTTTGACTACAACAAGCTTCAGCTCAACAGCTACTGTGTATTGTCAGATAGTGGTACTTTATCCGAGGAATCTGCTATACTTAACTTCCCGGGTGTTCTTATCCGTACCTCAACCGAAAGACCTGAAGTTCTTGATAAGGGAACGGTTGTAATCGGAGGAATTAAGGGTAAAGATGTCAAGCAGGCAATGGACCTTGCTGTATCAATGTACGAAAACAAGGAAGAAGTTGTTATGGCAGAAGATTATGCTGATACAAATGTTTCTGTAAAGGTTGTAAAAATCATTCAGAGCTACGCAAAAATTGTTGACCTTACAACCTGGAACAAATTCTGATATTTGAAAAAAGAAAAAAGGTTGATAAAATTGAAGGCTGAAAGGCAGAATAATATACTTGAAATATTGAAGGAAAAAAAGTTTGCAACTGTGGAATATTTAGTAACTACTCTTTATTCAAGCGCTCCCACAATAAGAAGAGACCTCAACGAGCTTAGGGACAAAGGGTATATAAAAAGAAGTCACGGTGGTGCTGCTCTTGCAGATTCAGAAAATGCACCGATTCACATTGATTTTCGGAATCAGAAGCATACTGCTGAAAAAATAAGAATTTGCCAAAAGGCTTCTACTCTTATAAAAGAAAACTCAGTTATTTTTATTGACTGCTCCACTACCACCCTGCACCTTGCTGATTATATACCGCAGGATAAAAATATAACAGTTGTTACAAACAGCTTCCTTCTTTGCGCAAGGCTTAGCGAAAAAAATATTAAAACATATTGCACTGGTGGAATACTCATTCCCGAATCAAAGGCATTTGGCGGAAGTAAAGCGGAAAGCTTTACAGAAGATTTTTGTGCAGATATATTTTTCTTTTCAACACACGCTCTTGACGACAACGGAAAGATAACAGACTACTCCGATATTGAAACATCGTTAAGACGGGTAATGATGAAAAACGCAAAAACTACCGTGTTTATGTGTGACTCTTCAAAGTTTTCAAAAACCTCTGCCTTTAATGTAACAACGCTTGACAAGATTGACTATATTGTTACTGATGTAAAGCTTGAACTAAAAAATCCCTATAAGGCAATAAATATATATTAAAAAGGGGCTGTGACAAAATAACAGCTTAAAATTAAAGAAAAATGAGGACGATT
>CAZHZL010000044.1:0-21340 GCA_964537245.1 uncultured Oscillospiraceae bacterium
GTTTCAGCGCCGCCTGCGATACTGCCTGAAAGTCCACGCTGTGAACCGCTCTGCAATAATACAACTGCGATGAGAATAAGAGCAAGGATGATCTGTAATCCTATAATTATAAATTTTGCTGCAACCATTATAAAAATCCTCCAAAGATATTATTTTATTAATACAAAAAAATTATGTAACAATGAGTTACTAAGTTATAATATCATACTTTTAGAAAAAAATCAAGCTTTTTTGCAAAAAAAATAGAAAAATTTGAAAAAAATTAAATGTATATTACTGTTTTTTAGTTGAAATAATAAAAACGGTGATAATGTGGATTTATTAATTTCGTTTACTTGGGGGTTTTGTATATATCCTTTTATGGAAGTTGTGTGGAGAGGCTATTCCCATCCGACAATGTGTCTTGCAGGCGGGATATGTACGCTTTTTATATATACTCTCAATAAAAAGCGTCCTGATATGAATATATTTATAAAAAGCCTGTTCGGAGCGTTTTTTATAACGGCTGTCGAGCTTATCTTCGGAATAATTTTCAACCTTGCCCTAAAGCTTGATGTGTGGGATTATTCCGATTTACCTTTTAATTTTATGGGGCAGATATGCGTCTACTATTTTATGCTGTGGTATCTGATATGCTTTTGTCTTATATATTCGTATAAGAAGATAAACTGTCTTTTAGCGTTATAAAAAAGCGTTTCAGAAACTGAAGATTAGAAGGCGGCTTTTTATCGTTATCAAAAATCAGCTTTAAATCATTACTGCTTTCGTATGCCTTTATAATTGAGAAGGTTATTCCGCGCTCTACCGCACCTTCGCTGACAAGATACATTGTGGCGATATTGGGGTAGAGTATTTTCTTTATATTGATGTATGCGCCGTCGCTCAACAGACCTTCATAAAGCGCCCGCTTTATATATGTATAGCCCTTTAGCTTCGGAAGAAAATTATATTTCAGAAGTATGCTGTTTATAAGCTTGTCTGTTTCAAGGGGGATTTTGTCTGCGTGAAGTATCTGCCGTCTTTCCGTCTCTTCTGTGATTGAAGCAAGTATTCTTTCTTTTGTGTATATAAATACAGACGGAAATTCCCTGTATTCTTTATTGATGTGATTTATAATTTCCTGTAAATCACTTACTTTTTTGTCAGATACGGTTATTGATTTTGGCAGATAAAGCGTTATGTACTTTTTACACTCCTCTGTTGAATCTGTTATAAAACAGTTCCACAGCAGGCTTTTGTCAATTTTTTTGTAGGTTGCTTTGTTTTCGCAGAATATCAGTCTCGACATCTTAAATTACCTCTTTTTATTTATTTTATTCCAAAATGATACAATTTTATTTGCTGTCCGTCAACATAAAATAAAATATTTTTACATTTTTTTGAAAAATTTTATTTTCTTATACACTTATTCTACACGAAATGCAAAAAATGTCGAAAAATTCTTTTTTTGTATGTGAATATTTTTAAGCTTACAAAAAAGAATATTATTATAAAACATTTTATGGAGGTAATTATGAAGGTAAAAGACATTATGACAACACCCGCTTTGAGTGTGGGAAAAGATACAGATGTTTATCATGTTGCGAAGCTTATGAGTGAAAACGATGTCGGCGTAATACCGGTTTGCGATGATAACGGAAATATCTGCGGAGTAATCACAGACCGAGATATAGTTTTAAGAGCTGTCGGAGAAGGAAAAAATGTTGAATCAACCTCGGCTGTCGATATTATGACAAAGGATGTAACAACCGTTTCGCCTTTTACAGACCTTGACGACGCTTTTGATATTATGTCTGATATAAGAGTGCGAAGACTTCCTGTTGTTAATGATAATGAGCTTGTAGGTATGCTGACACTTGGCGATTTGTCACAGTCGCTTGATTATTCATTTGAAGTATCGGACGCACTTTGCGAGGTTTGTAAAGGGTGCGAGAAATCTTAGGCTTTGTAAGCATAAAAAAGGGAACGCGTAGAATAAAATACGCGTTCCCAAAACTGTAATTAATATGAATATATAACTTTAAGAATTTCTGTACCGTATTTGAGAAATATGTTTTGGGCGTCGGTGTAGTAGGTTTCAGCTTTGTCTATGTATATAGCATAATCCTGTAAGACAATGGAGTTATCTTTAGCAGAATCAAATTTTTTTAATGTATCATAAGCAAGCTTTATATTGTGAATTGCCATTTGACAGTAATAGAATGCATTTTTTATATCGTCTGTATTGACGGCTTTTGTGCAGGGGTACATAGACAGCTTTGGTATGTAGTTTTCTATCTGCCATTCAAGATGTTCGTTTGTTTCATCTAAATAAGTTATTCTGCCTGCAAGTATTTCATCCAGATTGCTCCAACAATTTGCAACAAGATCGTTTCTGTAATTTATTGCATCATTTGAAGCAGTTTGTATATCCTTTATGCTTGAAGCAGCCGCATCAAGCATAGAAAGACCATATGCTAAATCCTGAAGCTCATAAATTCTGTTATCATATATTTCAACGGTTTTTGTTTCGTTGTTCCAATAAATCTGTGCCCCCAATGATTCAACAACAGGGCGTATGGGCAAAAAGGTCCTTCCACCAAAAATAAAAGGTGAAGTATCTGTTTGCACTTCTTGTTCGTTTACAAGTATTTTTATGTCGTCATAGTGAACATCAATTGAAGTTGCGTTTACGACAGATAATGATGATGTAATACTTGTAATAAGCATTATAATGTAAATAATTTTTCTTTTCATAATGTACTCCTTTTTTATCAATTTAGGCTTTTTATAGTCTATATTGTATCATATATAGCCTACTTTGTCAAGATAAAAATGATATTATATATTTATGAATTATAAAAAAGGAGACATTTATGGATACTTATATCGTTGTAAGAAACAGACTTTTAAAATTATGCGAAGAAAAGCATTATACTATTAATAAGTTAGCAACTCAATCAGGTGTAGCACCGTCAACCGTTAAAAATATTTTATACGGAAAAAGTAAAAATCCTGGCATAGTTACAATAAAAATATTGTGCGACGGGTTAGGGATAAGCTTGGCTGAGTTTTTTTCATCGGAAGAATTTGAAAATTTAGAGCAGGAAATAAAATAAGATTTTTTTAAAATATCAAACTGTCATTTTTCTTTTTTTTGAAAAAATGTTACGCCGTAGCTGTCTGCATACATCACAAACACCTTTTTTAACGGGGTGTTTCTTTTTTTTAGCTCTTTTTCAATGAAGATTTTGTTTTTGCCGATAAGCTTCAGATTGCCTTCCTTTATTTCTCCGTCAATAACAACTGCAAAATCAACGGGGTCTCTGTTTTGCGGTTGCGAATCAGGCTGCTTTTCTTTGGGGATAATGCTCATCTGACCGTTTGTCTCGATTATTGCAATATATACATCGGAAATGTTTGTGTTTTTTGTTCGTAATTCTTCGTTAAGCTCACTTATGGTAAGTCTTGATTTTCTCAAATTTGTTTCCTGTATTTTTCCGTCAAAAATAACAATTGTGGGTTTTCCGTGAGAAATTTTCATAATAAACGAAAATTTCATATCGAGGTAGGAAATAATAAATTCCATGATTACAAGCACAAGTATGGAGATTATTCCTTGAAGAAGCGTAATTCCTTCACTTCCTATCGGCATTGTTGCAACCTCAGAAATAAGAAGAGCAACGGAAATTTCAGCTGCAGAAAGCTCGCCGATTTGCCTTTTGCCCATAAAGCGCATTGCCGATGTTACTACCAGATACATTACAGCAGTTTTTATTATAATAGAATAAGTTTCAATCATTTTGAAGTGCCTCCTGTTTAAAATTAACGAAGTCTTATGATTATTATTTAAAATTTTTTTACAGTCGATACATTTATTACTTTTTTCTATTGACTTTTTTTATGTTATGGTGTATAATATTATCATATATAGTTCACAAAGTGAACTAATGTGGTTTGTTAAATTATGTTTATTAGTTGAAAGGAGCAGTTATGGCTATAAAATTTATTGTAGATTCAGCATCTGATATATTGCCTGCACAGGCTGAAAAAATGGGAATGATTCATCTTCCGCTTAAGGTTATGTTCGGAGAAGACGAGTATTTTGATTCTGTGGATTTATCTCATAAGGAATTTTACGAAAAGCTTATAGAAAGCGATGTTTTACCTACTACAAGTCAGATACCGCCATCTGAGTTTGGGGATGCATATGAAAAAATTGTGAAAGACGGAGATACAGCGGTTGTTGTGACAATATCATCAAAGCTTTCGGGAACCTATCAGAGTGCAAAAATTGCAGCTGAGGATTATGAAGGGAAAATTTTTGTTGTTGACAGCGAAAATGCAACGATAGGGGAGCGTATTCTTATTTTAAGAGGCTTAGAATTAAGAGAACAGGGAGTGAGTGCAGCAGAAATAGCAGAAAAGCTTGACGAGGAAAAGAAAAAGATTCGTTTGATTGCACTTCTTGATACACTTGAATATCTTAAAAAAGGCGGAAGAATTTCAGCAGTAACAGCTTTTGCCGGCGGAATTCTTTCAATAAAGCCGGTAATAGCTGTTGAAAACGGAGAGGTTTCTTTAATAGGAAAAGCAAGAGGCTCAAAGCAGGGGAACAATCTTTTAAGGGAGCTTGTTCAGAAATGCGGCGGAATTAATTTTAATAAACCGTATTGCCTTGCATACAGTGGACTTTCAGACGAGCTTTTAAGAAAATATATAGATGACAGCGGCGAGCTTTGGGAAGGCCAGCTTGAAAAGGATAATATTCCTGTTGCAACAGTTGGCTGTACCATTGGAACGCACGCAGGTCCGGGAGCAGTAGCATTAGCTTTTTTTGAAAATTAAAATGTAAGGGGCTGTTAAAACATTATTTTTTAGCAGCGCCTTTTTTGTTGCTCACTTTTTATCCAATGCTTGACAATATCAGAATAATCTGTTATAATGGTTGCGCTGATAAATTCGGCAAAACCTATCGTAATGTGACAAAAGGAAAATTATAATGGACTTAAGTATAAAAGAATTAAAAACTGAAGCAAGAAAAATTCTCAGGGGCAGATGGAAAACCGTTGTTCTTGGTTTTTTTGTGCCATTTATTATAAGCTTATTTTTGACATATGTCCCCGAAATAAACAGCAATATTGAAAACGAAGCAGCTCTTGTTATGCTTCTTGAATCGGTTGCGATGTCTTTTGTCGGGAATATGATACTTTATGCCTTTTTAATCGGGGTGAATAATCTGATTATACTCGGTAAAAGAAGTAAAAAGAAGAATAGAGGTTTTTCAAGGATTCTTTTTGTTGCAGTTTCGTGTTTTTCAAAAATTTTTATTCCTGTTTTTATGCTGAGATTTGTGTTTCAAGCTATTGATACATTTCTGACTGTTCAAAATGCTGTGCTTTTATATGATATGCTGTTCTATTCATATATGGAGCTTCATATTTATCTTGTTTTTACACAGCTTATTCGTGTGATTATAAATGCACTTTTCTTTTATTTTAATATTGTATATATATTTACTCCGTGTATCCTCTCCCTGTTTCCGCTTATCAGGGGAAAGGATGCAATGCATATGAGCATGCGTATGACAAAAGGAATAAGAGGGAAGCTTTTTCTTCTTGAACTTTCGTTTTTTGGGTGGACTGTTCTTGGTTGTTTAGCGTTCTTTGTGGGGTCGTTTTTTGCTATGGCATACGAGACTGCCACGATTTGCGTATTATACAAAAAGATTAGCCCAAAATTGAGCTTTTCGCTGAAACGAGCTTTGTAACATATTCTTAACACTTTAATTTTGCGTTTTTGCTTGAAATTATTTCAGTTATATGTTAAAATATAAAAAAGAATGAATTATAAGGAGAATAAAAAAATGAATTCAGAGTATTTAAGGACTTATCCTGCTGTGTATGCAGTTTGCGATACATATCACATAATGGTGCCTGTAAAAACAAAGTGTACCATGTGGGTGCGCGTTGGCGATGAAGAATATTTTGATGAATCAAACGGAATATTAAAATCAAATGTAACCCTTCACAAAATGGTTGTTCCGGCAGAAGAATTAAACAGAGAAAAGAAATATACAATCTGTTTAAGAAAAATGATTGACCGTAAGCCTTATTTCTCTGAGACAGGCGATGTTGTTGAAATGTCCTTTGATTTTAAACCCGTATGCAGTGATGAGGTAAGGGCATATCATATTTCAGACGCACATACCTTGGTTAAAATGCCTGTCAAAGCAGCTAAATACTTTGAAGAAGTAAGAGGAAAAATTGACTTTCTTGTTTTAAACGGAGATGTTCCGGATTCAAGCGGGAAGCTTGAACATTTTGATAATATCTACGATATCGTATCAGAGCTTACACAGGGAAATATTCCCGTTATTTTTTCAAGAGGTAATCACGATATGAGAGGCGTATGCGCTGAAAATATCGCTGAATATACACCTTGTCATAACGGAAATTCGTTTTTTTCTTTCCGTCTTGGAAATATTTGGGGTCTTGTTATTGACTGCGGAGAGGATAAGCCTGATGACAGTAACGAATACGGAAATACGATATGCTGTCATGCATTCCGAAAAAGAGAAACACAGTATATAAAAGATGTTATTGCAAATAAAGAGAAGGAATATGGTGCCGAAGGCGTTGAGCATAAAATAGTTATAGCGCATCACCCATTTACAACAAAGCAAAAGCCGCCGTTTGACATAGAACAGGAGCTTTATAAACACTGGGCAGAATTATTGAAAGAAAATGTAGACCCTGAGGTTATGATTTGCGGTCATATGCACACCTTGGAGGTGTTATATCCGGGAAATGAAAAAGATGTACTCGGACAGCCATGTCCTATTGTTATAGGTGCAAAGCTGAAGGTTTCTGCAAATCCTGAAGAAGACTGTTACTATGCAGGTGCAGGATATACATTTAAAAAGGACTGTATTGAGGTTGTATTTACAGACAGCGAAAACAAAATTATCGACGAGCATATAATAGATATAAAATAAAAATGTTAACTGTCATAAAATGATATGAAGAGGTGACAAATTTGGGAAATTCAAATGAGCAGAATAAGAACAGCAAAAAACGCATACAGAAGAGCAGCTCTGCAGAAGAAAAGAAAACGACGGGAAAAACCGTTGAAGAACGCAGCAGAAAAAAGAAGAAAAACGAAAACTCTTTTTTCAGAATGTTTTTAAGAACATTGTGGACTATAATGAAAATTGTTATACCGACAGTTTTCCTTTTGGGCGTAGTTCTTGTTATATTCATTTTTGCAAGTGCGGACAAGCTTGATGTTGAGGATTTAAGGCTTGATATTTCAAGCTCTGTTTGCTATATTGATGAAAACGGAGAAATTCAGGAATACGAGCAGATTTCTACTGTTGAAAATCGTTCGTGGGTACCTTTGAATCAGGTTCCGCAGGATATGAGAGACGCATTTGTTGCTATTGAGGACGAGCGTTTCTTTTCACACAGCGGCTTTGATATCAAGCGTACAACGAGAGCTGTTTTGGAATACTTTCAAAAGGGCAGTCAGGCACAGGGCGGAAGTACGATTACACAGCAGCTTATAAAAAACCTGACTGAAAACGATGACCGAACACCTGTAAGAAAAATGCAGGAAATATGGATGGCATATCAGCTTGAAAGAGAGCTTTCAAAGGATCAGATTTTAGAGCTTTATATGAATACCATCTATCTTGCACAGGGTGTAAACGGTGTTCAGACAGCTGCACAGCTTTATTTTGACAAGGATGTGTCTGAGCTTACACTTGCGCAGTGTGCTTCCATTGCGGGAATAACTCAGTACCCTGCATATTACGACCCGTTTATCAATCCTGATAACAATAAGGAAAAACAGCTTGTAGTTCTTAAAAAAATGCTTGAGCTTGAATATATTTCTCAGGAAGAATATGACGAAGCCACAGCAGAGGAGCTTGTTTTCAAAAAAGGAAATATGCAGGTTACATCTGCAAGAACACAGTCTTATTTTACCGACCAGGTTGTACAGGATGTATTATATGCACTTGTAACTCAGAAGGGTTATTCAAAAACTCTTGCTGAAAGAAAGCTTCAGAGCGGCGGTTATAAAATTATAACAACTATGGACCCGTTTGTACAGGAATGTATTGATAAGGTCTTTTCATCGGAAAGTAATTTCCCGTGGTCACCTGTAACACCTGTTCCGCAAGGCTCAATCGTTGTTATGGACGCTCATACAGGTGAGGTTAAAGGTATGGCGGGAGGTATCGGTAAAAAAGAAGGCTCTTTCTCTCTTAACCGTGCAACTGCGACATACAGACAGCCGGGCTCTGCGATAAAGCCGATAGCTGTATATGCGCCTGCACTTGACAGAGGAATTATAAGACCTAACACTATATATACTGATCAGAAGGTAACATACGGCTCATGGTCGCCGAAAAACTTCTATTCGGGCTACAGAGGCGATATGACGGTAAGAACAGCAGTCAGAGATTCTGTAAATACCGTTGCTGTACAGGTTGTTGCCGATCTTGGAAGAGAAACTTCATACGACTATCTGAAAAACAGATTTAATCTTTCTTCAATATCCGAAGCTGACACTGCATGGGGGGCTCTTGCACTCGGCGGACTTACAACAGGCGCTTCCGTTCTTGATATGACTGCTGCTTATGCGGCGTTTCCGGCGGAAGGTATATATCATACTCCTATCACCTTTACTAAGGTTATTGACGGTGACGGTAAAGTGGTTATTACGAATAAATCAGAAACTCATACTGCTGTAAAAAAAGAAACGGCTGCTATGATGAATGAGCTTCTTAAAAATGTTGTTACAAGCGGTACTGCAACAGGCGCTTCAATAAGCGGTATATCTGTGGCAGGAAAGACAGGTACAACAGATGATAATAAGGATAGATGGTTTGTAGGCTACAACGCCGATTATGTAGCTGGTGTATGGTATGGATTTGATGAGCCGAGATCAATGGGATATCTCACAACGAATCCTGCAATAACGGCATGGAAAAGAGTTATGGAGCCTGTTCTGAAAGCTAAAAAAGGCGAAAGTAACAGGGCTTCAAGTGAATTCTGGACATATAGATTTGACGGATATTACTATTCGCCACCTGCACCAAAAGAAGAGGAAGAGGTTACAGAAGGCGAAACAACTTCACCTGAAGGAAGTGCGACAGTTGACCCTAACGCACCTGTAACACCTGTTGAGCCTGTAACGCCTGTCGAGCCGACAGTTCCTGATGTTCCGCAAACTCCGGTAGTGCCGGAAGCAACACCTCCTGTTACGGAAACAGGTGAAGAAGCATTTTAATAAGTAAAATAAAAAAACAGATAAGTGGCTGATCCGCTTATCTGTTTTTACTTGTTATAGTTGTTTTCTTCAAGTATGGTGCGAAGCTTCTTTCTTGCTCTGTTAAGCCCTGATTTGACTGTGCCTGATTTTAAATTCATTTTTTTAGATATATCATTATAGCTAAGCCCCTTTATATCCCGAAGCGTAATAAGCTCTTTCTGAATTTTGGGAAGCTTGTCAATGCTTCTGTAAAGCTCTGCCGATTGCTCTTTTCTGAAAAAAATTTCTTCCGTATCAGAATTTTTATCTACAATAGGCAGTTCGAAAAAATCATTGTCACGGTCTTCAAAGCTTAATGAGACAACCTGATGTCTTTGTTTTTTGCGTAAAATATCAAGGCAGACATTTGTCGCAATTTTGTAAATCCATGCGCTGAGACAGCACCTTTTTTCAAAGCTTTTTACAGAAGTATGAATTTTAATAAAAGTAATCTGTACTGCATCCTGTGCGTCAAAGGAGTTTTTCAGAATTTTAAGGCAATAATAATACAGCCTTTTTGAATATGACAGAACAAGATATCTGTATGCTTCGTTTTCATTTTTTTTAAGTTTATCAATCAGTTCATTCTCTGTCACTGCACAAACCATTACTGAAAGCTTCAATAATGCTCTTGACAGGTATTATATTTAAATTTTTGTATTTTGTTTTGTCTATTGCAGATAAATTTTTGTAAGGAATAATTGCGTTTTTAAAGCCGAGTTTTTGTGCTTCCGATAATCTTTTTTCTATTCCTGATACATTTCTTATTTCACCTAAAAGTCCAACCTCTCCGAAAATAACGCAGTCGGGAAGAAGAGGGATATTTTTCAGGGATGAGGCAATACAAAGTGCGATTGCAAGGTCACAGGCAGGCTCGTTTACATAAAGACCGCCCGTTACATTGACATACACATCTTGTGTTGATATCATCGACATTCCTGCACGCTTTTCCAAAACTGCAAGTATAAGACAAAGACGGTTATAATCCACACCCGTTCCTGTCTTTTTTGGAACGGCATAGCTTGTTTTTGTGGTAAGTGCCTGAATTTCTGCAAGTATGGGGCGCGTTCCCTCAAGTGTAGCTGTTACTGCGCTTCCCGAAATTCCGTTGGTATGACCGTTTATAAATATTTCGGAAGGGTTTGTTATCTGTGCAAGTCCTGTTTCTCTCATATCAAAAACAGCAAGCTCATTTGACGAGCCGAAACGGTTTTTGTTTGTTCTTATAATTCTGTATGAGGATTGCTTTTCTCCTTCAAAATATAGCACACAGTCAACCATATGCTCAAGCACCTTTGGACCTGCAAGGTTTCCGTCTTTTGTTATATGACCGACAATAAAAACGCAGATGTTTTTTGATTTCGCAAGTCTCATAAGTCTCATTGTACATTCCTTAACCTGCATTACAGCTCCGGGAGTTGACTGTACATCCTCAGAGTACACTGTCTGAATAGAATCCACAACCAGAATGTCGGGAGACAATCTTTCGATTTCGTTTATTATATCGTTGAGCTCATTTTGTGAATAAAGGTATATATTATCATCAATGGCGTCAACACGCATTGCACGCATTTTTATTTGCGTCTTTGATTCTTCTCCCGAAGCATACAAGACTTTTTTGTTCTGCTTTGCAAGAAATTTACAGATTTGTATTAAAATAGTTGATTTTCCGATGCCCGGATCTCCTCCGATTAAGTTAACGCTTCCGTAGACTATACCGCCGCCGAGCACTCTGTCAAGTTCAGTAAATCCGCTGTTCAGCCTTTCTTTTTGAGTTAGATTTACATTACTTATTATTTCACTTTTTTCATCTGTTTTATTAAAGGAAAAATTATTCTTTGAATCCTTCTTTGAGGATGTTGTTTTTTGTTCAAAAAAAGTGTTCCATGAGTTACAGGCAGGACATTTTCCGAGCCATCTTATACTTTCATATCCACATTCTTCACAAACAAAAACTGATTTTGAAGCCATAGATTAAAACCTCTTTTTATAGTAATAAAAAAATATTATAAGTATATAATATAATAAAATCGGTTTTTTGTCCAGTATTTTTCAGCTTTTTGAAGCATTTTAAAAAAATTTTTGTAAATTTAACAAATTTTTTTCAAAAAAATATTGCATTTTTACTAAAAATGTGTTATAAATATAAAGATGGTTAAATAAAAGTATAATGAAATCATCATGTTCACAGCAATTTTTAGTATTTTTAATTATTGGAGGTAATTAAATCTATGCAAACAGTAGTATTTGGTCTCAGTATTGTAATTCAGGCTATCATGTACTCACTCATTATTTATCATTTTGCTGTTTCCCTTTTCGCTTGGTTACCAAGAAAAGAAAGAGAAATGAAGGTTGACAAAAAGCATACATTTGCGCTTTTTGTTGCAGCTCACAACGAACAGCAGGTTATAAAGAATATGGTTGAAAGCTTAAAGGCTATCAACTATGACGATGACAAATATGATATATTTGTTATTGCAGATAATTGCACAGATAAAACGGCTGAAATTGCCCGTGAAGCAGGTGCCAATGTTCTTGAAAGAACAAATGAGACAGAACGCGGCAAGGGCTACGCTATGGACTGGGCCTTCAAAAAAGTTTTTGAAGGCGAAAAAGAATATGATGCTTTCTGTGTTTTTGATGCAGATAACATTGCACATGAAGAATTTCTCAATGAAATAAATATGCGTTTATGTCAGGGTTACGAGGCTGTTCAGGGTTACGTTGAAACAAAAAATCCTTACGATACATGGATTACAGCTTCTTATGCTATGACATTTACTTGCATTAACAAGCTCTATCAGACTGCAAGATATAACATCGGTTTCCCGAATCAGCTCAACGGAACAGGCTTTGCTATTAAGACAAGTGTTTTAAAAGAATACTCATGGGGAGCAAAATGTCTTGCTGAAGATATGGAATATACAATGGAGCTTATGACGCACAATGTGCTTGTAGGCTGGAACGACAAGGCTATCGTATACGATGAAAAGCCGCTTACTCTTTCACAGTCGTGGAAACAGAGAATAAGATGGATGCAAGGTCATGCAGATGTTGCTTCCCGCTATGTTCCTAAGCTTATCAAAAAGCTTGTTGTAGACAGAAATGTTCATTGCTTTGACTGTATGGTTTATCTTGTTCAGCCGCTTATGCTTGTTGTAATGGCTGTTACAATGGTTATGGGCTTTGTGCAGGGGTTATTCCCTGATGTGAATTTATGGTTTATGCCATATGAAGTTATGCCTGATGTTGTATGGAGTGTATTCTTCTTTGCACAGCTTTGCTACACACCGCTTATTTTGTGGTTGGAAAAGAAGCTTACAACTAAATCTATTATTTACTATTTACCTTATCTTGTATTCTCATACACATGGCTTCCTATCGCTTTTATCGGCATTGCCAAGAAAAACCAGAAGGAATGGTTCCATACACAGCATACGAGAACTATCAGCATAAACGAAGTAAAATAATAAATACAGACTAAAATAGAGAAGAGGAAGTTAAATGTCAGAAAAAAGGTTTGTATATCTTGATAACGCAGCAACTACACCTATGACAGATGCAGTTATAAATAAGATGAATGAAGTATATAGAATGAATTACGGTAACGCTTCGTCTATATATTCTGTCGGTCGTGACAGTAAAGCTGTTATTGACGCTTCAAGGCAGACGATAGCAGACTGTCTTAACTGTGACGCTAAGGAGGTTTATTTTACAGGTTGCGGTACTGAAGCGGATAACTGGGCACTGAAAGGCTTCCTTAAAGCTAACAAAAATAAAGGAAAACATATTATAACAACAAAGATTGAGCATCATGCCATTCTCCACAGCTGTAAAGCGCTTGAAAAGGACGGTTATGAGGTTACTTATCTTGATGTTGATGAGTATGGTCTTATAAAGCTTGATGATTTAAAGAGTGCTATTAAAGAAGATACCGTTTTGGTGTCAATAATGTACGCGAACAACGAGGTTGGTACAATACAGCCGATAAAAGAAGCTTGTGAAATAGCTCATGAGAAGAGTGTTTGCTTCCACACAGACGCTGTTCAGGCAGTAGGCTCTGAAAAAATTGATTTTAAGGAGCTTGGCGTTGATATGCTTTCTCTTTCGGGTCATAAATTTCACGGACCTAAGGGAATCGGTGCACTTATCATAAAAAAGGGGACAAAAATAGCTCCTTATATGGACGGCGGCGCACAGGAAAGCAAAAAAAGAGGCGGAACTGAAAATATCGGTGGTATAGCAGGTATGGCAGAAGCACTTAAGGAAGCTTTGACCGATATAGATAAGAAGCAGGCGGAAATGAAGGAGAAAAGAGAATACCTCAAATCTCTTATTATAAAAAATATTCCGCATATAAAATTTAACGGTCATCCTGAGTTAAGACTTAATAACAATGTTAATTTCTGCTTTGAATATATAGAAGGCGAATCCCTTTTATTGTGGCTTGATTATAACGGAATATGTGCTTCAAGCGGTTCAGCCTGCACTTCAGGCTCACTTGACCCGTCGCATGTTCTTCTGGCAATGGGCTTGCCGCACGAAATTGCACACGGCTCTCTCAGACTCACACTTTCATCTGAAATTACAAAAGATGATATTGACTATACAGTAGACAAGCTTTCTGAAATTGTTCATAAGCTTCGTCTTATGTCTCCGCTTTATGACGGTGAATAAAAGATAAAAGGAGGTGAAGTTATGGATTATTCGGAAAAAGTTATGGAGCATTTTATGAATCCTAGAAATGTTGGAGAAATCGAAGACGCATCGGGAGTTGGCCAGGTCGGCAACGCAAAATGCGGCGATATAATGAAGATTTTTCTTAAAATAGAAAACGATATCATTGTTGATGTTAAATTTAAAACCTTTGGATGCGGTGCTGCTGTTGCAACAAGCAGTATGGCAACTGAAATGGTAAAAGGAAAAAGCGTTGATGAAGCTCTTAAGCTTACAAATAAAGCTGTTATGGAAGCTTTGGACGGACTTCCGCCTGTAAAGGTACATTGCTCAGTTCTTGCAGAGGAAGCTATAAAAGCAGCTGTTAACGATTACTACAAAAAAATCGGAAAGCCTGAAATCAAATACGAATGTGACGGTTGCTGTGAAACATGTCATAGAGAACACTAAAATATAAAAACTGATTGTAAAATAACAATCAGTTTTATTTTTTTAAAGAAAACTCTTGACAAACTGAAATTACTTTGTTATAATATTGTTAGCACTCAAGTGAAGAGAGTGCTAACAATAAGTTTATAACACATATATAAAAGGAGATGTCAATTTAAAATGGCAACAAAACAGTTTAAGACAGAATCAAAAAGAATATTGGATTTAATGATAAATTCAATATATACACACAAAGAAATATTTTTAAGAGAGCTTATTTCAAACGCAAGTGACGCGATTGACAAGGTCTATTATAAAGCACTTGCGGACGAAAATGTTGATTTTGATAAATCAAAATATTTTATCAGAATTGAAGCAAACAAGGGTTTAAGAACACTTACAATATCCGATATGGGTATCGGAATGACTAAAGAGGAGCTTGAAAATAATTTGGGTACTATTGCAAAATCAGGCTCTCTTGCGTTTAAAAACGAAAATGAGAAGAAGGAAGATGTTGATATAATCGGTCAGTTCGGCGTTGGATTTTACAGCGCGTTTATGGTTGCCGATTGTGTAAGCGTATATTCTAAGAGTGCGGAATCAGAAAGCGGTTTTAAATGGGAATCTAAGGGCGCAAGCGGTTATACAATCGACGAATGCGATAAAGAAGATATCGGAACGAAAATTGTACTTCGTATAAAAGATAATACAGAAGATGAAAATTATGATGAATTTTTGGAAGAGTACAGACTTAAAGGTATTATAAAGAAATATTCCGATTTTATCCGCTATCCAATTAAAATGCTTTCTAAAAAATCAAAGCTCAAAGAGGGAACAGGTGTTGAAGGCGTTGACGCTGAATACGAGGATTATTTTGAAGATGAAACTCTTAACAGCATGGTTCCTATTTGGAGAAGAAACAAAAATGAACTGAAAGCTGAAGACTATGAAAATTTCTATATTGACAAGCACTTTGGCTATGAAAAGCCGCTTAAATATGTTCATGCAAATGTAGACGGTATTACAAGCTATAATGCGATTTTATACATTCCTGCGCGTGCACCGTATGATTTCTATTCCAAAGAATACGAAAAAGGCTTAGAGCTTTATTCAAACGGAGTTCTTATTATGGAAAAATGCGGTGACTTGTTGCCTGATTATTTCAGCTTTGTTCAGGGACTTGTCGATTCAGCAGATTTGTCTTTAAACATATCTCGTGAGCTTTTGCAGCATGACAGACAGCTTCAGTTTATAGCAAAGAAAATTAAGGAAAAAATAAAATCCGAGCTTCTTTCAATGCTTAAAAACGAAAGAGAAAAATATGAAGAATTTTTCAATAATTTTGGAAAGACAATAAAATTCGGAGTATATAACGGATTTGGTGCAAACAAAGAATTTTTGCAGGATCTTCTGATGTTCTATTCTTCAAAGGATAAAAAATATGTAACTTTGGAAGAGTATGTATCAAGAATGAAGGAAGACCAGAAATATATTTATTATGCTTGCGGTGAAAGCATGGATAAGCTTGAAAAACTTCCGCAGACTGAGCTTGTTGCAGATAAGGGATACGAAATTCTTTACTGTACAGACGAAATTGACGAATTTACAATTCAGATGATGATGAAGTTTAATGACAAAGAGTTTAAATCTGTTGCGAACGGCGATTTGGGACTTGATGACAGTAAAGATGAAAATGAAGAAACATCTGAACGCTATAAGGATATGTTTGCAAAAATGGGCGGTTTTCTTAAGGATGAAATAAAGGAAGTAAAGATTTCAAAAAGACTCAAAAGTCATCCTGTTTGCTTATCTACCGCAGGTGCATTATCAATTGAGATGGAAAAGGTTTTGAAAGCTATGCCTAATTCGGAAAATATAAAAGCTGAAAAAATCCTTGAAATTAACGAAGCACATGATATTTTTGGTGTTCTTAAAGGCGCCTATGAAGAAAATGACGAAGAAAAGCTTGAAATGTATACAAAGCTTCTCTATAATCAAGCGCGTCTTATTGAAGGACTTCCGATTGATGACCCTGTTGAATTTACAAATAATATTTGTAAACTTATGAAATAATTAAAATAACAGGAGCAGTTAACTATGAAAAAATTTAGATTTGGAATGTCATCTTGCGGTATGCAGGATTTGACGGAGCAAAATTTTATCGATATGAAAAATGCAGGCGTAAAGGAGCTGGAGTTGTCTTTTGCGCCTGAAAAATACGATGTTATTGATTGGAACGGTATAAAAGAAAAGGCTGATAAATACGGTATTAATCTGTGGTCATGTCATCTGCCTTTTGGTCCTTTTGAGAAAATAAATCCCGCCGATGATACGCCTTCTGTTAATGAGTACACAATAAAATATCATGGGGAATTAATAAGGAAAGCTGCTTCAATCGGAATTAAGGTTATGGTTATACATCCAAGCGGAGAGCCAATTTCAGACGAAGACCGAGAAAAACAGCTTGATACAGCCGGGAAGACGCTTTCAAAGCTTGCTGATATTGCTGAAAAATACGGCGCTGTGCTCGCTGTTGAGGATTTACCTCGTACATGTCTGGGAAGAGATTCTTCAGACATCAAAAAGCTTCTTTCGTATGATGAGAGACTCAGAGTATGCTTTGACACAAATCACCTTTTATCTCAGCAAAACAAAGATTTTATTATTGATGTAGGTGATAAAATTATAACCACTCATTTTTCTGATTATGATATGAAAAATGAGCGTCATTGGCTTCCGGGAGAGGGGATAATAGACTGGGTTGAGCTTATTGAAGCGTTGGAATCAGTCGGATACGAAGGCCCTTTGCTCTACGAAATGGGATTTAATCCTCCTGTCTCAATGGATAGAAGGAAGCTTACTTTTGACGATTTTAAAGAAAATCATCGCTGTCTTGTTAATAAGCTGCCGCTTAAGCCAATCGGAAAGCCTATACCTGAAAACTGTCTTACATGGCAGGAAAAACCTTGGTAATAATACATATAGCGTAATAATCGGGAAAAGCAGTTTTTTCCCGATTATTATATATAAAATAAAAAAATTTATAATTTTCTATTGACAAATAAAATAAAATGGTGTATAATAACAATGTTCTGAAAAAATATAGGGGTATAGTTCAGCTGGTAGAGCGACAGTCTCCAAAAGTCTATGCTCGATAACAATTTAATAACAAGAAAACAATCGTAAAGCCCATAAAATCAAGGGGTTTGCGATTCTATACAGGGGTATAGCTCAGTTGGTAGAGCAGAGGTCTCCAAAACCTCGTGCCGTGGGTTCAAGTCCTACTGCCCCTGCCATTCATATCCACAACGGATAGAAAAACCCGATGGTTATAAGCCATCGGGTTTTTTGTGTATGACGGGAATATCAATGCACCGTGGTGAAAGTCCACCGAGGGTAGTTATCGTCGAACTCGAAAGTGATTTGCAAGTTTTAAAGGCTATTTGTCAGTAGTTGTGGAGAAAAAAATTATAAAGAAATTTTTGGATCAATTTGGATATTATTTGTACATATTGTTTTTTTAAAAAAAGTAATGACAATTATAATGATTAAAATAATTATAAAATAAATAAAATTATATTGACAAATTTTAATTACTATGATATAATATTATTGTATTTTGATTTCGTTGGGAGGTGCCTTCGTGGGTATAACAGATATGCTAAAGCAGTTGGTTCCAATTACACAATTTAATAAAGGTAAAGCTTCGCAATTGTTCTCTCGTGTGAAAAAAGGAGAACCTCTGGTGGTAATAAAAAATAATACACCGGTAGCAGTTGTGATATCCCCAGAAGATTACGAAATAATCGAAATGTACAATAATAAAAATGGAGGATGAAATATGATTAAAACAATAGATTTTAGTTCTTGGAATATTTATGATGGTGCCTCAGAAGGTAGTGGACGCAGTGAAAAAATCTGGTTACAATCAAAAAATGGCGATATTGGATTGTTTAAATTTCCTAAAGTCAATCCTTCGGATAACAAAGAAACTACTGAACATATTTCCGAACATCTAGCGCATAAAATAGGTAATATTGTGGGAGTGCCTACCGCGAAAGTAGACTTAGGGGAATATAATGGTCGTATAGGTTGCATGAGTCACTTTGTATGTGAGGAAAAAGAAATTCTACGTGAAGGGATTTGGTTTATTTCTGCAAAATTTCCGGGATATAGTGCAGATGAAATGGTTGATACTAATGATGGAAAATATTATTGTTTAAATCATTTATTAGAGGCGGTTCCTAATATCTTATCAAGTACAATATGGATTAAAATGATGTTGTTTGACTTTCTTATTGGTAATAGTGATAGGCATCAGAGTAATTGGGCAATACTTATAAAAGTTGAAAAAGAACAATCAATAAGGCTAAAATGGTGTCCTTTATACGATAATGGCTCATCTCTTTGTTGTTATGTAAATGATGAAGATGCAGATAAACTGCTTGGAAATGATAAAAATAGATTTGAATCTTTAGTTGATTCAAAATCAAAGTCATTAATACGGTTTGATGGGACAAAAAAGAAATTGCCTACTCATAGGGAAGTTGTTGAGTTTTTATTAAAAAATTATTCAGCAACTAGAGAAGTAGCTAGAACATTTTTAGATAGGTTACCTTCTTGTAAAATAGAGGAACTTTTGAATGAATATCCCGAAAAACTTTTATCTGAAAATAAAAAGAAATTAATTATTGCTTTTTTAAATAAAAAATGTGAAGTTTTATGCGAATTATTAAAGGAGGTAGAAAAAAGTGGAGAAAACAAATAATTTTCTTTATTTGATTTGGAAAGATCCAATTACAAGAAAAAATTTTGTGGTTGGCAAGTTGACTAAAAATGGAAAATATCAATTTCAGTATTGTGAAGATTTTGGAAAAGCAGAAACTTATGGATGGTCGAAGTTAGAAGTTTTTACTGGAGAGAACGTCTATGAAAGTGATGTGCTGTTTCCTGTGTTTGCGAGTCGTCTGCCAGACAGGAAAAGACGCGATATAAATAAAATTTTAGAAAAATATGGATTATCAGAATATGATGAATTCGAGCTGTTAAGAAAAAGTGAAGGTCGTTTGCCAATTGATACTTATTCTTTCATTGATCCTATTTTTCCTGAGGATGAAAAAATCCAAAGAGAATTTTATATTATGGGAGTTCGCTATAATACAGCATGTAAAGGAGAACTTTGCGATCTTTTGCCAAAAGTGAATATTGGAAATGAGTTGTTTTTTGAAATGGATCCACAAAATAAACACGATCATAATGCACTTCGTGTTGTAACACAGGATAAGGAATTCCTTGGATATGTGCCCAGATACTATAACTTGCCCATTATTGAACGTATTAATGCAGGTATATCTTATGTTTGCAAGATAGTTGATATTAATTCGTATAAGAATTGTCCAGAGTGTATTAAGGTACAGTTGAATATTCCAAAACAGTAAATCCTATATGGTTTTAGAAGTTTTTTGATTAAAATTAGTATTTTTATTAGAAAATAGATTCAATTATTGTGAATATAAAATCCCGATGGTTAAAGCAATCGGGATTTTTGCATGCTTATTTTTCCTTTAAAATAACCTCTTCTGTTATGGAATAATCATCTGAGATATTGAACTCTATAATTAGCTTTTCCTTAAATACAGTTACTTGTTTTACATATTGTTGCGCAATAGCTTTTTTGTTTTTTAAATCTCCGCTTTGAAGAAGTTTCTTTGCTTTTCGGAAAGCGGTTTTTATTTTATCCGGACTTATAGTCATCTGAGATATTCTTCTGTTTATATCTGATAGAGAAGCTTCAAGAGTTGCTTTTGTTTCTTCAAGTTCCCTCAGTTTTTCTGCAAGAGCAGGAGAACCGGTAGAAACCATGATATTTACTATATTTGAAATGCCTTTTTCAGTTTCCGAAAGTTTATTTTTAATTTCCTTTTGCATTGTCATAAATTCGCTATTTTTACTTAAAGCAAACTCATTATATTTTTCAATAATTTCTGGGAGAAGTTTTTCATTAAACACTCTATCAGCAAGTTTTTTCAAAACAAGTTCTTCAATGAAATCTTTCTTAGCATCATCAAGCATTTTTTGAAATTCAGGTCTGTTATCTGTAGTTCCGCTTATACCGCGGTCTGCATAATTTTTCAGCAAAGCATAGCCTTGCTTATCTATAAAATCTTTTATTGCACGCATTTGTGCTTCAATTGATTCTTCTCTTTGCATATCGGTTGAAAATCTTGTATATGCTACTGCGCGTGTAAGCTCAGCCATGCTTTGCCACCACCTTTCTTTAATGAATTATTTGTTTTTTATGCGTTTTTTTCTGCATTAAGAATTTCAAAAATTGCTTCCAGAATAAGCTCTATATTCATTTTTTGACACCTCCTGAATTTTCTTTTAATATTTTTTCTATAATTTCCGGATGTTCTTTACGAAAAAGCTCAGCTTCTCTTGCAAAAAATTCGTCTATAATTCTCGAATACTCCGAAAAACTACCTTTAATTTTAACTTTATCTTCCATAACATCAATTCTCCTTATTCTGAATATTTTCGTATTCCGTTTTTAAACGAATACCTTGTCTGTATCTGTTGATACCGTCTTTTTTATTGGGATATTTCTTTATTTCCGCAGATTTACTGAAAACATCCTTGGATTTAGGCTGTAGTATATTTTGCTTACAATAATACTCATAAGCTGAATATAAATCGCTGAAATATACTTTTCCTGAAATGTCCTCTGTTGTTGCTTCATTGAGAAACATTTTGATTGTATTTTCAGAAGCAAAATACTCCGCTGTGGCTTCCTTAACTCTTTTTGTAGGCAATAATCCGAAACTCATATAACATAAAGCACCTTCTATAAGCCAGGAAAGTATAGCTGTCTGACAGCTTTTATGTGCTAATTTCTGTGACATATGTAAATCAATATTTCTTTTATCAAATGTAGCAG
>CAZHZL010000045.1:0-19692 GCA_964537245.1 uncultured Oscillospiraceae bacterium
CAAGCAAATAGGGCTGTAGACAACCCGATTTAAAAAATCGTTTTGTCACAGCACCCAATGAAAAATTGTCAAGGTGGCGAATTTTTAGAATAGCGACATTTTTGCAGTTTTATTTGCTGCGAAGCAGTAAAACCGCGCATATTACCGAGAATATCCCCGATATTATTTTTGCGATAACCATAGGAAGCAAAAACGCTTCGTTATATGCAAGAGTAAAAGCAAGATGGTCTGCAAAAACAAAGGACGCGGAAACTGAAAATGCAGAATTTATTACAATCCCTCTTTTGTCCATATTATCAAGGTCTTTAAAGGTTGAGATGTTTGAAGCAAGCGTTGCCACAAGCCCCATTGAGGAGCTTTCGTTTATTTTAAAAAGCCTTGAGATTTTTTTCAGCGGTTTTTTTAAGGCAAAGGATAAAACCTTCAAAAATGGAAATGCACCCGCAAGTACACAGCCTGCACTCAAGATGATTTTCATTGAATTTTCAAGCGTATCTGCGTTTTTTATAAGCCTTATTCCCGTTAAAAATTCCAAAATCCCGACAAAAAGACCTATTGTTATAAGAATTTTCATTAAAATTCCGATACCGTTGAAAAGCTTTATGCATTTATCGGTAAATTTTATAAGTCCGAACGATAAAGCCGCAGAAAATAAAATCAGCGGAAGAAGATTTAAAACAAGCGTTACAAACGGAATTTTTGCAATAATTCCGCCTGCTATGCAGCCAATCGGTATAGTTATTATTCCGCATAAAAGTCCGAAAAGTATATCATTATGCTGCTCTTTCTTTGCGACGCTCAGTACAAAGGGGATTGTAAATGAAATTGTACAGCCCATCATTGAAGAAACAACAAGTCCGTTGAAATCTCCCAGAAGCATATTTTTTGAAAGCTCTCTTGCGAGTGGTGCGCCTCCCATATCTATGGAAAATATAAATGACGGTATTACAGACGGGTCAATAAAATCAGGCAAAAAGGAAAGTGCAGGTCTTATAAGCTCTGCTATATAAGGCGATATTATTATCATTCCCGCCATTGAAAGCGTAAGCTCTCCCAATAAAATTATCCCTTTTTCAAATTCCTTTCCAAGACCGAATTTGTTTCCTATTATTCTGTCAATCGCTCCCAAAAATGCGAAAAATACCGCAATATATGCTACATAGTTCATTTTTTAAAAGCTCCTTAGTCTTTTTCTATTTCTTTGATTTCAGGGTCAACCTCATCGGAAACAACAGCATGCTTGATAATCTTAAGTTCTTTTTTGTCGTAGGCTGTTATTGTTCCTGTTTCGGGATTTAAAACTTTAACGATACCGGTCAATACGCTGACATCAAAAACAGTTCCTTCCTTGCCGTTCGGAGTTTTTACGATTGAACCCTGACGCGGAGTATCCTTCCACATTTGTTCATATGTGCTTTGCTCGTAGTTAAGACAGCACATAAGTCTGCCGCAGGCACCTGAAATTTTTGTAGGGTTAAGTGATAAATTCTGGTCCTTAGCCATTTTTATTGTAACAGGCTTGAAGTCTGACAAAAATGTGGAGCAGCAACACTGTCTGCCGCAAGTGCCGAAGCATTTTAACATTTTCGCTTCGTCACGAACGCCAATCTGTCTGAGCTCAATTCTTGTTCTGAAAACAGCTGCAAGGTCCTTTACAAGCTCGCGGAAGTCTATTCTTCCTTCAGCAGAAAAATAGAAAAGGATTTTGCTTCTGTCAAAGGTGTATTCAACCTCAATAAGATTCATCTTAAGACCGTGCTCTTCAATTTTCTTAAGAGCGACATCATATGCCTGTTTTTCTTTTATTTTATTTTCTTCAAGCTGTTTTGCGTCTTTCTCTGTTGCAAGACGGATAACAGGCTTCAGCGGAGGAACAATCTCGTCCTCGCTAATCTGTGAGTTTCCTCTTACGACATAGCCGTATTCCTGACCTCTTGCAGTTTCCACGATTACAGCTGTGTCTTTTTCGATTTTTAACTGACCCGGCGAAAAGTAGTACACTTTTCCGTGTCTTTTAAATCTTACGCTTACTACTTCTATCATCATATTTTATATTTCCTTCCTGATGAGTATCTCTTTTATATCCTCCAATGCGGAGAATACTGCTAAATTATATTTTATATTTGAGCCAAGTCTTCTTAAAAGCTCAAATGTTATATTCATAATATCATAAATTTTTCCCGTTTCGATATCAATATTTTCGTAGTCCGCATCGGGATTTTGCGGATTTATTCCCATATTTATTTTTGAAATATCCGAAAGGGTAATATTGATAACGCTGAAAATAAATTCCTTTTCTTTTTCATATTTTAATATATTTTCATACAGCTTAAGCTGTGCGGCAATATTTTTTTCTTTTAAAAAATTGCATACCGAGGTAAGAATTTCGCGTCTTATTTCTTTATGCTCCTCCGATACTGCAAGTTTATACGCATTTGAAACGCTTCCCATACAAAGTGGAAGAAGCATATCGGGAAGCTCGATATCGTAGCTGTTTTTTAAAATTTCTTTCACGCTTTTGTCTGTAAGGCTTGAAAAATCAATCATCGTGCCTCTTGAAATTATAGTCGGCAAAAGTGCTTCGGGATTCTCTGCAATAAGAATAAAAACAACATACGACGGCGGCTCTTCAAGCGACTTCAAAATAGCGTTCTGTGCATTTACATTCATCTTGTCTGCATTTTTTATAATATATATTTTTTTCTCAAAAACAGACGGCTTAATATATATATCAGATACAATTTCACGAATCTGGTCAACGGAAATCATCGTTTTTGTTTTGCCTTTTTCGCTGAGTAAATCTATTGTTTTGTAGTCAGGCGAGGTTTTGTCCGAAAACTGCTTACAGGGGATACACTTACCGCAGGCACACTTTTCTTTGCATACAAGCGCCTGTGCAAATTTTTCTGCAAGAAGAAATCTGCCTGTCCCTTCAGAACCCGAAAAAATATAGCAATGGCTTATTTTATCAGTTTCAACAGCGTTAATAAGCGAAGCCTTAGCACTTTTTTGCTCTTTTATTTCTTCAAACATTTTTTATTTCACCCCAAACAGATATCTGATACCTCTTTTTCAGTAAGCTCCCTGTATTCTCCCAACGAAAGCTCTTTATCAAGCTCTAATCTTCCGATAGACACCCTTTTTAAATAAACCACATTTCTCAAAACTGCGTTGAACATTCTCTTGACCTGATGAAATTTACCCTCCGAAATAGTGAGATAACAGCTTTTTTCGGAGATGATTTCGAGAATAGCACTCTTACATTCTTCTCCTGTTTCAAGTGTTATTCCGTTTTTAAATATATCGATAAATTCGTCCTTCAAAGGCTCGTCAATTTCAACATAGTATTTTTTCGGAACATGATTTTTAGGTCCTGTGACGCGATGCGCCAGAGGGCCGTCGGTTGTCAGAAATAAAAATCCTTCCGTATCCTTATCAAGTCTCCCGGCAGGAAATATTTTTTCCTTCGGCAAATCGTCGGAAAGAAGGTCTAAAACCGTCTGACAGTATCTGTCCTCGGTTGCGCTTAAATATCCTGCGGGCTTGTTTAACATAATATAATAATTTTCTTTTCTGATAAGCTTTTTGTTATCCAGAAATATTTCGTCTTTTTCGGTATCAACCTTAAAAGAAATATCGGAAATCACTTTTTCATTTACTCTTATATTTCCCGATTTTATAAGCTTTGACGCTTCTTTTCTGGAATATGAGGTCGAGTCTGATAAGAATTTATCAAGTCGGATTTTGCTCATTTTTTTACCCTTCTCTTGCTGAAAGTATTCTTACAATCACAGGGCTTAACACGATGTTGAATATAAGCTCAAAAATAAAGTTGAAGCCTACAAGTCCGGCAATCATATAAAGTCCTACATTTTCTCCGAAGCCTTCTCCCAAAGCCCACTGTGATACAGTCGGCATAAAGAAAATAAGGCAGCCTATAAGAAAAATACCTGTGTTTACTATCGGGCATACGATTGCAGAAGCGACTGTTGCGGCATATTTGTTTTTATTTTTAAATAAATCAAAAACTGCTCCCGCAAAAAATCCGCAAAGCGTACCCTTTAATAAAACCGTGATAATCGTACCCGGAATATTTACCGCCAGAAATGCAGCGGCGTCACCGCTTAACAAAACAACTGCACCGAATACGAAGCCAAGCCATGCCGAAATCTTTTTACCGCAGGTTGCCGCGCCGATAACAATCGGAATTAAAACGAGTGACACTGAAAACATTCCGAATTTTACGAATGAGCCCATAAACTGTAAGATGATAACAAGTGCAGTAAGAATTGCACTTAAAACTAAATTTTTTGTTGATATTTTATTTGTAGTATTCATTATTTTTTATTCCTTTCATTGTTATTCCATATTATCTGAAGTCCTGTTAAAAGAAGATTTTTCTCGTAATTGATTTTGTGCTTGCAGTAGGGGATAATATATTTTGCGTGACCGCCTGTTGCAACGATTGTAACATCGTCCTTTTCTATCCCTGTTTCTGAAAGCTCAAAAAGAAATCTGTCAATCATTCCGTCAAGCATACAAGCGTTTCCGTAAATAATTCCCGATTTCATACAGTCAGCGGTGTTGGCCGCAATAGTTTTTTTGGGATTATCAAGACCAATTCCCTGAAGCTGAGCCGTGTTGTTTGTAAGCGCGTTTAACGAAACGGTAACGCCCGGCATAATTGCACAGCCGATAAAATTGTTTTCATTGTCTGTTGCGCTTATTGTGGTTGCAGTTCCCATGTCAATCACGATAACATTTGTGTTGTAAAGCGACCTTGCGGCAACATTGTCTACAACGAGGTCACTGCCCAACTGCGACGGATTGTTTGTGTTGATTTTAAGCCCTGTTTTTATTCCCGGCCCGATAATTATGGGTGTTTTTCCGATAGCCTTTTTTGCAGCTTCACAAACTGCCGAGGTCATCGGCGGAACAACGCTTGAAATTATACATCCGTCAAAATCTTCCTTCTTTCTGCCGTAAAGCATAAGAATTTCAATGAAGGAAATTGCAAGCTGATCTTCGGTTTGTCTCCTGTCGGTAGACATCCTTGATACAAAATGCACATTTTTTTCATCGACAGCACCGATTACAATATTCGAGTTGCCGATGTCGATTGCTAAAATCATTTTGTTCTCCTTTCGCTATTGCTCGAGTCTTTTTATACTGCGATACAATGCAAATTTTATATTAAATTTTTTGCAATTATAAATCCTTTTTTATTCTCAGCGTTCTTTTAATTTTTTCCTGTCTTCTCTTCTTTTTCTTCCTTTCTGAATCTATGATGTAATAAGCGCAAAGCGCAATAAAGAGAATAACAAGAATAAGAATGATGAGTAAAATTGTTTTTATAACATTATAAAAAGTAATTTTCTTAGTTGCAACACCTGTTAAGGTAAGGTCGGTTATTTTTTCGTTATCAAATGATACGCTTACCGTAGCGGTGTATTTGTCTGCTTTTTTGTAGTTTTTCTGTAAATTCGCTTCATAGGTAAGATTTTCAGCAGTTGCCTTTGCAGGAACTGTAAGCATTACAGTTTCGGGAAGTGAAAATTTAACCTCGCCTGTTTTTCCAAGCGTACCTTTTAAAGGCGCTGTGTGGTTTCGGATATTTTCAGGCGCTATTGTTATTGTGTGGAAATTTTTAAATGCATAGTCAAGAAGATTTTTGATATCTGCCTGTCTGCCGTCATCTGTTTCGCAGTTCATAGTGATACAAACAACATTAAAGCCGTTTCTGCTTGCAGTTGCCGCCGCAGTATTTTTTCCTTCGTCTGTAAAGCCGTAAAGACCGCTTGTAATTCCTTCGTATGAAGAAAGGAGATTACACTTTGCAACGAGTGTTCTTTCGTATAAAACCTTTGTATTTACAGGAACTGTATAAGATTTTGTTCCTGCAATTTCCATAAACACAGGCTCGCCTGCCGCATAGTTCATAATAAGCGCAAGGTCCTCTGCCGTTGTGTAGTTTTCTTTATCGTATAAGCCTGTAACATTAGTAAAATGTGTGTTAGTTGCGCCAAGCTCTGCCGCTTTCTCGTTCATCTTTTTTATAAAAGCGTCGGTAGAATCGCAAACCTTAACTGCGGCAGAAACTGCACAGTCGTTGTAGGATTGCAGAAGCATACCGTATAAAAGCTCTCTTAAAGTCAGCACTTCTCCCGCTGCAAGCCCCATATTGTTTGAGTTTGCAACCGTATCAATAACAGATTGCTCAACAGTAACGATATCCTCTAAATTTCCGTTGTCAATTACGACGAGAGCCGCCATAATTTTTGTAAGTCCCGCAGGGTACTGCACCTTCTGCGGATTTTTTGAATATATCGTCTGTCCCGAGCTTGCGTCAATAAGAACAACGGATTCTGAGTTCAGGTCAAAATCCGCTTTCGGTGCGGCAAATACGCTCTGACACATAAGCAGGATAAATATTAGAATAAAACTAAGATAATTTCTGATTTTCATTTTAATGTTTTTCCTTTCGGTAAAAAATTTTTCTATTCTTCTATTATACAATAAAATTCGTCATATTGCAAGAAATTTTTAAAAATTTAATGATTTTAATGCATAAAAAGCGGTTTATTTGGATTTTTTTCCTTAAAATCCGAAATCAAGCACTCCAGAAACCTGTTTTCGTCCTTGAAATTGTTGTCCTTATAGAACTTGAAAAACGCACTGAAAAGCTTGGGGTGCGAAAGCGGCGGCTCGTCATTTATAAGAACTCCGAATTTATAAAATAATGTGAAGGGGGAAATATCGTTTTTATTAAAGAGAAATTCAAGTGAACGCTTAAAAAACTTTTTGTTTGAAAGCTCCTCCAGTCCTTCTTCAACATATTTTAAATTTATGATGTCCTCCACACTCAGCCATTTTGTTTTAATAATCTGATAGGGCGGGTAGGGCGAATATTCGATTTTATATTTTTTTGCTTCCTCTTTAATCTGAGTACCGTTCAAAACCTTTAAAAATCCGAGCTGAAGCATATCGGGCTTAAGAGAATATACCTTGTCAAAGCCCGCCTTGAAGCTTTTAAAATCCTCATAGGGAAGCCCTGCAATAAGGTCAATATGTATGTGAATGTTGTTGTTTTTAAGAAGCCTTTTCATATTTGAAAAAATAACATCAACATCGTTTTTTCGGTTGATTGCTTTTAAGGTATCGGGATTTAAAGATTGCAGACCTGCTTCAAACTGAATAAGACCTTTTGGTGCTTTTTCTAAGATTTCAAAGCTTTTCTCATTAAATATTTCAGGCTTTATTTCAAAGTGAAAGCCTGTTTCGGAAGCATTTTTTATTATAAATTCAAAAATTTCGTTTGCGTCTTTTCTGATATTAAAGGTTCTGTCGATAAACTTTACCTTTTTAACCTTGTTTTTAATAAAAAACTCCAGTTCTTCCTTTACCTTCTCAACGGATTTAAATTTCAGAGCTTTTTCAAGAGAAGAAATACAGTAGCTGCAACGGTAAGGACAACCGCGCGAGCTTTCGTAATATACTGTTTTTCCGGGAAGAATATCTGATGTGTAGGAAAACGGCTGGTTTAAAAAATCAAACTCGATTTTTTTGTCTGTTACATATTTATAAAACTCCGCTTCGCCTTCGCCCGATATTATTTTATCAACATTTTTATATTTTTTGTCGCTGTATCCCGCTTCGGGACCTCCGAACACAATTTTAACATCGGGAAGCGCAATTTTTATATCGTCGCAAAGCCTCTCTACAAGCTTTATATTCCATATATATGTTGAAAAACCGATGATATCGGGCTTTTTCTTTATGATATCGTAAAATGTATGTTCGTAGGAATCGTTTATGGTGTATTCCGCCAATTCGCATTTTACATTATTTTTTTCAAGAAACGCTTTAATGGAATATATCCCCAGCGCTGTGTGGGAATATCTTGCGTTTATTCCCACAAGAAGTATATTTTTCATTTTTTCTGTGTGTTATCCTTTAATAATTTTTTTTAGCCGATTGTAAAACTCGGCTTGCGCCTCTTTTACAATCGCCTATAAATTTTTTGATATCCTCTGCGGTCTTTTTTGTTATTTTAAAAATTCCGTCTCCGATATCTTCTTTTTTAACTGCAATACCGCATACATTTTTCACTCCCGACGAAATGAAATACTGTGACGCGTAGGAGCAATCCTTTTCCAGAACGCACGCGCTTAAATTTTCGGGATTAAAGGCGGAAATATATGTGCCTTCCTTTTTTATAAATGAAATATTTTCTTTTAAATCGCTTACAAAGGTAAAGAAATATGCTTCATCGCATTTTACATTTTTTCCGAGTGCATATGCGCCTTTTCTCTGTTCGCGGATAAATGCAAATATAATCTTTTGGTTGTAGTAGTCCTTTATGCACTGTGTAAAAATATTTTTCATAAGATACGAAGGACAGTTTGTGAAAATGCTTTCTCCCACCTGTTCCTGCGATACCTTTAAAGAAAGCGCGTCACCGCATTTAACATATTTTGAAGCGGTTTTTTTATCTGTATATCCGAAATCACATTCAAGCTTTTTGTCCTTTCCTTTTATATAGCCTGTCCTTCCGTTTTGAAGCACTGCCTTCTTTCCGATATATTCATCTTTATATTCCATCAAAGAAGAAATTACCGCATTTCCGTTTTCCTTTATTTCGCTTACCAAAAAAGCATTTTCCGAAACTGTAAACGCAAAAAGGATACATTTAGTGTTTTCGTCTGTGGTATTTGGCTTTTTTTCAACAATCAGATTGTTAAAATCATCATAATATATCACATCAGCCGACTGCATAATTTCTTTTTCGATTTCTTCCAAATACGGCTTTTCAAAGCCGTAGGTCAGATTTTTAGCCATTTATTTTTCATTCCTTTCTTCCAAGATTTTTTCAACAAGCTTTTTCGAGGAATTGTAATCGTCCTTTGAAATAACGGTAACAGGGGAGTGGATATATCTTCCGGGTACGGAAAGCACCGAGGTAGGAATACCGCCTCCGAAAAATGTCAGCGCCCCTGCGTCGTTTCCGCCTGATACTGTAAGTTTCTTCTGAAGCTTTATTTTGTTTTTCTTTGCAATTTTCAAGATTTCCTCGTTAAACTCACAATCAGCAATACTGCCTCTGTCCATTACGCTTAATGCAACGCCGTTTCCGAGTACGGTTGTTTTTTCTTCAACTTCGGGCATATCTGCGCAGGTTGTAACCTCTAAAACAAGCGCTTTTTCTACCTTTATATATTTAGAAACTGTTTTTGCGCCGATAACGCCTATTTCCTCTCTTGTGGTAAAGCAAGCTGTAAACGAATAGTCGTTCTCCGACAAGAGAAGCTCTAAAATAATACATACGCCCACTCTGTCATCAAGCGCCTTTGCTTTTATAAGGTTATCACCGAACTCCCTGTATTCGCTTATCCAGTAAATCGGGTCTCCGATTTTGACATACGACATAGCGTCCTCTTTTGATTTTGCGCCTATATCAATAAAAAAGTCGTCATACGATAAGCTTTTACCATCTTTTTTCTTGAGGTGCTTCGGTATATTTCCGATAACTCCTTTTATTTTGTCATCGCCTATTTCAACAGCGTGCGATGGAAGGATTTTCTCCAGAATTCCTCCTACGCTCACAAATTTTATCATTCCGTCATCGGTTATTCCCTTAACTCCGAAGCCAACCTCGTCCATATGGGCAAATATACCAAGCTTTTCAGGATTTTTTCCTTTTTTTACAATAACATTTCCGATTTTATCAACCGTATAGGGAATGTTTTTTTCTTTTAATTTTTTTGTGATATAATTCACTATGTTATACTCATAGCCGGAGGTCCCGCAAAGCTCACAAAGCTCTTTAAGCATAAGTTTCGTCCTCCTTATTTTCAATTATACTGTTCCAGTTATATGTGCTTACGAATTTTATAAGATTTTTTATATCCTTTGTGTTTAGAGTTTCGCAGTTTGTGTGCATATAGCGAAGCGGAATTGAGAGCATTATAACGGGAATATTGTTCGCAACTGCGTTAAATGCATTTGTACCCGGGTGGTCAGGCTCAAATTCCGCGTTGTATTTTATTTCGTTTTTAATAAGATATTTTTCGATTTCTCTTGTAATTTTGTTGTCAAGTATTCCGCCGTAGCAGATTGTAAAGCCTTCTCCGGGAGTGTATGCGCTGTATTTTGAAAGTCCTTCAAAATAACCGTGTGTAACATCTGTTATTATTGCAAGGTCAAACTTTTTATCTCTCAAAAAAAGCTCAATACCCTGAAGGCCTGTTTCTTCTCTTATGCTTCCCACAACTGTTACATTTACATCATCGCGCATTTTTTTTGCACAGTTAAGCGCGCAAAGAAGCCCTGCGCGGTTATCGAGTGCACCCGATGAAATATGGTTGTTTTTCAGCTTCAGATAATCGCAGTTTATCTTTACTGCGTCTCCCACGGAAACATATTCCGAAATATTTTTCATTCCCGTATCAATAAAAAGCGTTTCCTTTTCGTTCCCTTTTTTTAAGTGGGGAGGGATAGCGCCTATAACGCCGTATATTTCTTTTTTTCCGAAAACCGTTACCTCTCTTGCATATAGGTTATCGTAATCAATACCGCCCACATTGTCAAAAAGAAGAAAACCGTTTTCCTTTATTTCTTTTACAATAAGACCGATTTGGTCAATATGTGCGTCTATTAAAATACTGACAGACGACGCCTTTGTCGCCTTTTTCTCTGCGTATATATTTCCCGCTTTATCGGTTTTTACATCATTAAAGCCGTATTCATAAAAAATCTCTTTAAAACGCTCTGTGCTCATTTCCTCAAAGCCGGAAATTGCAGGTATACTGCAAAGCTGTTCTAATGCTTTCATAAACTGTTTACCAACTCCTTAAATTGATTGCCTCTGTCAGCGAAATTTTTGAAGCAGTCAAAGCTTGCACAGGCAGGGGAGAGAATAACAACATCTCCCGATTTTGCAATTTCATATGCGTGCATAACTGCGTCCTTTAGATTTTCTGCTTCATAAATCGGAAAGCTTTCACATTCACAAAGCACAGCATTTTTAATTTTATCTTTTGTAGCACCCGTAACAATAAGCTTTTTAACTTTTTTAACAGTTTCCTTTGCAAGTGTGTCAAAAGGTATATTTTTGTCGCTTCCGCCTGCAATAAGGATAACCTTTTTATCAAAGGAATTAAGTCCTGCAATTGTTCTTGTGGGGCTTGAAGCAATTGAATCGTTATAGTATCTCACGCCGTTTAACTCTCTGAAAAACTCTATTCTGTGTTCAACTCCGTTAAAGCTCTGCGCTACCTCTTTCACATATTTAAAATCGCAAATTCCGCTTACTGCGCATATTGCTGCCAGGAAATTGTCAACATTGTGAATACCCGGAATAACGATGTCGTTTTTATCCATAATGTATTCGTCTTTGAAATAGATTTTGTCATTTTCAAGATAAGCGCCGTTTTGTTGCTTTGATTTTAAACTGAAGGTAACTGTATCTGGTTTTATAAACGATTTTGTAATATCGTTTTCGTTATTCAATATAACTTTTTTGCATCCGTGTGCGTATATATTTGTTTTTGCATTTATATATTCGTCCATATCCGTATGCTTATCAAGATGATTTGGCGCAATATTTGTTATAACTGCAATATCGGGGCTTTTTGTCATAGTCATAAGCTGAAAGCTTGATAACTCAAGAACAACGAAATCGTTTTTTTGGATTGAAGAAAGCTTATCAATAAGCGGAGCTCCGATATTTCCGCCGATATGCACCCCAAAGCCTGCTTTTTTTAGTATTTCAGAAATAAGAGTTGTCGTCGTTGTTTTTCCGTCGCTTCCTGTTATTCCGATTATTTTTGACGGACACATATCAATAAAAGCTTCCATTTCAGATGTAAGCCTTGAGCCTCTTTCAACTGCCTTTTTTATTTCATCATTTGTAGACATTATTCCGGGCGAACGGAAAATATAATCCTCGTCCATATCCTTAAGATAGCTTTCTCCCGTAATAAATCTGACATTTTTATCCTTCAGGCTTTCTTTTATATCATCGGGTATTTCGTTTTTATCTCTTATTGTAATTTCACAGTCAAAATCGCTTATCACCGAAAGAAGCGGTTTATTTGAAACACCGAGTCCCAGAATTGCAACCTTCTTTTTTGTAAGCTGATTTTTAAAATCCGAAAAATCCTTAAACATAATTTAACCATACCTTTCCATACTATACTATTATATATTATATATCTTTTTTGAAAATTTTTCAAGTGTTATGGGAAAAAATACAAAAAAAGATACGATTTTTTCGCTTCTTATGACTTCAGATAATTCCTGTTTATTGACTTTGTCTGAGGTTGGTGGGTGACTTTATTAAAAAAGTACCTCTTTTTTGTTGACAAATTTTGTTATTCGGTGTATAATATTTCTATATGTTACAAAAATTTTTTCACAGGAGAAATGCTATTATGGATTATAAAAAACTAACTGACCTTATTTTTGCGGACAATCTTCCCTCGTTGGAAGAAATAATGCAGAAATATCCGAAAAGAGAACTCAAGGAGGGGGCAAAGGTAACGAGAATGGCACCAAGTCCGACAGGCTTTATGCACCTTGGAAATCTTTATGCGGCACTCACAAACGAAAGACTTGCTCACTTAGGTGACGGAGTTTTATATTTGCGTATTGAGGACACCGACCAGAAAAGAGAGGTTGAAGGCGGAGTTGAGGCTATTATCAAAGCGTTGGGTGATTTTGATATAACCTTTGACGAAGGCGCAACAATTGACGGTGAAAACGGTGTATACGGTCCATATAAGCAGCGACAGCGTGAAAAAATATATAAAGCATTTGTTAAAAAGCTTATGCTTGAAGGTAAAGCATATCCCTGCTTTTGCAGTGAAGAAGATTTGGCAGATTTGAGAAAAAAGCAGGAGGAAGAAAAAGAAGATAACATAGGTTACAGAGGTAAATGGGCAAGATGCCGCGATTTATCTTTGGAAGAAATAGAAGAAAAAATCAAAAATAATGTACCTTATGTTGTAAGATTCAGAAGCGAAGGCAGCGCTATGAATAAGTTTAAGTTCACAGACCTTGTAAAAGGTGATTTGGAGCTTACAGAAAACGATATGGATATCGTTATTTTGAAATCAGACGGTATACCGACATATCATTTTGCACATGTTGTTGACGATTATCTTATGGGAACAACTCATGTTGTAAGAGGCGATGAATGGCTTGCAACTCTTCCTATTCATTTGCAGCTTTTCAGAACCTTAGAGTTAAAAGCTCCGAAATATATGCACATTTCTCCTCTTATGAAAATGGACGGAGAAACAAAAAGAAAGCTTTCAAAGAGAAAAGACCCTGAGCTTGCGCTTGAATACTACAAAAAAGAAGGCTATGTTCCCGTTTGTGTGCTTCGTTATCTTATGACGCTTCTTAACTCAAACTTTGAGGAATGGGCTGATAAAAATCCTGATAAGTCATATAAGGAATTTCCGTTCTCACCGAAAAAAATGTCTGTTTCGGGTGCACTTTTTGACCTTGTTAAGCTTGACGATGTTTCAAAAAATTATATTTCGCTTATGAAGGCTGAAGAGGTTTATGAGCTTGTTTTGGATTATGCAAAAAGCTACGATGAAGAATTTTATAAGCTTCTTTTGGAAAACAAAGAAAAAACCGTTGCAATTTTGAATATCGGAAGAGGCGGCGCAAAGCCGAGAAAGGATATTGCAAGACTTTCTCAGATTAAGGATTATATTTCATATTTTTTTGATGAAATATTTGAGCCTGACTATACCTTCCCCGAGGAAGTAAACGAGCAGGACAGAAAAAATGTTTTAGCTGAATATTTAAGCACATACGACGAAAACGACGATTCAGGCGTATGGTTTGATAAAATAAAGCAGATAAGCGAAAAATACGGCTATACCACAAATATGAAGGAATACAGAAAAAATCCGCAGGATTTCAAAGGTAATATAGCTCACATAAGCAGCGTAATCCGCGTCGCTGTTTGCGGAAGAATGAACACCCCCGATATGTACGATGTGCTTAAGGTGTTAGGAAAAGAAAAAGTGAAAGAGAGAATAGAAAAATGTCTTTAGAAAATATAGAGAAAACAGAAATAGCAGAAATCGAGAATAACTTCATACATGAATTTATTGACGAGGATTTAAAAGAGGGGAAAGCAAAAAAAGTTCATACCCGTTTTCCGCCTGAGCCAAACGGTTACCTTCATATAGGCTCGGCGAAGGCTATATGGATAAATTATATGACAGCAAAAAAATATGGCGGGCAGTTTAATTTAAGATATGACGATACAAACCCCGCAAAAGAGGACGACGAATATGTTCGGTCGATATATGAGGATTTGAAATGGCTCGGTGCTGAGCCTGACGGCGGTATTTTCTACGGCTCAGATTATTTTGATAAATGCTATGAATTTGCCTGCAAGCTCATAAAAGACGGTAAGGCATATGTGTGCGACCTTACAGCAGAAGAAATGCGTGAATACAGAGGCACATTAAAAGAGCCGGGCAAAAATTCGCCATACCGTGACAGAAGCGTCGAAGAAAACCTTGATTTGTTTGAAAGAATGAAAAACGGTGAATTTAAGGACGGCGAAAAAACATTAAGAGCGAAAATTGATATGGCTTCTTCAAATATGAATATGAGAGACCCTGCAATATATAGAATTGTTCATACCTCTCATCACAGACAGGGCGATAAATGGTGCATTTATCCGCTTTACGACTACGCGCATCCTATTCAGGACGCGTTGGAGGGAATAAGCTTTTCTCTTTGCTCATTGGAATTTGAAAACCACAGACCGCTTTACGATTGGGTAATTGATAATATCGGATTTGAGCAGAAACCCAGACAGATTGAGTTTGCAAGACTTAATGTAACTCATACGGTTATGTCAAAAAGATATTTAAGAAAGCTTGTTGAAGAAAAAATTGTAGACGGCTGGGACGACCCAAGAATGCCTACACTTTGCGGACTCAGAAGAAGAGGCTACACTCCTGCTTCGATTTTTGAATTTGTAAAAAAAGCAGGCGTTGCAAAAGCAAACAGCCTTGTTGATGTTGGGTTGCTTGAATTTTGTATCAGAAACGAGCTTAATACAACATCAAAGAGAAAATTAGCTGTATTAGACCCTCTTAAAGTAGTTATCACAAATTATCCTGAGGATAAGGTTGAATATGTAAAGGTTCCCGATTATCCGCAGAATGAAAAAACAACATACAGAGAAGTTCCTATAACAAGAGAAATATATGTTGAGAAATCAGACTTTATGGAAAATGCTCCGTCAAAGTTCCACAGATTGAAGCCGGGTAGTGAGGTAAGACTTACAGGCACTTATTTCATAACCTGTAACGAGGTTATAAAGGACGAAAACGGAGAGGTTATTGAGCTTCATTGCACATATGACCCTGAAACCTTCTCAGGCAACGCTCCTGACGGAAGAAAAGTAAAGGGAACAATTCATTGGGTTAGTGCAAAATACGGTATTAATGTAAAAGCACATATGTTTGATAAGCTTTTTACATTGGAAAATATGAACGATATGCCTGAAGATAAATCATATGACGATTATCTCAATAAAGAGTCTGTTGAAGTAAAAGACGCAATTGTTGAGCCTTCGTTGAAGGAAGCAACCTGCGATGAAAGATTCCAGTTTGTAAGAAACGGATATTTTATCAAGGATTCAAAGGAAGAAAACAGATTTAATCTTATTGTGGGACTCAAGGATAGCTTTAAACTCTAAAAACAAAGGACTGTTTAAAAATAATTTTTAAACAGTCCCTTTTTTATTTGTACAACGCTCGTTCTCCGCCAATAAATTTTGGTCTTGTTTTTGCACAGATTATTGGTGCATTACCGATTTTATCTATTGATACTCTTACAGGAACAGCCACATGCTTAAGATGCATTCCGATAAGTGTTCCTCCGATATCAATACCTGCATTTGCTTTTACAAATTCAACACATACAGGATTATTGAAATTCTTATATGCAGCAGTTGCAAATGAGCCGCCTGCGGTCGGGTGGGGGACAACGGCAACAATTTCAAGCCCCCATTTTTCCGCAACCTCTTTTTCGATAACTATTGCGCGGTTTAAATGCTCGCAGCACTGTGCTGCAAGGTGAATTTTATAATCGTTTAAAACGGAATATATTCCACAGAAAACAGCATTTGCAATTTCTTCAACGCTGTGGCTTCCTATTTTATAACCGCCGATTTCGCTTGAAGAACAGCCGACAACAAATATATCGCCTTTTTTTAATTCAGCAGCTTCGATAAGCTCTTTTGTTGCTGTAAACGCCTGTTTTTTTATTTCACTTAAAAATTCTTCACCCATCTGATATTCATATACATTAAGTCCCATTTTATCACTGCCTCTCAGTTTGGTTTTTTCTTTTTTTAGCGTCGTGTATGCTTGCTTTTTGTTGATGATATGGCAATTTTAGAAAGCGAAAGCGAGAAGGTCATAACAAACGAGGTTACAAGAAGTAAAATAACTGTTGCATAGATATTTATAAATACACAGGCATAAAGTGTTCCTACGCTTAAGATTGTGTAAACATATAAAAATATACTGTTAAGTGCCGCTTCCTTTGTGTTCATGTATTTTTCGATATTTTTTTTCTGATATGAAAATACGAAAAGAATATTTATAAACTGAATTGCCGCTGTTGCAATATAAAAGAAAAACGGATTATCAGGCTTATCTACAAACACTTCAATAATAAAATATACAACATTAATCGCAAGCGCCGGTATTGTTATATAAAGCGGCATAGCTTTTGATGAGGATTTTCCTTTTAATGTGTATCTGAGCGCTTCTGTGTAGAAAAGACAAGTACATATTACATAAAAAATAATCGGTATTGTGGTGTAATATATTTTATAGTAATTAAGCGCAAGCTTATTGTTTATGAGAATTGCAAGATTCATAAGAAACATAATAACCTGCGAAAAAATTAAATAAATCATCTTCTATCCAAAAAGGCTGTTTTTTCTGACAGCCCTTTTCCTTTCTGTTTTTAATTCTTATTTCAATGTAGCAATTCTCTTCATAGAGAGATTTTCGTATGGCATTACTACATTATCAAAAAATCCGTTGTTGCACAAATCAATTACATATGAGCCGCCTGCACGGAGCTTTGTTTTTGAGCCGGGAGTATTTGTGAAAATATCGCTTGCAGTCATATTTTCATCTGCAACTGAGATAATGTTACAGATTACACGCATTGTATAACCGTTTTTGTTATTTGCACAAAGTGAAGGATAATACTCAAGCTCCATCTCTATACCCTTTTCTGCAGCCATATCAACCCACGGAGAAAGAATACCGAGGAAAATATCTCTGAAGTCACGGGCAAAATCATAGTGATCCTTCGGAACGCTTGTTGATGTGCCTTTATATATTTCTTTTTCATAGAATGAAAGCGCCAGCTCATCAAGAATAACTCTGTATTCAGAAGCGTTAGCAGGATATGAAGAAAGGTCTTTGTTTATTTTTGTCTGTACATTTGTCAATGTATTTCCCTTTGAAATAACGATTTTTACGAGAATAGGGGATACCTCGTCAAGTCTTGTTACAAATTCTGCAAACTGCTTCATTGTAGCGACAGCACTGCCGTCTTTTCCGTTTAAGAGCTTAACGCTTGAAATTGTTTCGTTTTCAGGGTCATGCACGCTTATTGCATAGGAAAGAACTTCTGCTGTGTCGGCAAGCGTTGCGATTTTATCAATATTTTCTTCTGAGAAAAATTCGTTTCCGAGAACTTTTTCACAGATATAGTTAAAATCTATAACATAATCATGTTCAAACGGTCTTGAAACATCAATACCCGGATATACGGTTTCTTTTTCGTTTACAATAATTGTAACAGCAGCTTTCGCAAGCTCTCCGTATGTAAATGTATCTTCGCTGTTATATTCTTTGTTTCCGAGAAGCATTGTTGCGTCGTAAACAACATTTAAAAGCTCGTCGCTTAAAACTGTAACAGTTCTTGTATCGGAAAACCAGTCAACACTGCAGCCGAACGCTTCCGAAATAGCTCTTACGGGAACTAATGTACGGGAGTTTATAATCTGAGCAGGAACATCAAGAGTTATTGTTTCAGAATTTTTTGTCATAATGTTGTTCTGATTCTGAATTTTTATTGTTATATCGTCTTTTACCGCCGTTGCGGTTTTTGTAGAATCGTCCCAAGTAACCTCAGCGCCGAGCTTTTCAAAAATTGCACGCATAGGAACCAATGTTCTTCCTTCAAGTATTATAGGCTGCTGGTCAAAAACAACTTCAGCACAGTCAACGGTAACGGTGATTTCGTTTTCTTCTGCAAAAGCAAAGCTTGAAAGAGAAAGCATAAGTATTACAGTAAGAATTACAGATATTATTTTTTTCATCTTGTTTCCATCCTTTTTTAATTATTTTTATACACATATATTGTAACATATATATTTTGAAAAATCAACTGTTTTTTGATTTATTCAAATAGAATTATTTGGAAGTCATTTGTGCAATATTTATAATTTTTTTCAATCTGTGGTTAAGACCTGATTTTGTTATCGGAAAATCGGCAAGCTCGCTTAATTCAGAAAGAGACGCGTCGGGATTGTTAAGCCTTAATTCTGCTGTTTTCTTTAAATCAACAGGCAACTCTTCAAATTTACCGCTCTTTTTCAGAAGCCTTATCGCCTGAGTCTGAATTACCGCTGTATTTATTCTTTTGTTTTCGTTTGCATTTTCACAGTTCAACTGCCTGTTTATGATATTTTTTAAATTTTTCTCGGATTTGACTTCGTAAAACTTCATCATTGAGCGCTTCGCGTTTATCAGTCCCAAAAATTTATAAATTTCTTCATTGTTTTTTATATATATCACATAGCTGTTTCTTCTTTTTGAAATTTTCGGCTCAAAGCTTAATTCGATAAGCGTGCTTACCAAGTCCTCGCAAACCTGTTTTTTATGTGTGACAAATTCAAGATGATATGATTTTTTTGGACTTGAAATAAGTCCGCAGGCTAAAAACGCCGCCTTTATGCTTGCGTTTTTACAGCATTGTGACAATGTAAATTCAGGGTCAATCCTCGAAAAAAAGGTTTTTGAGCTTGAATGAAAAAGCTTTAGCGTATTTTTAAGCTTTTCGGTTTTTTCATTGCCTGTAATTTTAAGAGTCATTATCATTGTACCTTTTTTCTGCGTTTTCTTAAGAATTACTTCAGGCTCAATATCCAGGATTTTTTTTGTAAGCACTGCGATTCTTCTGGCTAAATTCAAATTTTCTGTCTTTATATATATTCCTGTCTTTTTTTCTTCGGATAATATCGCATAATAGGTTGCAAGAGACGATTTTTCGCAACATTCCTTTACGCTGTACAAACCGCTTAATTCTTTTTTTATTTCTGTGTTAAAAGACAATTTTTCACATCCTTTATTAATAACTAAAAATCCTTATTCTATATCTCCACTGTTTCCGTCTGTTACATTTCTAACTGTGGGATAACATTATACATTAAACAAAGAAAAATACAAAATCACTTTCTCTCATTGTAAGATTCTTTTAGCCTGTCTATTGCAAGTTCAGGACTCATAGTATGATACATCAAATAAACTGTCTGCATGGTTTTAGCCGAGGCTTGCTTGTAAATGTCTTTGCTTGATTCACCCGTATATATATTCCAGTATCTGTAAATATAACCGATCC
>CAZHZL010000046.1:0-19442 GCA_964537245.1 uncultured Oscillospiraceae bacterium
TTCTTCATCTTCCGTATATCCGCCTCTCTCATCATCGCGGACAATCTGTCCGCCTACAACTTCAATAACACGCTTGTGGAATGAATTTACTATATCTCTGTCATGCGTTGCAACTATAACAGTTGTACCGCTTCTGTTGATTTCTTCAAGATATTCCATAATCTCTCTCGACGTTTCCGGGTCTAAGTTTCCTGTTGGTTCGTCTGCAATTATAAGCCCAGGATTATTCGCAAGCGCACGCGCGATAGCAACTCTCTGCTGTTCACCGCCTGAAAGCTGTGTAGGCAAAAATCTTGCTTTTCCCGATAATCCAACGCGCGCAAGAACTTCAGGCGCTCTTCTTCTTATCTGTCTGTTTGTTGCACCGACAACACGCATTGCAAAGGCAACATTATCTATAACCGTTTTATTGTCAAGCAATCTGAAATCCTGAAAAACCATTCCCAATGTTCTTCTGTAAAACGGGATTTTCTTCTGCTTTATACCCGAAACATTTATATTATTTATAACTATACGACCCGAAGTTGGCGCTTCTTCTGCAGTAATAAGCTTTATAAGGGTAGATTTTCCTGCACCGCTGTGACCCACAAGAAAAACAAATTCACCCTTTTCTATCTGAAGATTCACATCATAAAGAGCCTGGACATTCGTATTGTCGTACACCTTATTGACATTTTCAAATACTAACACTTTTTATTGCACCTCATATTTTCATTACATTTGCTGACAAGTATTTTTTAACCATCATCGCAACCTTGAAAATTATTGCGTCGTCAAATTCTCTTAAGTCAAGACCTGTAAGCTTCTGTATTTTATCAAGTCTGTATACAAGTGTATTTCTGTGAATAAAGAGCTTTCTTGAGGTTTCCGAAATATTAAGACTGTTATCAAAGAATTTCTGAATTGTCATTATTGTTTCCTGGTCAAGCTTATCTATGGAGCCATGTTTGAAAACTTCATCCAAAAACATCTGGCAAAGCTTAACGGGAAGTTGATATATAAGTCTTCCTATTCCCAATGATTCGTAGTTTATTATTTCCTTTTCACTGTCAAATACTTTTCCGATTTCAAGTGCAAGCTGTGCTTCACGGTAAGAAGCTGATACATCTCTCAAATTGCTTACGATTGAGCCTATACCAACGCATACATTAATCATAGCTTCGCTTCTTACAGTGTTGATAATTTCAGTAACAATTCTGTTTTTCTCTTTTATTGAAGCGTCAGGAGAAATCTCAATGATAACAGCAAAATTCTTCTCATCCAAAGGAACAACAAACTGCTTTCCTTTTTCTGGGAACATTCCTTTTAAAATTACCGAAACACATGAATCGTCAGGAACAGGAAGTGAAACTAAGAATGCAATTCTGCTTTTTTCATACTCAAGCTTAAGCTCTTTTGAACGCGCATAGATATCTCCGGGAAGGATACTGTCCAGAAGAATATTTTTCATAAAGCTTGAAGAATCAAATTTTTCTTCATAATTCTGCTTTATTCCTACAAATGCTGTTGCAAGAATCTGTATACATTTTTTTGAAATTTCATCATCGGATTCAATATATACAGCAAAATCAAGCTTTGCATGATTGAAAACAGGCATAAAAGTAATTCCGTTATGTACACTAACAGATTCATCAGTAAAACACTCTGTATCCTCAATCATTTTCTTTCCTATGTTTGCATTTACTGAAGATGAAATAATCATACCGTTTTCGTCAATTATTCCAAACGGATGATCTACTATTCCTACATATTTGTAAATAGCATTCTGAAAAAATTTATTTAACATTTTGGTACACTCTCCTTAATGATAAAATCATAACTATCCACTTTAACATTATATATTTTAGCACATAAATGTGAACATTTCAAGTTTTTTTTCGTTTTTTTTATATTTTTCTTCATTTTTTAATGAATTTTGATTATTTTTTCCAATTTCCCGACAATACCGTCAAGCTCATCGGTATTTTCTCTGCCTGCATTTCTTTTTGCCTCAAGATTTTTTTTCAAAGCATTGTAATTTTTTTCCAAGTATTTTTTTATATCAGAAGATTTTTTTGAAAAAATCTTTTTTCCGAATTTTAAATCAAACGCGTCATACTCCTTTTCTTCGCCTGTCTTTACGCAAATTATACTGTAATATCTTTCATTTTCTCTTGCTATTTCTTCGTCATATATTGTAAAGCCGTTATCAAAAAGATATTTTCTGAGATAATCAACCTCTGTCATCGGCTGAAGTATAATTTTTTTCGCTTTTTTTGCACAAATTTCAGAAGCTGAGAGTATTTCCGAAATAAGAATACCACCCATTCCGCATATTGTAATACAATCAAAGCTCTTATCACTTACCTCTTTAAGACCGTCGGACAAAACAGTCGTAATCTTATCCTCGAAGCCATTTATACGGATATTCTTCTTTGCGGCTGTAAGCGGACCTTCACGGACATCACATGCATACGCTTCTTTAACAAGGCTGTTTTTCACAAGATATATCGGAAGATAACCATGGTCACAGCCAATATCGCACAAAATATCACATTCACCTGCTTTTTCAGCAACAGCCATAAGTCTTGGAGTTAATTCAGGCTTCATTTTCAAAAATTCCTTTCATATCAAACAAATTCCACGGATATAAAGAAAAATCCGGTTTTGAAACAAATGCTTTACGCTCTCCTTCCTTTGAAAACGGATTTTCAAGCATAAGCTTATATGCCCAAAGAGCAGTTTCGCAACGGTTATCCTTACTGCCGTATTTACCGTCGCCGACCAGTGAAAGCTTTCTTCCGGAAAACTGAACTCTTATCTGATGAGTTCTTCCTGTATGAAGCTTTATTTTCACCAATGACATATTATCGGTAGTTGAAATAACCTCATACTCCAAAGAAGCATCCTTCACACCTTTTCGCAGCCTGTTTACAAGAAACGATTTATTTTTTTTACTGTCTTTAAAAATATAGTCTTTAAAAACACCTGTTTTTTCTTCAGGACAACCATGAATAACAGCAAGATATTCTTTTGTAAATCTATCCTTATCGCTGACTAATGACGAAAACACTGCTGCGGCTTTTTTATTTTTTGCATATACAATAACACCACCTGTATTTACATCAAGTCTGTGTATAACACCAATATAGTCATCCTCGTTATTTTCTTTTTTATGATTCTTCAAAAAATCAACCATATTTTTGGTATTCTCTTTTTCTTCGCAAAGTACGCCGACAGGCTTTTCACACACAAAAATATTCTTATCTTCAAACAGTATCTTCAATTTATTCTCCCCAAAAACGATAAAAAGGGTAACAGAAAGCCTGCTACCCTGCTTATATTAAACAGTCATTATCTCTTTTTCTTTATTTGCTGCCAAAGTATCAATCTCTTTTATTGCCTTATCTGTAATGTCCTGAACATCTTTTTCAAGACCTTTCAAATCGTCCTCTGTAATTTCTGATTTTTTCTTCATGTCCTTATACTTTTCCATAGTATCTCTTCTTATGTTTCTTACAGCAACCTTTGCGTTTTCTGTAAGCTTACGGACATCTTTTGCAAGTTCTTTTCTTCTTTCTTCTGTAAGTGCAGGGAAATTAAGACGAATACTCTTTCCGTCGTTTGTAGGATTTATTCCCAAATCAGCTTTTAAAATTGCTTTTTCAATATCTCCGAGGATTGAAGCGTCCCACGGCTGAATAAGAAGTGTTCTTGCTTCAGGAACAGAAACATTCCCCACCTGATTGAGTGGAGTCGGAGTTCCGTAATATTCAAATGTAACCTTATCCAGAATTGCAGGATTTGCACGGCCTGCTTTAAGCATTGAAAACTCGTGATTCAATGCGTCAATTGATTTGTTCATTTTTTCTTTGCTTTCGTTAAGTATCTGTTTCATAAAAACATTCTCCTTCGCTTTTCTTTATCTTTTTTAAAATTTACTTATAAATAATATCTTTTCCGAAGTATTCACGGCTGATTTCACCGGCAATTCCCGAAGCTTTTATCTTAGCTAAATATATATTCATTTCTTTTGTAATTTCGCTGTCCTTTTCATTAAATATTGCAACCAGATTATACGGATATGAATCGCATACAAAATAACCTCCGTTATCATATCCCGAATTTCCATAGATTACCTCGTCAAGCAATATGCAGTTCACCTTACCGTTTATAAGTGCATTAAACAGTTGACCGACAGAATTATAAAGTATATATTCGTTGAAAAGAAGGCTTGCCGTTCTTTCTTCTGCACTACCCTTCAAAACACCTGCTTTATCTGTCTCTCTGTTAATCTTATAATCCTGTGATTTTGCAATTACATTCGTTGTTGACTGCAAATAAGGCTCAGATAATGCGTAATCAATACTTAAAGCAGATTCTTTGGGAAACATACCGATGTACATATCAATTTCTTTGTTTTTAAGAGACTCGCTTGCTTCGTCAAAACTATTAAACACGCTCGTCACAGTATTGATATTCATTTCGGTCTTTAATGCTTCAACAAGATTATTATTAAAGCTGCTACCGTCAACACCGATAACGATTTCATTTTTCTCCAATATTTCATCCCAAGCGGTAATAACCTTGGGTTGAACTTTTTTTGTGCTTTGTGAAGTGTCAATTTTTTTTACAGCACATGCACCGGTCATCATAATAACAGCGATCAAGATAACTGAGAGCAAAAGCTTTTTCATTATAATCACACCCTTTTAAGTATTTTACCATAAAAATTCCAATAATGCAAGTTTTTTTTGAAAATTGATTATTTTATTTTTACCGCTTCGCATACTTTGACAGTATGTTCTATACTATTCTGTGTTAAAATATGTAAAATAATAAACTACATATTTTCCTTCAAAAACTAAATCGGGACTGTTGCATACATTGCAACAGCCCCGGAAATTCACAATAGTATTTCCCACTAAACCGTCGCACAAAATAATATTAGAAACCTGCTCGTGCAGGTGGGTGCTTACCCTTAGTCGCGCGCTTCCCATTCGGCCTGATAAATCAAACGGTGGGCCTGCAATTGACGAAAGGAGATCGGCTCCCTTATAATTTGTGTTGGTTCTAATAAATACTCGGCTAACCTGATTAGCAGGAAAATACAGATATTTAAAATCTTTATGGTGTTATTATATCATAGCATTTTTAAGTTGTCAATATTTTTTTATAATTTTGTTTCTCAAATTGTTTCCATTACGATTCAAATACAAGCTTTTGATTTTTAAAAATTTATATTTTTACTGAATATTATTTTCTTCGGTATTTTTATTTTTTACAACTACATTTATAAACATTGCTGAAAAAATACCTATCAATGTCTGAAGTACCCTCATAATTGCGTATAAGTATATATCCTCTTCATTATGCGCAACCATACAAATAACGGTAATAATAGCGGCAATTCCGCAAAAATTCTTGCAATTACCGATTTCGGCAATACAAAGCGAACACAAGGTAGCAAGCAAAATAAAAATCAATTCAACAAAAACTCTTAATGTATCTGTCGTTATATCAGAAGTAAAGTAAACAGATAAAGTTATAAATATAAGCCCTATATTAAGACCAACCATCGTCGCCCTTATTCTTAATTTACCGAATTTTTTGGTTTTTTCGGGACTTTCTCTCATCTCAACAATTGAATATATGTAAGCAAACAGCGGATGAGTATCAATCATCGGAAGAAAAATTCTGATTAATTGCCAGATTAAAAACGAAAAAAACACCGCTAAAAGACTTTTTATTTTACGCATACCGATATGTATTTTAAATTTCATTTCAAAAAGCTCCTGTTTATTTGGTAAAATTATTATAACAAAATAAGAAAAAATTGTCAATACTCACCCACACAAACAGTAAATTTTAACAATAATTTCAATAAAATGCTTGCCATTTTATAAATAATATGGTATAATTATCTAGATTGATAAAAAAGAAAGGATTTTTTTGAAATGTTAAATCAGATTTACACAGTTATCAATGATGTGGTTGCAAATTTAAGTAATGTTTTATACAGTTACATATTGATAATATTATTAATTGTCGGAGGACTTTATTTTACAATCCGTACAAAATTCGTTCAGTTCAGACTTTTCGGCGAACAGATAAAGTCAGTATCTGAAAAGCCAACAGACAAAAGCAAAACATCATCCTTCCAGGCGCTTATGGTTTCTACTGCGTCAAGAGTTGGAACAGGTAATATCATAGGTGTTTCAACAGCTATCTGCTCAGGTGGATTTGGAGCTGTGTTCTGGATGTGGCTTATTGCATTAATCGGTGGTGCGTCAGCATTTGTTGAAAGTACGCTTGCTCAGATTTTCAAGAAAAAAGGTGACGACGGTTATTACGGCGGACCTTCCTACTACATTGAAGCAGCCTTCAAATCAAGACCGCTTGCAATAGTATTTTCAATATTCCTTATTCTCACATATGCATTTGGTTTTAATCTTCTTGCTTCATACAACCTTCAGTCTACCTTTGCAAATTACAGCTTTTATAATTCTGCTACTTCTCCGTGGATAATAGGTCTAATTCTCGCTGTTATTGTTGGTTATTGTTTATTTGGCGGCGGAAAAAGAATTGTAAAGGTTTCAAGCTTCCTCGTACCTGTTATGGGGGTTTTATATATCTTGGTTGCACTCATTATAGTTGTTCTCAATATTAGCGAATTGCCTTCAATATTTGCAAGAATTTTCACAGAAGCATTTGATGTTAAAGCTATTTTCGGCGGCTTTGCAGGCTCTTGTGTAATGTACGGAATAAAAAGAGGCTTGTTCTCAAACGAAGCAGGCGTAGGCTCTGCGCCAAACGCTGCTGCAACTGCTGAGGTTGCACATCCCGTTAAGCAGGGACTTGTTCAGATTCTTTCAGTATTCCTTGATACAATTTTAGTATGCAGCGCGACTGCGTTTATGTGTATGTGTTCGGGAATTGAACCGACCGCTGAAATTTCAGGTGCACAGTATGTTCAGCAGTCACTTGCCGCTGTATTCGGAAGTGCAGGTCCTGTATTTATAACAATTGCAATGATACTCTTTGCGTTTACAACACTTATTGGAAATCTCTACTATGTTGACCAGGCATGGTTCCATATTTTCAAAAAAGTGCCAAGCAAAGCATTTTTAGCAGTATACCGAGTTGTTGCGTCACTCATCATTTTTGTAGGTGCAGGAATGAGTGCAGATTTGCTTTGGAATATAGCCGATGTTACAATGGGACTTATGGCAATCATCAACATTCCTACAATTGTATTTTTAGGAAAATATGCTGTTAGAGCGCTTAACGACTACGACAAACAGAGAAAAGAAGGCGTTGACCCTGTATTTAAAGCTAAAAATATCGATCTTCCCTATGATGTTGAATGTTGGAAATAAGAACCTCACGAAATACTAACGCAATTAAAATTGCGAGTATTTCGGAGAACCGTTTGTATTCACAATAATATATGAAAAAGGTACGGCTGTTGATCCGTACCTTTTTATATGTATCTATATAAAAACCAAACCTTCATGATTGTTTCGCCACAGTTAGCAAAACAACTGTACGATATCATTTTAAGAGTTATTTTTATAAATTCAGGCTTGCTTATGCTGTATAACATATCCGATATTTTTATTTTATATGCTTCCAGCTTCAACTCATAAAATCCGAATCTTTCGTTTTATTTGATACTCTGTTTCCATGGTTATTTTTATACCGCTTTCATTCATTTCAAGCGGATTTTCGTTAGAAAAATGCGTCTCCGCTCAATGAAATTCCCGAAAGTACATTATTATAAAAAACTCTTTCAATAACATCAGCATATTTTGCATTTTCGTCTAACCTCAACATCTGTCTGCAAAATACATAAGCGCTATTCCTGCACAGGCTCCGGCATAAGCAGTCTCATTCGGAAGATTGTACGCACCTGACCTTTCTTTTCGGCTATATCAGAAAAAAGCTTCATTGCTTCAATTCTCTTTGTTTTATAAAATCGGTCATAAACCGCATTAATTGTTATTTTTCGATTTAATTCCTGTTTTGAAAAAAATAGCCGTCTTTCAGATAGACATTTTTTAATTTAATGCTTTCCATTTTAAATACTCCTTTTCTATTGACTTTTATTTGATTAAAGTATATAATAAAAAATACATAAGAATAAAAAATAAGGAGAACAGGAAATGGATTTTAAAAAGATAAAAAATAATTTGGAAAAAAATTTGTTTGATGTAAGTATTTTTGATACAAAAGAAGCTGCAACAAAATATCTGAACGAAAAAATTGACGCTCAGACGGTAGGCTTTGGCGGCTCTGTTACGGTATCTGAGCTTAATTTATACGAAACACTTTCAACGCACAACAAAGCCTTCAGTCATGCACATGTTCCCGAAGGTAAAACACCAAAAGAAATAATAGACTGTGCATATACAGCCGATATTTATATTTCATCTGCAAACGCTGTTACATACGATGGTGAAATCGTTAATATAGACGGCAGAGGAAACAGAGTTGCAGGAACACTTTACGGTCATAAAAAAGTGTATATAATTGTCGGACAGAATAAATTTGAGCCAACCTTGGAAAAAGCGATATACCGCGCAAGAAACATTGCCGCACCAAAAAACGCCAAAAGATTAAATTTATCCACACCGTGCGCAAAAAATGCAGACAAATGCTACAACTGCCAAAGTCCCGACAGAATTTGCAACGGTCTTGTTATACACTACAAAAAAGTTTACTCCTGTGATATTGAAATAATTATAGTAAAAGAAAATTTAGGATATTAAAGGACGGAGAAAAAATATGAAAGCAATAATACTTGACGCAAATACAGTCGGAAGTGACCTTGATTTAAACTATTTCAACGATGTGATACAGACTGACATCTACCCTGCAACCACACCTGATGAAATAATAAAAAGAGCAGAGCCTTACGATGTTATTATAACAAATAAATCAAAGCTTACAAAAGAAGTTCTTTCGGAGCTTCCGAATTTAAAGCTTGTATGCATTACCGCAACAGGCTATGATAATGTGGATATTGATTATACTAAAAAGAACAACATTGCAGTATGTAATGTACCTGCTTATTCAACTGACAGCGTGAGTCAGCTTACCTTAGCAATGGTCCTTTATTTTTCCACAAGACTTGGTGAATACAGAAACACAACTATAACAAAAGAATATCAAAACGGAAATGTTTTTAATATTCTGACGCCTGTTTTCTATGAGCTTAAAGGAAAAACCTGGGGTATAATTGGCTACGGAAATATTGGCAAACAGGTTGGCAAGGTTGCAGAAGCAATCGGTTGCAAGGTTATTGCATATAAGAGAAATCCAAACGGTGAAGAAAAATGTGTTGATCTTGAAACGCTTTTAAAAACATCGGATATTATTACCATTCACACTCCGCTTAATGATGAATCAAGAAATATGATTAACAAGAAAGTTTTTTCACTTATGAAAAAGAATGTTATTCTTGTAAATGTCGCAAGAGGTCCTGTTATAAACGAAAATGATTTATATGAAGCTGTAACAGAAGGAAAAATCGGTGCTGTCGGTCTTGATGTATTCCCTGTTGAGCCGCTTTCTTCGGAAAGTCCGCTTTCAAAAATAGCACATCTTGACAATGTTTGTTTCACTCCTCATATGGCATGGGGTGCATATGAATCAAGAAAAAGATGTGTTGATACCGTTCTTGATAATATAAAAGCCTTCTTAAACGGAGAAGAAAAAAACAGAGTTGATTTAATATAAAAGAAGAATAATTTTTCTATAAAATTTTAAAATATAAAAAGGTGATACAAATGTCAGAAAAAATTTATGATATTATTATAATAGGCGGAGGTCCCGGAGGACTTACAGCCGCACTTTATGCAACAAGAGCAGGACTTTCAACCCTTGTGTTTGAAAAAGCAATGGCGGGAGGACAAATGTGTCTTACTCCCGAAATAGAAAATTATCCCGGCTTTGAAAACGGAATCGACGGTTTTTCTTTAGGTGAAAAAATGCGGCAAAACGCTGTAAAGTTCGGTGCTGAAATAAAAACCGCAGAAGTAAAAAATGTTGATTTTTCAGACAAAATCAAAAAAGTCTCATCATCACTCGGCGATTTTTTTGCAAAAGCTGTTATAATTTCAACAGGCGCAGAGCCAAGAAAGCTAGGAATAAGAAATGAAGAAGAATATATCGGAAAAGGAATAAGCTACTGTGCACATTGCGACGGGATGTTTTTTAAAAACAAAACAGTTGTGGTAGTTGGCGGCGGTAATTCTGCGGTGAGCGACGCCATGTATCTTTCCAATATCTGTAAAAAGGTTACAATAGTTCACAGAAGAGACGAGCTTCGTGCTTCAAAAATATATTTAAAACGCATTGAAGAAAAAGAAAATATCGAAATTTTGTGGAACGGCAGAATTACTGATTTTATCGGTGAAAGTGTAATAAAAGGAGTAATAGTTGAAAATATAAAGGATAACACAAAAAATGAACTTGACTGTGACGGCGTTTTTATAAGTATCGGGAGAAATCCAGAAACAAAGCTTTTTGAAGCAATTTTGAAGCTTGATGAAAACGGATATATTATTGCAGACGAAACAACAAAAACAAATATTGAGGGTGTTTACGCTGTCGGAGATGTGAGAACAAAAAAATTACGGCAGATTGTAACTGCGGTATCGGACGGTGCGTTGGCGGCACACTTTGCAGAAAAATATGCTGAATTATAAACGGGCTGATTGCTCGTTTTTTTCTTTTTTAAAAAATACTAAAATTAAGTATATTAATTTTAATAAAAGCAAAAAATTACATTATGAGAATAAAAAGAAAAGTGGGAATTTATGAACGGACTTAATCTTATAATTGAAAAAATAGAAAGCGACAACAGCAAAGAAGTAAAAAAAATATTAGACGACAGCATAGAAAAAGCAAATGAAATTTTAAATAAAAGCGAAGAAGAAGCAAAAAAAGAAGCTTCGGATATAATTTCTGCTTCTGAAAAAAATGCAATACAAATTGAAGAAAATATGAAAAGCAGTTGTGAAGCATTTTTAAAAAACGAAGTTTTAAAAGAAAAATCAGATTTAATAAATCAGATAACAGATGAAACAGTTTCCGAAATTATATTATCGCCTCCGAAAGAATACTTTGAAATTTTAAAAAAACTCATAATAAAATATGCACATGAAAACAGCGAGGGTATTCTTTGTTTAAACGAAAATGATTTAAAATGGCTGCCAAGTAATTTTATGAAAGAATTAAACAAAGAACTAAAAAAGCAAGAAGCATGTGTCACCCTTAACAAAGAAGCGATAAATATATCGGGAGGATTTATCCTAAGCTACGGAAAAATTGAAGAAAACTGCTCGTTTGAAGCTTTGGTTGAAGAAAAAAGAGAAATTATAAGAGATAAAATAAGAAAAACAGAAAGAGGGTAAATAATGAAGGACACCGAATATGCTTTTTGTGTTGCGGCAGTAAAAGAAAAAGAAAACACACTCCCCTCTTCTGATTTTTTAAGTCAGCTTATAAGTGCGCAAAATTATAGCACAGCACTAAAAATTTTAAAAGAAAATCCGATTACAGATTTAAACAATGAATGGGATTTTCTCATGGATATCGTGCCTGATAAGGAAGCGTTAAAATTTCTTATTATAAAAAACGACTTTCATAATCTGAAAGTCGCAATAAAAGCTGTATGCTTTGAAAAGAATCCCGAAAATCTTTTTTTATCTCCTTCGGTATTAGAACCAAAAAAGCTTTATAATATAATAAGCGAAAGAAATTTTTTTGAGCTTCCCGAATGGATTTCACAAATTTCTGAAAAAGGCTACGATATACTCACAAGCACACTTGACGGACAAATATTTGAAATGTATGTAGACATTAATACGATTTCTGTTATAAAAGCTTTTTCTAAAAAAACAAAAAGCCGTTTTTGTGAAAATATGTGTGAAGAGCTTTCATGTGTGTATAACATAAAAGCCGCTCTGAGAATTTCCGAAATGACCGAAAGCGAAAAAAGAAATATTGCCTTTGAATATGCATTTGCACCATGTAAAAAGCTTGATAACATACAGCTGAAAAAAGCGGCAGAAAAAAGCAAGGATGATGTTTTGGAATATATAAGAAAAACTGATTACTCTTTTTTCGAGGCTTCAATTTCAAAATCTATGGCACAATTTGAAAAAGAAGCTGAAGATTATATCTTTATGCTGACGGAAGAAGCAAAAAGAATAAGCTTCGGAATAGAGCCGATAATTGCTTATTATATGTATATTGAAACAGTAACAAAAAATATCGGGATAATACTGAGCTGCAAAAAATTCGGTGAAGATCAAAGTGTAATAAAAGAAAGGTTGCGGAATTTATATGTATAAAATTGCGGTTATAGGAGATAACGAAAGCATTTTTCTGTTTTCTGCACTTGGAATTACAGCATTTGAGGTTTCAAAAAAAGAGGAAGCAGCAGCACTTTTAGAGAAATTATCGCAGGAAGCTTACGGAATAATATATATAACAAGAAAGCTTGCAGTATTGATACCTGAAGAAATAAAAAAATACAGTTTTACGGCGATACCGTCCATAACGGTTATTCCTTGATTTAGAGGAGGAAAAAATGAACAACGGAAGAATTACAAAAATAAGCGGACCATTGGTTATTGCGGAAAATATGCTTGAAGCAAATATGTACGATGTTGTAAAGGTGAGTAATTTAAGGCTTACAGGCGAAATAATTGAAATGCATTCAGACAAAGCAAGTATACAGGTTTATGAAGAAACATCAGGTCTGAAGCCGGGAGAGCCGGTACAAACAACATCTGCTCCCCTTTCGGTTGAGCTTGGTCCCGGTCTTATAGGAAGCATTTTTGACGGAATACAAAGACCGCTTGACGATATAATGAAAAAAAGTGGAAACAGCCTTATAAGAGGCGTCGAAGTCAATGCTTTAAGAAGAGATAAAAAATGGAAATTTGAAGCAACGGTAAACATTGGAGATACCGTTGAAGGCGGAGATATAATTGGAACTGTTTGTGAGACAGATATTGTAAATCATAAAATTATGATTCCTGTCGGAATAAAAGGAAAAATAAAAGACATTAAAAGCGGTGATTACACCGTTGCGGATACTGTTGCAACAGTAATTACAGATAACAATGAAGAAAAAGAAATTTTATTAATGCAAAAATGGCCTGTAAGAAAACAGCGTCCTTTTTCAAAAAAAATTTCTCCGAATAAGCCTCTCATAACAGGTCAGAGAGTTATCGACTGTCTGTTTCCTGTTGCAAAAGGCGGTGTTGCCGCAATACCGGGTCCGTTTGGAAGCGGAAAAACCGTGACTCAGCATCAGCTTGCAAAATGGGCAGAGGCAGACATTGTTGTTTACATCGGCTGCGGCGAAAGAGGAAACGAGATGACCGATGTTTTAAATGAATTTCCTGAGCTTATTGACCCAAAAACAAAAAAATCTCTTATGGAAAGAACTGTTCTTATAGCAAACACCTCCGATATGCCCGTTGCCGCAAGAGAAGCCTCTATTTATACAGGTATTACAATAGCGGAATATTTCAGGGATATGGGTTACAGCGTTGCTCTTTTTGCTGATTCCACATCAAGATGGGCAGAAGCATTAAGAGAAATGTCTGCAAGATTGGAGGAAATGCCGGGAGAAGAGGGTTATCCTGCATATTTGGGAAGCAGACTTGCGCAGTTTTACGAAAGAGCCGGAAGAGTTTTAACACTCGGGAAAAATTCGCGCGAAGGTGCTTTGACAATCGTTGGTGCAGTAAGTCCTCCGGGCGGCGATATATCAGAGCCTGTTTCACAGGCAACCTTAAGAATAGTAAAAGTATTCTGGGGTCTTGATTCTGCGCTTGCATACAGAAGGCACTTCCCTGCTGTTAACTGGCTTACAAGCTATTCTCTTTATACAGATTTGCTTGCAGATTGGTACAATGAAAATGTATCTGCGGAGTGGATGGAATTAAGAGAAAAATTTATAGAGCTTTTAAAAACCGAAAGTGAGCTTGAAGAAATTGTGAAGCTTATTGGTATAGACGCACTTTCTCCGAATGACAGACTTAAAATGGAAACTGCGCGTTCAATAAGAGAAGATTTCTTGCATCAGCTTGCATTTCATAAAACAGACACTTACACATCACTGAAAAAACAGCTTTATATGATGAAGCTTATTTTATCATATTATAAAGCAGGAGAAAGAGCTTTGGAAAAAAATATATCCATTGAAGAAATAATTAAACTTCCGATAAGAGAAAAAATCGGGCGTTTTAAATATATCGAAGAAGAGAAAACTGATGAAGAGTTTACGAAAATTTTAAACGAGCTTAATAAAATATAGAATCGGGTGAAACAATGGGAAAACAGTATAAAACAATTGAAGAGGTGGCAGGACCTCTTATGCTTGTAAAAAATGTAAGCGATGTTGCATATAACGAGCTTGGCGAAATAGAGCTTGCAAACGGAGAAAAAAGACGGTGCAGAGTTCTGGAAATAAATAAATCGAACGCTCTTGTACAACTTTTTGAAGCGTCTGACGGAATAAATCTGTCAAACAGTAAGGTGAAATTTTTAGGAAAACAAATGGAATTTGGCGTATCAGAGGATATATTGGGAAGGGTGTTTGACGGACTTGGAAATCCTATTGATTCAAAGCCACAGGTATTAGCTGAAATGAGACTGTCGGTAAACGGTAATCCGATAAATCCTGTTGCAAGAATTTATCCGCAGGAATTTATTCAGACAGGCGTTTCGGCAATAGACGGTCTTAACACTCTTGTAAGAGGACAAAAGCTTCCGATTTTTTCGGCAAGCGGTCTGCCGCACGCTAAGCTTGCCGCACAGATAGCGCGTCAGGCAAAGGTCAGAGGAGACGATGAAAAATTTGCAGTTGTGTTTGCCGCAATGGGAATAACCTTTGAAGAATCCGATTATTTTATAAATTCCTTTAAAGAAACAGGAGCGCTTGAAAGGACTGTTCTTTTTATAAATCTTGCAAATGACCCTGCAATAGAAAGAATTGCAACTCCAAAAATGGCATTGACTGCCGCAGAATATCTTGCATTTGAAAAGGATATGCAAGTCCTTGTTATTCTTACTGATATAACAAATTATGCAGACGCATTAAGAGAAATTTCAGCAGCAAGGAAGGAAGTTCCCGGAAGACGAGGATATCCCGGATATATGTATACCGATTTAGCTTCAATATACGAAAGAGCAGGCAGACAGCAAGGAAAAAAAGGAAGCATAACTATGATACCGATTCTCTCTATGCCGGAAGATGATAAAACACATCCTATCCCTGACCTTACAGGTTACATTACTGAGGGGCAGATTATCCTTTCAAGAGAGCTGTATCAAAAAGGAATAGCGCCTCCTATTGATGTACTCCCCTCTTTGTCAAGACTTAAAGACAAAGGTATAGGCGAGAAAAAAACAAGAGAAGACCATGCAGGTACGATGAATCAGCTGTTTTCAGCATATGCAAGAGGAAAAGAAGCAAAAGAGCTTATGATAATCTTAGGTGAAGAAGCGATTTCGGATATGGACAGACTTTATGCAAAATTTGCTGACAGGTTTGAAAATGAGTATGTTTCTCAAGGATACACTCTTAACAGAAGTATTGAAGAAACGCTTGACAAAGGTTGGGAGCTTCTCAGGATTCTTCCGAAAAGTGAGTTAAAAAGAATTGACGACGAGATAATTTCAAAATATTATTAGGTGGTAAATATGGCATCGCATACAATTAAAAAAATTCTTGATAAAGAAAAAGAAGCTGAAAAAAAGCTTAAAGGTATAAAAAAAGAAGCTGAAAGAATAATTGAAAACAGTTATAATGAAGCGAAAGAAAAAAAAGATGAAATTTTAAAGCAAGCAAAAGACGAAGCATTAAGAAATATAAACACCGCAAAAAATACCGCAGCAAAAATGGAAAATATCGCAAAAGAAAAGGCGAAGCTTCTGAGAAAAGACGCAAAACAAAATCTTTTAGAAAGAAAAGATGAAATAAAAGGGATTATAAAAGATACATTGTTGGAATAAGGTGTTGAAAAATGGCAAAGCTTGAATTTAAAAAAACACAAATAATTGCACTTTTAAAAGACAGCAAAAATATTATTGAATTTCTTCAGAAAAAAGGTGTATTGGAATTAACAGACATAAAGGACGATTTGCTTATAAAGCTTGACGCGACAGGAAGTGTGAAAAAATTTGAAAGAAGCATAAAAGAAGCTGTCAACGCTCTTGAAATTCTCGAAAAATATACAGATAAAAAGAATTCGGTTTTAAGCTTACTTGAAGGAAGAAAAAAGCTTTTGCAAACAGAGTTTTTCCATAAAAAAGAAAACACAAAAAAAACCTTGTCTGTAATAAAAAAAATAAATGACTCAGAAAAGAAGATATCAGATTTAAAAAACGCCGTTTCAAAACTTGAAGTAAAAAAAGATATTTTAAACCCGTGGAAAATGCTTTCATTGAAGCTTGATATGAAAGAAACAGAAAAAACCGATATTCTTATAGGTACGCTTCCTAAAGAAAGCAATAAAGATGAAATATACAGAGAAACGCTTCTACAAAATGCATTTATACATTTTGAAACTTTAAAAAGCGATAAAAAAGAAAAAACCTATGAGGTTGTTATTTTTCATAAAGAGCATCGGCAAATTATATCAGATATATTAAAAAAATACAGCTTTGATTCTTTTTCGTTTCAATCTTCACTAACGCCGGAAGAAGAAATAAGTAAAATAAACGAAGAAATAAAAAGCTGTCAAAAGCTTACGGAAGAAGCAAAAAACGAAATCAAAAAATGTGATGAATATTACGGTGATATTGAATTTCTGATAGATTATTATACAATAAGAAAAGACAAATATACCGAAGTAAACAAGCTTGCAATGACAAAAAGCACTGTTATTATAAAAGGCTTTATTCCGAAAATATATTACGACGAAATAAAAGCAGAGCTTGAAAGAAAATATCCTGTAATAATAACAGCCCGTGAGTTAAACGAAGATGAAGAAGCACCGGTTTTACTTTCAAACTCGAAATTTTCTTATCCTGTCGAGGGAATTACCGAAATGTATGCACTTCCGAACAAAAGAGATGTGGACCCAAGCAGCGTAATGGCATTTTTTTATTATCTCTTTTTCGGTATGATGCTGTCTGACGCAGGCTACGGAATAATTATGATAATTGCAACTACTGTTGTACTTTATAAAACATCGGTTGAAGGTGCATTAAGAAGAAGTCTTAAAATGTTTCAGTATTGCGGGATTTCAACTTTATTTTGGGGAATACTTTTCGGAAGCTGGTTTGGAGATTTACCACAGGTTATAGCGTCAAATTTTTTCGGAAAAGAACTGAGAACAACAGCATTATGGTTTGAACCGCTTGACGACCCGATGAAGCTTCTTTTATTTTCCTTCGGTCTTGGAATATGCCATTTGTTTTTGGGCTTATATGTCAGATTTAAAATGCTTTATAAAGAAGGAAAGAAATTCGACGCATTTTGTGAAGTAATTCCGATATACTTTACAATACTGGGTGCGGCGCCACTTGCGGCAGGCATTCTCACACCTGTTTCGGATATTTTTAAAAAAATCGGCACATATTTTCTGATTGCAGGTGTAATAGCAATAGTTTTAACCTCACAAAGAAGCAGTAAAAATATATTTTTACGGTTTTTCGGCGGTATATACGGTCTTTATAATGTTGCAACAGGATATTTAAGCGATATACTTTCCTACTCCAGACTTCTTGCACTTGGACTTGCAACAGGAAGTATAGCAAGTGTTATAAATCTTATTGCGGCAATGCCGAAAAGCACAGCATTAAAAGCAATTATGCTTATAGCTGTCGGATTAATCGGACACACGGCAAATCTGGGAATAAATCTGCTTGGAGCATATGTTCACGCAGACAGACTGCAGTTTGTTGAACTGTTTTCAAAATTTTACGAAGGCGGAGGAAAGCCGTTCACACCGCTTAAAGAAAACACAAAATACTATAATATACAATAAAAAAGGAGAATATATATGGATACTTTCGGTTTAGCATTGGTGATTGCAGGAGCGGCTTTTGCCGCGCTGTTTGCAGGAATAGGAAGTGCAAAAGGCGTTGGATTGGTTGGCGAAGCTGCCGCAGGAGTTGTCTCTAATGACCCTTCAAAATTCAGTAAGGTTTTAATTTTACAGCTTCTTCCGGGTACACAGGGATTGTACGGTCTTTTGGTTGCTGTCTTATTACTCAGTAAGGTTGGAATTTTAGGAGGCAATATTACCGACATAAGCTTTTCTCAAGGTCTTATGTATTTTGGTGCATGTATGCCTATTGCATTCGGAGGACTTTTTTCAGGAATAGCACAAGGCAGAGCTGCGGCGAGCGGAGTGGGTATTGTTGCAAAAAAGCCTGAGCAAAGCGGTAAAGCAATTATTATGGCAGCTATGGTGGAAACATATGCCATTTTAGCGCTTCTGATTTCTATTTTAATTATATACAATATTTAATTTACGGAGGTAAATTATGCCTGCCATTACAGTAAATCCCACAAGAATTGAGCTTTCCCGACTTAAAAAAAAGCTGACAACCGCAATAAGAGGTCATAAGCTTTTAAAAGACAAGCATGACGAGCTTACAAGACAGCTTACAGAGCTTCAGAAAAATACAGGTAATTTAAGAAAAAAGGTTGAAAAAGAAATAGAGCTTTCAAAAAAGCATATGGCAATAGCACAAAGCACAATGACAAAAGAAGCGGTATCAGCTTCGCTTATGACAAACAATCAGAGCCTTCTTATTCAGATTGAAGAAAAAAATATAATGAGTGTAAAAATACCGAAATACACTTTTTCAAAGCTTTCTTCAGAAGAAGAAAATATTTTCCCATATGGTTTTTTCTTTACCTCTTCTGATATTGACATCGCACTTATTACACTAAAAAAAATACTTCCTGATTTAATAAAAATGAGTGAAGCTGAAAAAGCCTGTATGATGATGTCGGCGGAAATCGAAAAAACAAGACGAAGAGTAAATGCACTCGAACATATTTTAATTCCGAAATATAAAGAAACAATCCGTTATATCCGCTTAAGACTTGAAGAAAACGAAAGAAGCACAATCACAAGACTTCTAAAAATAAAAGATATGATACTGGAAGGAAATAATTAAAAAAATCTATTATCATTGTTACTATTCAAAATTTGTAATTTCTGTGAATATAATCATTTTTAGTATTGAAATTTTGAGTTTATTATGCTATAATGAATTCAAGCGATGCTTGAATTCGTCGATATAAATCTCGTACCTCGATTTTCGATATGTCAAAAATGACTCGATATGTTGCCTTACGACAACGAGATTTATAGCATATCAAGTTTTGAGCAATATCGAAAACATATCGACAAAAGGAGTAAAGAGTGAAAATAAAAAGGGAATTCAAGACATAACAAGAAAGGGTACATAATACC
>CAZHZL010000047.1:0-6030 GCA_964537245.1 uncultured Oscillospiraceae bacterium
TACACTTCTTTGTGTGGTAGTGTTTGTGTTGCCAAAGGGGGTGATGAAATGGCAAAGTACACATTGGAAGATATTATGTATGGCGATAAATACGGAATTGAAAGTGCAGTATTTGTAGAAGTGCTCAGAATGGTTGAGCAAGGAACAAAAGCAAAAGAAATTAGAGAACAACTAAATATGCTTTATGTAAAACATGCGTTGCTTACAGCAAATAAAATGCACGAAGAAGGCAATTGTATTTCGGATAACGAAATTACAATTGCCTTTTAATATGTAACAAACAAAACATAATTTATCGTTAATATTGACAATCCTTTTCGGAGATAATATGGAAAAACACAAGTAAATGGTAGAATAAGTATAAGGAAAGGATGTTGATCAATATGAAAAAAATCACAAATGAACTAATTCAAAAATTTAAAACTTATCTTATTAATGAAGAAAAATCTTCGGCAACGCTTGAAAAGTATATCAGAGATGTTGTTGCGTTTATGCAGTGGTTAAATGATAGAGCGGTCGAAAAGGTCATTGTCATGGAGTATAAGCAAAATTTGATTGAAAACTATGCTCCGGCAAGTGCCAATTCTATGCTATCATCAATAAACAGTTTCTTTGGATATATGGAATGGTATGACTGCAAGGTGAAGACATTTAAAATTCAGAAACAAATATTTGCTAACAAGGATAAGGAATTGACTAAAGCAGAATATGAAAGACTTCTTGTGGCAGCAAAGAAAAAACAAAATGAAAAGCTTTATATGTTGATGCAGACAATATGTAGTACTGGAATAAGGGTCTCAGAATTACGATATATAACCACAGAGGCAGTTCAAAAAGGAGAAGCAATCATAAACTGCAAGGGTAAAATGAGAGTCGTAATACTGCCAAAGCAACTCTGCAAAATGTTATCTTCATATATTAAGGAGCAGAAAATATCATCGGGTTCAGTATTCGTTACCAAAAACGGAAAACCATTAGATCGCAGTAATATATGGAAGTTGATGAAAGATTTATGCGAAAGTGCAGGCGTGTCAAAGGACAAAGTGTTTCCTCATAACTTAAGACATCTGTTTGCCAGAACATATTACTCATTGGAGAAAGATGTAGTAAGGCTTGCAGATATTCTTGGTCATTCGAGTGTGAACACAACAAGAATATACACAATGGAAAATGGTGATATACACAGAAAACAGTTGCAAGAACTTGGATTATTACGGTGTTAAATAAAAATAACCACATAATCCGAATTATGTGGTAAGCATTATTGAAAAAAAACATTGTGCATAGTGACGATGAGTGAATTATCGCAAAATTTCCACGATTTTTAGACCAATGTAATCTGCTATTTTAACATTGGTCTGATTTGTTATGACATTTTTTGTTAAGTTTCGATAAAATTTTATAAAATAACCCCAAATCATTGACAAACAACCAATTTTGTGATACAATATCAAGTGTATAATTATGTATAAGACATATTCATTAACCACATAATTCGGATTATGTGGTAAGCATTATTTTTTTTAGTTAATTTTTTAACCGAATGGTCGGTAATATGGGCAAAGCTCAGAAGGAAGTGTGTTTGTTGTGTATAGTGATAAACAGAGAGAGCAGAAGAAAAAACAGATGCTTGAAGAATGTTTTGAACTATTTGTAAAACAAGGCTTAGAGAACACAAGCCTAAATGACTTGTCAAAACATTGTAAGACTTATAAAGCTGCGTTTTACAATTATTTCAAATCAAAAGATGAGATTGTTTTTGAGTGTGCAAAAATGTATATGGAAAAGCTGGATGATATGTTATTTAATGAAATTACATACTCTAAAGAATCAATCAGAACAGCATTAGAACACGGGTTTAAAATTTTAGCTGATGAGAAACAAAATTTTAGATATGTATATCAAGTTGTTTCAAGCCCAAAGTACGGCGAGAAAAGTAGAAAAGCATTATCAGAAATTTATTCTAAGTATTTAAATTATTCGGATGCTTTAGCTGAAAGTTATTCCGTAGATAAAGAAAAATTCAGACCATATTATTTGCTTTTTATAGCAACAATACATGATTTTTGTTTGTGGGAAAATACAGAATTTGTAATGGAAAAACTACAGTATATTTTTAAGCAAATAGATAATTTATAATATGATTCGGGAGGCAACAATGAAATTTCGTAACGAATGCAAACACCATGTTACAGAGTTTGAATTGATTGGGTTGCGACAACGGCTTAATGCGGTTGCAAAACGGGATAGATTTTCAACAGGTGATGGTGGATATTTAATAAAGAGCTTGTATTTTGATAACTGTTACGATAAAGCTCTTAACGAGAAAATTATGGGTGTAACTAACAGAGAAAAATTCAGAATAAGATTTTATAATAATGATACAAGTTACATTAGATTAGAAAAAAAGAGTAAAATCAATGGATTGTGCTTAAAGCAGGGGGCGCAATTATCAGTTGAACAAGTGCAAGCCATATTAGATGGGAAAATATCTTGGATGAGAAATGCTGATGATGAGTTGGTTTGTGAATTGTGGGCAAAAATGCAATACCAAATGCTACGCCCCAAAAATATTGTTGTTTATGACCGAGAGGCTTATGTGTATGAACCCGGAAATGTCAGAGTGACAATAGATTCCAATATAAGAGGAAGTGATAATATACAACATTTTCTGCTTGGGGATGAGGTTGATTTAAAACTCTTTAATCAAATAATACTTGAAGTAAAATGGGATGAATTTCTGCCACAAATTATTAGGGATGTTGTTCAACTAAATGATGTTAAGACAAGTAATTTTTCAAAATATGCTGCAACAAGATTTTCGGCGTTTTAAGGAAGGGGTGGCATAATGAAGAAAAAAATAATTTGTGTGGGAATTGTAATTGTAGCAATGATTATGGTTTGGCTGATATTTACTTTAGTAAGCAGACCTGAAAATGATCCGGGATTGGCTCCTGCAAAACCTGTCACATACCTATACCCCGAAGAAAAAACCGATGTAAGTGTTAATGTTGAGTTTGACGGAGATTTTACTTGCACATATCCTGAATATGCTGGTGGTTGGAATGTAACAGCATATCCCGATGGAAAACTTATCAACAAAGCTGATGGGTTGGAATACAGTTACTTGTTTTGGGAAGGTATATCTAATTCAAAATATCATATTAATACAGGATTTGTTATTCCCGGCAAAGAAACAGAAAGTTTCTTGAAAGAAAAACTATCATATATGGGGCTTACACCTAAAGAGTACAATGAGTTTATTGTATATTGGTTGCCGCAAATGATAAATAATCCGTATAACCTTATTTCTTTTGTCGAAGAAGAATATGAGGAAACTGCTAAACTGGTTATTGAACCTGAACCTGATAGCTGTTTGAGAGTGTTTATGGTGTATAAACCACTTGAAAAAGCTATTGAAATAGAAGAACAAAAATTGAGCAGCTTCAATCGAGAAGGATTTTCAGTAATCGAATGGGGCGGTTGTAAATTAGACTAAAACTAAATTTGTAAACGAAGGAGAATAATAATGACAAATTTCACAGACATTTTTAAATCAGACTTTTTAAATTCCACTAATTTAAACACCTTTTCGGTGTTAGACACATTGGTTGCGCTCGGACTTGCGTTCGTGCTTGGTTTGTTTATATATCTTATATATAAGAAAACATATAAAGGCGTTATGTACTCGGCAGCTTTTGGTGTATCTTTACTTGCGATGTCAATGATAACAACATTAGTTATCTTAGCAGTAACTGCAAATATCGTACTTTCTCTTGGTATGGTTGGTGCATTGTCAATCGTAAGATTTAGAACAGCAATTAAAGAGCCGATGGACATAGCGTTTCTTTTTTGGGCAATCGCTGCCGGTATAGTTCTTGGTGCTGGTCTTATCCCCCTTGCAATTATTGGTTCTGTTATTATAGGTGCGGTAATTCTTATTTTCGCAAATATTAGAACAGTTGGTGCAATACCGTACATTTTAGTTGTAAATTGTGCATTTCAGGCAGAACCTTCTGTAAATGCGATCATAAAGCAGGGTTCGCTTAAAAGTTTATTAAAATCTAAAACAGTAACAAAGAGAGGTTTAGAATTAACCTACGAAGTAAGACTCAAGGAAAAAGAAGCATACGCAGTTAATAAGCTGATGAGCTTAGAAGGTGTGGGCAATGCTACATTGGTAAGTTACAACGGAGAATATATGTCATAATTGGAGATAGATATGTTAGGTTCAAAAAAATTTGAAAAAACAATATTACGACTTACGATTATTGCATTAGTATTTTCGTTGCTTGTAGTATGTTTCCCTAATATGTTTTCTTGGATTTCCAATGATGAAGCCACAGAAGAATATCCAATCAAACTATTTGGGCAGAATGTTATTGAAATTGAAATTTCTGCCGATGAGAATGATTGGAATGAAATGTTGGAAAATAAAATGTCTAAACCGTATATTTCCTGTGATTTAAAAATAAATGGCAAAGAATTTACGGATGTAGGATTAAGACCAAAAGGCAATTCAAGTTTAACAAGTATTCAGGGCGATAGAATAAGCTATAGGTTAGACTTTGATCATTATATAGATAATCAGACTTGTTATGGTTTGGAACAAATGGTTTTAAATAATTTGCAAGCTGATGCAACATATATGAAAGATTATATAGCTTATGATTTAATGGCATACGAAGGTGTTAATGCACCGCTACATACTTATGCGTTTATAACATTAAACGGAGAACCTTTTGGACTATATCTTGCTGTGGAAGTTTATGACGAAGATTATTTAACAAGAGTATATAAAGATACAAATGTTAGATTATATAGTGTAAAAAGTTCAGGTTTGGATGAATTTGAAAATGCTATTATTGATGCAGAAAGCGGAACAGTAATCGAATCTAAAGGAATGGAAGAAGCAATGGGAATGGGCGGTCCCGGTGGTCCTCCACCTGAAGGCGGAATGGGCGGTCAACCGCCACAGGGCGGTATGCCACCTCAAGGCGGACAGATGCAACAAGGTAATATGCCACCTCAAGGAAACGGACAGCCACCTCAAATGCCTAACATGCAAAATGCTGACGAATCAAATAATTCCTTTGGTAATATGCAGCCGCCTCCCGGTGGTCCGGGCGGAGAAGGTGGCGGTGGTGATTTGGTATATGTTGATGATTCAACGGATAGTTACAGTACGATTTTCGCTAATGCAGTTTCAAAATATGCTGATGCAGAAGATTTTGCAAAGGTTATAAGAGCAATTAAATATTTGAATAAAGAAAATGTAACCAATGAGGAATTGGAACAATATTGGGATGTTGATGCTGCTTTAAGATATTTGGCTGTTCATACCTTTATGGTTAATGGTGATAGCTATACAGGAAATATGAAGCAGAATTATTATTTGGCAGAACAAAATGGTAAAATTACAATTCTTCCGTGGGATTATAATTTATCATTTGGTGCGTTTGGCGGTGGCCCCGGTGGTGGAGGTCCCGGAGGTCCTCCGGGTATGCCGGGAAGTGAAGCAGATACAGAAGCTAATAATGAAATATCTTCGCAGAACAATGAAACAACAGAGGTTATTAACCATGCTATAGATACACCTACTATTGGTGTTGATATGGAATCAAGACCGCTTGTTTCAGTATTATTAAGCAGAGCAGAGTATAAAGAAAAGTATCATCAGTATTTGGATCATTTGACTAACTACGCAACAGGCGATTTTATTAACAAACTTGAAATCGTAGAAAATGCAATATACCCATACATACAAAAAGAAACTGTATCGTTTTATACGCCCGAAGCTCACAGAACAGCGTTTGATGTATTAAAGCAATTTTTGGATTTACGCTCATTGAGTATTCAGGGACAATTAAATGGTGAAATACCTTCTGAAACTGAAAAACAGAATGGAGCAGACTTAATTACTGCTGACTTTTCAATCAATGATATGGGTTCTATGGGTGGCCCCGGTGGAGGTCCCGGAGGTCCTCCGGGTATGCCGGGAGAAGAAGGTCAGGGTGGAATGATGCCACC
>CAZHZL010000047.1:6130-19361 GCA_964537245.1 uncultured Oscillospiraceae bacterium
CCGGAGGTCCTCCGGGTATGCCGGGAGAAGAAGGTCAGGGTGGAATGATGCCACCACCGCCTCCGGGTATGCAGGGTGAAAATGGTCAAGGCGGAATGATGCCACCACCGGGTATGCCGGGAATGACACAAACTCAAAATAACACAGGGTATTATATGACAATCGTAATTTCTTTGTTAATTTTATGTATCGTGTTCATTGGAGCAAAGTTATTCAAACGAAATTATTAAGATGTAGGAGTTGATATGTCTATGCAACGAGAGCATGAATATATTTTAGAACAATCAAGAAATGATAAAATAAAAACCTTGGGTTTTCTTTGCTACAATCTGTATGTAGATGGAGTTATGGTGTTTCCTGAAATGAATGGAATTGTTGATGATATAAAGAAAACATTAAATTATCTGTTAGTTCTTAGACAAAATAATATTGATGCAAATTATTTGCACATGCAAGAAACAACCTTAAATGAAAAACTTACCGAATTGGGTTGTATTTGCTATAACTTGTATGTTGACAGTAAGTTGTTTAACAACAAGGTATTGTCATTATGTGATTCAATTTCATCAATCAATCATGAAATCACTAACGGATTAAAAGTTTCATCGCAATACGAATATCCGAGTAGCTACGAAGAACCTAAAAGACATGTCAGCGAAAAAAGAAATGTGACACAAAGCAAATTAAAAGTAACTTGCCCGTATGGTATGGAGCCAATTCCTGCTAACTTCAAAAGATGTATGTGCGGATATAGAAATAAACCTGAAGCACGGTTCTGTGGAAAATGCGGAGCGAAATTATCGTAAGGAGGAATTAAGATGGATGCGTTTGACAATATAATAAGACTTTTTGCGTGTATTTCGTTAGTTATCGGGGCAGTAGAATGTTTTGCCGGATTCAAGATAATGAAGGCCATGACGGCGATTTGGGGATTTTTCATTGGTGCAATGCTTGGAGTTGTCATTGGAGTTGTGGCAGAAAGTACAATTTTGGGCTTCTTGTTGGTGATTGTATTCGGTGTTGCATTAGCTGTTTTATCATTTAAGTTTTATTTAGCCGGAATATTCATATTAACTGCATTTTTAACCACCATTGCATTATACATAATGTTTGAAAATATTTTTGTTGCGTTGTTATTTGCTGTTGGTGTAGGTGTGTTGGCAATATACTTTGTAAAACCTGTGGTTATTATTACTACAGCAATTTCAGGAGCAGGAATTATTTTATCATCTGCTTATTTGATGATGGATTTAGGAATGAACGGAAGTCCTGTTGTAACAGTGATTTTATGGATTCCGATAGCATTAGCCGGAATTGCGGTTCAGTATATTACAACACAAAAAATTAAAGGTGAAAAGTTGGGGGTTAAAGCTCCACTACGATCACCTAATCCATCAATGACATTTAGCGAAAGAAAATACCCCGGTATGCAGAGAGTATACAGAAATTTTTGTATAAAATGCGGTTGCGAGTTATTTGGAACTACAAATAAATGTCCGAGGTGCGGATATAGTTATGATGACTGAGGTGTAATGAAAAATGAATAAACAAAAAAATAAAATACTTTCATTTTTAATATTGTGTGTTTGTTTGATTAGTTTTTCATCAACAATCATTGTCAATGCTCAAGCACCGTATTATAAAATACCGAAATATGAGGATTTTAAACCTAATAAGGCAGCCAATGATATTGAAGCTATAATCAATCAGAAATCTGTTATCAACAGCAATGCTGTTGATAACAAGATTTCGATAGATGGTTCGATTGTGGCACAGAAACATGAAGAAGCTGTTTCAGAAATGAATGGTTACATAACTAAACTTAATAACAATGGAATGTATTTAACCCGTGATTTAGTCAATATTGTGAGTGTTCAGGTTAAGGATATAAATTTTTCCGAATATGTAGAAATTTTAATTGACGAAAATAACTTAAATCAAATTACTAATATAAATACATTGAAAATTGTGTTTGAAAATAAGAACGAATATATTGCGTTAAGTAAAGAAAGTATCGGAAACATAATAGCAAATCATAAAGAATTTAAAATTCAAATGAAGAAATTATCAGATGCTTATACGGTACGCTTTTTAGATAAAGGCAACAATATAATTGATAAATATAAAGTTGATATAAAAATTGCATTGCCGGCAAAGCATAGTGAGCAGACCGTATATTTGTTTATGAATAACACACAGGAAAATTGGGGCGGTCAGTATAACGCAGCTACAAGAGCGATGGAATTTATGACAAAGTATAGTGGTGAATATAATGTTGCCTCTCCCGAAATTGTCATAAGTGATATTGATAATTTATCAGAATATGAAAAACAGGCAATCAGATTTATGGTTGTCAGAGGATATTTTAATTTAGATAACAAGAAATTTAATCCAACATCTGCTCTGACAAGATATGATTTTGCTGAATCCTTAGTGAGAATGTTTTTTGCGTTAGATAATGATGCAGAGTGTTCGTTTCCTGATGTTGACAGGAAACACTACAGATATGTTGCTGCTTCTCAAAAGGATAATATAGTTCAGGGATTTGCTGATGGAACATTCAGGGGAAAAGAAAATGTTACGGTTGAACAAGTTATTGCTTTAACAGCACGAACAATAAATCAGAAAAACGGATATGTATATCCTGAAAATATAGACAAATACTTAAATTTCACAGATGATAATATAATCGGAGATTGGGCAGAAAAAGAAATTGCACTTGCAATCAGAGAAGGTATATATTCTCCTGATATGAAACTGAAATTTGCAGATGATGTTTCTCGAAAAGATGCGGCTGTTATGCTTTATCGGTTGTTTATGATTATGAACAATACGCCTGAACCTACCGAGATTATCGAATATAATGTTGGCGAACAGATAAACCATGAAACGGTTTGGAATAAAACAAATGCAATTATTGTATGTTCTGCGGTTGTTCTCGTAAATTTAATTGCTTTGATATTATCCATCCTTTTCATAAAGAAAAAGAGAAAAGGATGATGATGTTGATAAAGGATGAGAAATTCGAGCAAAGCGGATTTGCTTTTGAAATTTCATATTTATCCGAACAGGGTGGTAGGCCTATCAATGAAGATTCAATAGTAGTTCAGCAAACAGGAGAAAACATTTTGCTCTCTGTTGCAGATGGATTAGGCGCACATGGCGGTGGAGATATTGCTTCTAAAATAGCATCTGATATTGCGAAAGAAGAATATATGAAAATCACGAAACTAAAGCCTAAAATCATACATAACATATTTCAAACTATTGATGATGCGATAGTTGCCGAGCAAACTGACGATTTAAAGATGAAAACAACATTAGCTTGCGTTTTGTGTAGGTATAAGTGGATATATGCTGCTCATTTAGGAGATACACGCATATACACTTTTAAAAGTGATAAGGAAACTTATCTTACGGTAGATCATAGTGTTGCTTACGAGGAAGTAATGAAAAATCATGGCACATTAGATGATATAAGAAGAAATCCAAACAGGCATATTTTAAAAGCTGCATTAGGAGTTGGAAAAATAAGACCGCCTGATATATTCAAACAGAAAATTAGAGATAATTTATCTGTGTTGATTTGCTCTGATGGCTTTTGGGAATATGTCAATGAGGATGATATGCTTCAAGCATTGACAAATACAACAACGGCTCACGAATGGCTTGAAGCAATGCTAAAATGCCACTCTGAGAAAGCTGATAAATTCAATGATAATTATTCGGCAATATGCCTAAGAATTATAAAAAATTAAAGGAGGAGAAAATCCATGCAATTCAAAGGTATGAATTTATGCGACTTTTGTTTTGAGCCTATCGGTCCCGGAAATGTTTGTACTAAATGTGGACTTTCACATGAGAAGTATCAAGCAGAAGCTGGATTGCTAATGCCGGGAACTAATCTGTTAGGTAAGTACATCATTGGTCGTGTATTAGGACGAGGTGGCTTTGGAGCAACCTATCTTGCATATTCAAGTGAGCGAGATAAGGTAGTTGCCATTAAGGAGTATTATCCTACTGGCATTGCTAACAGGGCTAAAGGCGAAGAAAAAATTTCTATTGTTTCTGATGACAAGCGAAAGGTATTTGAGAAAGGTGCTAACCGCTTTTTTGAGGAAGCAAAAACAATGTCACGATTCAACACAAATAAAAATGTTGTTTCGGTGTATGAATTTTTCTATGCTAATGACACAGTTTATTATTCAATGGAATATCTGGAAGGTATTGACCTGAAAGGTTACATTGCAAAAAAAGGTGGCAAGCTGAGCGAAGCAGAAGCAGTAACAATTATGAGAGGCATTTGTGATGCTTTGGTTGCCGTACATAGTACACAGATGCTTCATAGAGATATATCACCTGATAATATTTTTGTTTGTACCAATGGTGATGTTAAACTTATTGATTTTGGTGCGGCTAAACAGGTTATAGGTGATGCACAGCAAGTATATTCAGTCGTTGTAAAACAGGGCTTTGCTCCAGCGGAGCAGTATAAGAGCAATGGCAAACAGGGTGTATGGACTGATATTTATGCTGTTGGTGCTTCAATTTATTATGCAGTTACAGGAAAAATACCTACAGATGCTATGAACAGAGTAGAAAATCCTGAAATTACATTTGATAGTTCGTTAAATCTTTCTCCGCAATTTATGAATATTATCAAAAAGTGTTTACAGAGTAAGATTGAAGATCGTTATCAAAGTGCCATAGAACTCTTAGGAGCTTTAGGCGAGTTAAATGTTCAGGAAGTAGTAATCGGCGGTGCTGATTATGTTCAGACTATATATAATGGTGTTTCTTCCGGCTTACAGGGTGCTGCTGTGAATTTTGGAGGAAATAATGGTGGTATGCCACAATCACAAATACAGGCACAGCCGCAAACAGGATATAATCCTTATGTGAACAATAGCCATTATCCTAATTCACAGATACCACCGCAAAATATGACATACTATCCGCAGTCGGGTTATCCGCAGTCACAATATCCGCAGTCACAATATCCACAGTCACAATATCCGCAATCTCAATATCAAGTTGAAAAGTATGCGGAGAGCAAAGAAAAATCAGGTATGCTTAAAGGTTTGATAATCGGTGTTGCAGCTTTGATAATAGTTGCTCTTTTGATAATACTTATTGTGAATTTGGTAGGTCCCGGTGGTATGCCACCGCAACCGCAACCACCAATGCCCGGCGGTCCGGGTATGCCTCCTATGGGCGGTCAGCCTCCTATGTGACAGCCCATGCCTTAATGTTAAGGGTAAAGTTCTCATTGAGGAAGGGGTGATGTGATTGGCATATAAAAACAACAAAAATCATGGTGCTCATTCTAACACACCGCCTATGTACAATGTTCCGACTGCAAGGGCTGGTGTTGAGCTTAAACTAACATCGGGTACTTCAATGTATATCAATACCGGGAATAGCCAAAATCAGGGTGCAAGACCATATCAAGAGGATTCTTTTGGTTATTCCAATATTATAGACAGTAACATTGTCACAAACAAAGGTATGTTAGCGATTTTGTCAGATGGAATGGGTGGATTGGCAAACGGAAAGAGTGTTGCAGATTATGTGGTGCAGGCCTCTATTGCAATGTTTGATTCTCTAAACCCACAAGCTAACATAAGTGAACAGTTAGAAAATATAGTTCGCTATATAAATGACAGCGTTTGTGAACAATATGCTGCCGATGGTAGCAGTAAAGCCGGGGCGACAATGGTATTTGCATATATTTTCAAAAACCGTATTTATTGGATAACGGTTGGAGATAGCAGATTATATTGTTATCGAAACGGACACATGCTTCAAATGAATGAAGATCATGATTATAAAAATCAGTTGTACCGAGAGTACATAAATGATGGTGGAAATCTCCAAGATGTAGAGGAAGATGGGCAGAAAGACAGTTTGGTTTGTTTCATCGGGAAAAGAGAAATACCGTATGTGGATGTAAGTCTTAAAGGCTATAGAATTAAGCCAAATGATACTTTTGTATTGTGTTCAGACGGAATATATAACGGAATATCTCAAGACTCGATGAAAGATATATTATCGAACTATGATGCACAGTCTGCAAGCGATAAAATCGTATCTAATGTCTTGAGTTCGAGATTTCCGGGGCAAGACAATATGACCGTTATGGTTATAAAATGTGAAAAAAATTAAATTTATCTTATTTAGAGAGGAAGTTTAGTAATGAAAAAGACAATGAATTTAAAAAGAATTATGAGTTTGTTTGCTGTAGTTGTTCTTATGTTCTCATTTATGACTGCTACAGTATCAGCGGCTACAACAGCATCTGATGCCAAAAATGGTGTTGTTGCTATTCAGTCACAGGACGGTGGATGGGGTACAGGCTTCGCTATCGGTAAAAAAGGTCAGCCTGTAGAGTATATTGTTACAAACAATCATGTGGTAAATAATGTGGAAAACGGCGTGATTGTCGGAGAGCCTCATACAACGGCTACAGTTTATTTCAATTTGGCTGCTAATAAAATGATGTTAGCTAATGTATGTTATTACAATGAAAGCAAAGATATTGCTATCTTGAAATTGCCGGAAGCTACAACAGAAAGAGTGCCATTGACACTTTGCTCAAAAGAAGATTTAGATCCTGATGATGTTTATTATGCTTTGGGATATCCGGGTACAAGTATTGAAATCACCGAATGGTTACAGTTTAGCCCCAACGACATCACAACTACAAGAGGCGGTATTAAAAAGAACGACACATTTGAGGGCGTTGATGTATTCTATTTAGATTTGAATATTACCTTTGGAAACTCAGGTGGTCCATTAGTAAACTCTAAAGGACAAGTTGCTGGTATCAACAGAGGAGCAGTTAATTACGAAAATCAGGCTATTGTAATTGATGAACTTATAAAGATTCTTAATGCAGAAGAAATACCTTATTCTCAGGCAGGAGAAATCAACTGGTTCTTAATTGCTGGCGGTGTAGTATTAGTTCTTATTATCGCATTGGTTATCGTTCTTATCGTTCGCAAGAAGAACAATAATGGTGATGATAATTACGCAGGAACAAATTATACAATGCCTCTTGACAACGGTGCAAATCGCACAATGCCTAAACAGGCTCCTGCTGCCGGAAAAGCAAGTGCAAGAGTAATTGCAATCGGCGGTACATTAAATGGTAAGAGATATTCTGTTACAGGAACAGTTAAAGTTGGTAGAGATTCTTCTAAGTGTGCTATCGCTTTCCCTGTAAATACTCAGGGCGTTAGCGGTATTCATTGCGAAGTTGCTTTTGACGGAGCAGTTTGCTATGTTAAGGACTTGAATTCAAGCTACGGTACATTTACTATTGATGGTAAAAAACTTACACCGAATGTTCCTCAGATTTTGCAGTCAGGTGAAAAATTCTATCTTGCAAGTCCTGAGAACACCTTTGAAGTAAGATTTTAATTTATGTTTGGAGTGGTTTGAGTGAATTATAACAATCTCTGTTATCGGTGCTTCTGTGAAAAACCGATAAGAGAAAAACCGTGTCCGAAATGCGGATACAAACACACTCCAAATACAGTATCTCCGAATTGCTTACTTCCCGGTACACTTCTTCATAATAGATATATAGTGGGAGTTGCTTTGGGAGTAGGCGGTTTCGGAATAACCTATAAATGCCTTGATACAAAGATTGGCGGTATATGTGCAATAAAAGAATACTTCCCTGCAAATTTTGCATTAAGAACCAATGCAACCAAATTTGTATCAGTAGCAGAGCAAAATCTGGAACGATATAACAAAATAATGAAGCGTTTTGTAGAAGAAGCAGAATTGGTTAAGTCGCTGAAGCATCGAAATGTTATTACGATATATGACAGCTTCTTTGAAAACAATACAGCTTACTATGTTATGGAGTATTGTGACGGCATTGATTTGCGAAGATACACAAACAATTTCAGCAGAAGGCTTGAATATGATGAGGGTATGAATTTACTTTATCAGATTATGAATGGCTTGGAATACATACATTCAAAAGGAATTTTACATCGTGACATTGCACCCGATAATATCTATGTTACTAAGAATAATTCCGTTAAGATTTTAGATTTTGGTTCTGCAAGAAGTGAAATGGATCAATTTAACAGGGAGTTATCTGTTATTGTTAAAGTCGGATATGCCCCCATTGAACAGTATGGTGGACGAGGCAAGCAAGGTCCATATACAGATATATATGCTCTCGGAGCTACATTCTATCACTTATTTACATCGAGAATACCGATAGAGTCAACGCAAAGAGTAGCGGAAGATAATCTGGAAGAATTTTCAAGATTAAGACCTGATTTGCCCGATAATTTAAAATACTGTATTGAAAAATCAATGGAGCTTACAACGGCTAAAAGAATATCAAACATAGCAGAAATGAAAAGTATTCTTGGACTCAGCAATGCATCGGTGAGAATGAGTAAGGAACAACCACCTGTAAAGCAACCACCGATAAAACCACCGCAACCAAATCCGCAGCCAAGCGGTAGAATTAGCATTCAGCGAAATTCAAATGTAGCAAGTATCGCATCAAGAATGGGTGCTTATGCAGTTGATATGCTGTTGTGGGGAGTAATTTACTTTGTTGTGCTGTTTGGTGCTTTAGGTGTTAATGATTCCACGATTGGATTAAGCGTTCTATTTCCGATCATATTTACACTTATTAACACCGTATCGGAACTAATGACATCAACAACTGTTGGTAAAGCAATGTTTAGATTGCATATCCGTGGGAAAACAGGTGCAGAAGTAATGCCAAGTCAAGTATTGATACGAAATATAATAAAACTCTTGGGCATTTTCGTTGTTCTGTTTGCAAAGAATGATGAGTTGCTTGAAGATAGAGCAACAGATAGTATTGTTTGTATGAAGGAGTGAGGTGAGATAATGTATTACGGAGATTTAGGTAAAAGAATTGTTGCATCAATTATTGATTCAATAATTGTATCGCTATCATTAACGATTATCGGGTATATTTTAGGTCTATGCTTTGGCTTTGCGGCCCTTGCAGTTGCTCCTATTGTTGGAGTTGTGTTATCGTGGTTGTACTATATCCTGATGGAAGGCGGCAGCTGGCACGCAACTCTCGGAAAAAGAGTAATGGGATTGTATATAGCAGATTCTAACGGAAATGGAATTACATATTCAGCTTCAATTCTGAGATTGATTGGTAAGATGTTATCCGGGTTGATTTTAGGTATTGGATATTTAATGGCATTTTTCAATGACCAGAAACAAGGTCTGCATGATATGATTGCAAAGACTTATGTGCTGAACGGGCAGCCACAAGTGGCGTATGCAAACGGCAATGCAAATAGAGGATATGCTAACAATGCAAATGACTATGTGTATGCAAATCAGAATGTAAATGCTAATGAATGTGAAAAATTGCCGGAGCTTGTTGGCATCAACGGTCCTTTAGCCGGAATGATTTATCAAATCAGCGATAATGGTTTGATTATGGGTAGAGATAGCATCAGTTGTCAGGTTGTTATACCTTCTTCCCAAGCTAAAGTAAGCCGAATCCATTGCTATGTTACATATAACCCAATGTCAGGTATGTTTGTTTTAAATGATAGAAATTCTACACATGGAACATATACAGCGAATGGCAACAGAATTTCTTATGCACAGCCTGTAGCATTGAAAAGCGGTGACAGATTCTATCTGGCAACGCCTGAAAACACATTTGAAGTAAGATAGGAGGAACGATAAAGTGAATGAAAATGATATGAATCAAACACCAAATACGGAAAACGGTTATCCACAGTCTGGTTATCCACAGTCGGGCTATCCGCAGTCGGGCTATCCGCAGTCGCAGCAACCTTTTCCGCAGTCAGATATGCCATATCCAATGTCAGGATATGCTGAAGAAAAAAAATCAAAAACTTGGCAAATTGCTATAATAGCGATTGTAGCGGTGCTTATTGTGGCATTAGCAACAACATTGATTGTAGTTTTGCGTAACAGAAATCAACAGCAACCCGGAATGATGCAAGCTCCGCCTCCACAGCAGATGGAAACAATGATTTCTGTATCCCAAAACGGTTCTATGATAAATGGACAGCCTGCAACCATAGAATTCTTTGAAGAAAACGGAAAATCGTATTTAAAACTTGAAGATATTACAAGCACAGCCGGATATGATTTTGTCCGTGATGGTAATCAGGTGAAATTGTTAAGCCAATTAGAACTTGCAATTATTGAAATAGGTTCGACAAAGGTAACATTACAGGATCAAACATCAAAGGCGACATCTTCAGTAGAAATTTTAAAAGCACCTTTTGAAAAAAATGGTGATGTTTATATCTATTCAAGAGATTTGTCTGTATTTTTGAAGAATACAAATGTTTCTTATAATTCTATGACAGGTTCTATTGAAATTAGAATAAGTGCTGGTATGGGTGGTCCGGGTGGACAACCTCCGATGGGCGGTCAGCCGCCTATGAACGGTCAGATGCCACAGGGTACTCAAGTTCAGCAAGATACACAGACTCAACAGAACACTCCGGCAACACAGGAGGAAAAAACAACTGAAAGTGCAAAGAACCCGGAGAGCGAAAAGTCTGATACGAGTACACAAACTGCACCTACGCAGGGCGGACAGCCACCACAGGGCGGTCAGCCTCCGCAGGGTGGTCCCGGTGGACAGCCCCCACAGAACTAAAATGTCAGAACCTAATGCTTTAGCATTAGATAAAAAATATACACTAATTACATAGAGAAAGAAGGATTTAATTATGGCTATGCAACAATGTCCTAACGGTCACTTGTTTGATGACGCAAAAAATAGTAGCTGCCCTTATTGCAGCACAGGTAGTAGTGTGAATGTAACAGTTCCTCTCTCCGATCCACAGCCCCAAATGGGCGGAAATATGTTCCCTCAGACTGCACCTCTTGATGGATTTGCAGGACAGGAATATGTAGCTCCTCAGCCACAAGTAGCACAGGCTGGTGTTCAGAATGATTTTCCGGCAACTGCTCCTGTTGGCGAACAGTTTGCAGCTACAACTTATAAAGAAGATATTGTAAATGAAAATGGTATCGTTGAAGTAAGAGGCTGGCTTGTATGCTTAGAAGGTGCAAAGCGTGGCGAAGATTTTAAAATTCGTGGCGAAAAGAACACAATCGGCAGAGGCGGCGGTAATGATATTAAGTTGGATTTTGATAGTTCAATTTCAAAAGGCGTAAATGCAATTATCTCTTACGATGTTAGAAACAACAAGTTCTTTATCTTCTTGGGTGAATCTAAAAACAATATTTATGTGAATGACACTATGCTTATGACACCTATTGAGCTTAAAGATTATGATATTATTGAAATCGGTACTACAAAAATGATTTTCCGTTCTTTGTGCAATGATACATTTAATTGGGCAAAGGCAAAGAAAGCTGATACAGCAGAGTAAAAAAAGTTATGAAGGAGCAGGGTATAGTTGCTCTGCTCCTTCATAAAATTAGATGAAAAGAAGGTTATGTTATGAAAGTAAAAAATAAATATTCAAAGTTTTTGATAAGTATATGCAGTTGTATCTTTTTTTGCTCATTAATATTATCTGCTTGCTCATCTAATGATATTAGTAAAAACGATAGTTCTATTGCTATGATAAAAAATGCAAGTATGTCAACTTACGGTACAGGGTTTGCGATAGGAAAACCGGGAAAAGCTATTGACACAATCGTTACATCATATAGCGTGGTGGCAACCCCTAATGGTGTACCTCCAAAAAGTGCAATAGTGAGAATTAACGAAGTGGAAAAAAATTTACTTGCAAATGTTATTTTCTATGATGCAGGAAGAAATATAGCTATTTTAAGATTACCTGAAAGTTCAAAAGAACTAAAACCTATGATTTTGACAAATACTGTTAATCAGAATAAAACGGTGTTTGTTAGAGGATATGACGGAACTGGAAACATTATGAGTGACTTTGAGAAATTTAATACTACAGATATTATTCAGTATAGCGGTAATATTAGCACTTATGATGAATTAAATACCATTGTTGTTTATAAATATTCTAACGAATTTAATAGAGCGTTAGTTGGTGCTCCGGCTATTGATGAAAAAGGGAATGTAATCGGTATGTGTGCGTATTCATTGAATAGCATGAATACATATTCACAGTACATTTTATCTTCTGATGAATTGGCTAAATTGTTTGCTGCACAAAATATTGACTTTATGACATCAGAGGAAGTCAGGTATAAAAACATAATAATTTCTACAGTAATCTTAGGAATGTTGTTGTTTATTGCAATAATAGCGATTGCCTTGATTATTGGTAATAAAAATGAAAACAACCTTAAATTTAAGGATAAATATATTAGAGTTATAGATGGCACTTTAAAGGGTAAAGTGTATAAGTTTGAAGGAAAATTAACAATCGGGCGAGATGATACAAAATGTGATGTTGTATATCCGATTGATGAACCGGGAATAAGTGCTTTACATTGTACTATTCAAGTCGAAGGAAATGATTGCTATTTAGTTGATAATTTTTCAAAATATGGTACATTTCTTGAAGATGGAACAAAAATTGTAGCTTCATTACCTCATAAAATAGAAGATGAGAAATTTGCTTTTTATATAGCAGAAACCAAAAATAAATTTGAATTTATAGATAAGAAGGAGATAGAAGGATGAATATAGACTTGTTTACTTATTCAAATATGGGTGCAAGACCTTATCAGGAAGATAGTTATGGTATAAAAAATGATGAAAACAGATGTATTGCTGTCTTGTGTGATGGTTTGGGTGGTCATAATTGTGGTGATGTTGCTTCTCAGGCTGCTGTAAAGAACATATTAGAGGGAATCTCTCAGATTGATGAATTGCAAGCTGATAATATTTACAATGTTTTGAAAATTGTAAATGACGGGCTTGTTCAGCAACAGATTATTAAGCCTGAACAAAAAGGAATGAGAACAACCGCAGTTGGTTGTATTGTAGATAACAAAGAATTAACATATTTTAATAGTGGTGACTCAAGGTTTTATTTTTTCTCAAACGGAACATTAAGCACTATGACAAAAGATCATAGCGTTTCTCAAATGTCTGTTGAATTAGGTGAAATGTCTTTTGATGACATTCGTTTTGATGCAGATCGCAATAAACTTTTAAAGGTTTTGGGAGAAAGCACAACTAATGAGGTAGGAACTATTTACAGACCAATTCCGTATAAAAGCGGTGATGCTTTCCTTTTGTGTAGTGATGGCTTTTGGGAAT
>CAZHZL010000048.1:0-19190 GCA_964537245.1 uncultured Oscillospiraceae bacterium
TTCTTATAATCTTACTTCATTTCGAGTCAGCCCCGTTATGACCACTTCGATACCTGTCCGTGTATATGTTAATGCTCTTTTTTAGGGAGCAAAAAACAAGCAAATTATAGAATTTTGTTAGAAATGGCTAGAAAAACCGCTAGATAAAGCAGTAAAAGAGAGGTTTGAACCTCGCTTAAACCCGCACGGTTAAGCCATTTGTAGGGGTATAGTTACACTGTAACCGAGGGGATTTCGAGTCAGCCCCGTTATGACCACTTCGATACCTCTCCAAATGTGTATTTTAACATCTCGCACACAAAATTTTCCGTGGGAAACTTGTGTGGAAAATGCTATAAACTTGTATTAAATTGTTGGTTAGTAAATGGCGGTAATTTCCGCTATGTTCCTACATCTCCCGCTAACTTCTTGCGAATTACATAACTCGACAGCTTTAGAGTCAGCCTCGTATGACCACTTCGATACCTCTCCATAACTTTTTGAAACAATACTATAATATCAGAAAATCCGCTTTTTGTCAAGATATTTTATGTAAAATCAGTGAATTTTAGGTAAAATGGTGCTTTATTCTTGACAAATCTGAAAAAATAGTGTAAAATCATCTATGTGAAAATATTCACATACTTTAATTTTTAGAAAGGGTTTTTACAATGAGTCAGGAATGTAATCACGATTGCAGTTCATGCAGCGAAAAATGTTCTAACGAAAAGAAAAGCTTTCTGGAAAAACCAAATGAGCTTAGTCATATAAACAAAGTAATTGGTATTGTAAGCGGAAAAGGCGGTGTCGGTAAATCACTCGTTACTTCCCTTTTAGCTTCAGGGATGAATAAAAAGGGATATAATTCGGCAATTTTGGATGCTGATATAACAGGACCTTCAATTCCCAAGGCTTTTGGAATAAATCAGCAAATTGAAGGAACGGAGTTTGGCGCTTTTCCTGCAAAAAGCAAAAACGGAGTTGAGATCATGTCTCTTAATTTGCTTTTGGAAAGCGAAACTACACCTGTTATTTGGAGAGGACCTGTTATTGCAGGTGCTGTAAAGCAGTTCTGGACTGATATTATATGGTCAGATGTTGATTTTATGTTTGTAGATATGCCACCGGGAACAGGTGATGTCCCGCTTACTGTTTTTCAGTCTATTCCTCTTGACGGTGTTATTATTGTGACATCTCCGCAGGAGCTTGTCGGAATGATAGTTGAAAAAGCTGTAAATATGGCTAATATGATGAACATTCCTATTATAGGAATTGTTGAAAATATGTCTTATTTCAAATGCGATGAATGTGGTAAAATTCATTATATTTACGGTGAAAGCCATATTGAGAATATTGCTAAGAGACTTGGAATTGATGCAGTGGCAAAAATACCGATTGATCCTCATATTGCAAAACTATGTGATAATGGTGAAATTGAAAATTATCCTACCGATGTTGTTGACAATATAACTGAAAAATTAGAAAAACTTTAAAAAATATTTAAAAAAACTTGTTTTTTTTGTAAAAACACTTGAAAATATTCGATAAATATAGTATTATATTACTATATATTGAATTATATTAAAAAAATTAATGGAGGTGCACAAAATGGCTTACAAAATTACAGACGCTTGCATCAGCTGCGGAAGCTGCGAATCAGAATGCCCAAACGGCGCTATCACAGCTGGAGATGATATCTATGTTATCGACGCAGATGCTTGTATAGACTGTGGTGCTTGTGCCGGTGTTTGCCCGGTTGACGCTCCTGTTGAAGACTAATTTTATTTAAAAAACTAACCGCCTGTGAATTTTCGTATGGAAATCACAGGCGGTTTTTCATTTACCTCTCTTTATTCATATATCACAACAGCATCAGTTTCTTCTATAACAGGTAACGGTTCTGGTTCTAAATCAACACCGTGCTTAAGCAAAAATTCCTTCCATATAGGAAGATACTTTGCAGTAAGGTGTACTCCGTCAAATGTGTACTGCTCCGTAAGTGCTCCTGTTTCATCATCAAGCACCTTATTTGCGTCAATAAAAAATATTCTTTTGTTATCTGCCAATGTAAATAATTTCTGATTTCTAGTGTTTATATTGAAGTTATTGATATATTTTTCGCTGTCTGATTTTTCTCTTGAGACATGGACTATCGCCTGAACATATATTATTGCGTCCGGCTGTAAAGACATAATTTTGTCAACTACTGTTTTATACTGACTTAAAAAAGAATCCGCTGTCCCCGTAGCAAGCTCATTGACACCAAGCATGATATATATCTTTCTGAACTGATTCTCCAAAAGTGCCTGCTCTATTGTTCCCATAGTGCCGTCTTCAAGTGGAGCGATTTTTTCCTCCAGTATTTTCCAGACAGATACTCCCTGTGAAGTGTAATAGGTTGCATTAGTCCAGCCACCGTATGCCTGTAAGCAGATTGTTCTGGAATCACCTATAAAAAGTGCATCATCAAAATAGCTTTGATTAATGGATTTAAAAACTCCCACAGGCTCGGGGAAATCAAGCTTTGTGCTTATTATCTCCTTTTGTTTTTCATTTTCTTCTTCCAAAGGAATTTCTTCATTTTCTTTCACTTCTTCTGCTTCATTACTTTCAGTTTCTTCCGCTTCTATCAGCTTTTCTTCAGATGTCACACTTGAAGCCGCTTCTGCGTCAGGCTGTGCTTCCAAAACATTTTTTTCGCTGTAAAATTCGTCCATTACAACTTCAAGCTTCATTCTCAGTGCAGATTCAGAATATCCAATCTCATACGCAAAGAAAAACACACATGACAATATTATCAGAAATGTGAATGTATATAATTTTATAAAATTTTTAAAGCTAACAAAAAATTTCAACTTTAAATACTATCCTTTCCTTAAAATCTGAAATATAAAAACGGATTGTTTGCCGCTGTAAACAGTCTGTACACACAAATCCAGAAAAGTGCTAAAAGTATAACTGTACATAAGGCATTTTTCTTATATTTCTTAAAAAGTCTTGTCGGAAACGGCGTTGAGAATACAACAGCCGCCAAGAGTATATACCAATAGCTTTTTAGAGAATTGATGTAGTCTGACGGATTAACTATTCCGCTCTCGACAAAAAACGGGAACATACGGGACAGATATACCCCAAGCTCATAAAAATCTGTTATTGCAAATATTACCCAACTCACGACTACAACCAAAAGTGTAAATATTCTGGAAAGTATCCTTGACTTATCAAGAAGCTTTTTTAAAAACAGTTTTTCGAGCGTAAGAAAAATGAAGAAATAAACTCCCCATAAAACGAAATTCCAGCTTGCACCGTGCCAGAAGCCTGTAAGCGCCCAGACAATAAACAGGTTAAAAATTGTTCTTAGACTACCCTTTCTGTTTCCGCCTAACGGAATATAAACATAGTCTCTGAACCAGCTGCTTAAGGTAATATGCCATCTTCTCCAGAATTCCGTTACAGATTTTGACGCATATGGGTCGTTGAAATTTTCAGGAATATTAAAACCGAGCATTTTCCCCAATCCTATTGCCATAAGAGAATAACCTGCAAAGTCAAAATATATCTGAAAGCTATACGCTGCTGCACCTAGCCACGCGTAAGGTGTAGTAATATTATAAAAGCCTATTGTCTGTATATCATTCCATATTATACCCATAATATTTGCAATCAAAACCTTAAATGACATACCGTAAACAAATGTTTTAAGACCGTCCTCAACTACCTCCATAGTAATTGAGCGTTCTTTTATTTCTTTTTCAACATCGGTATATACAACAATAGGCCCTGCAATAAGCTGTGGAAACATACAAAGATATGTACCTACATTTATAATATTTTTACAAGGCTCAACATCTCTTCTGTATACATCAATAATGTAAGATACAATCTGGAAGGTATAGAAGCTTATACCCAGCGGAAGCATAATATTAAGTGCTTCTATATGAATATTGCTTTTTAAAAGATAAAAAATTCCGTTTAAATTTTCTATAAAAAAGTTGGTATATTTAAAAAATCCGAGCATAAGAAAGTTATACAGTAAAAATACGACAAGCGTCGCCTTTCTTCCTCTGTTTTCAAATTTATTAATCAGAATAGCGCCATAGTAATTAACAATAACCGACAGCATAATAAGTATAACAAAAACAGGCTCGCCAAATGCATAAAACAAAAGACTACCCAAAAAAAGCACCGTATTTTTCAATTTAGGTGCAACGCTGTAATAAATTATCAAAAACAACGGTAAAAAACCGAAGATAAATTCCAAACTGCTGAATACCACTTTTTTCCTCTTTTCTATTCACTTCAAAAGCGCTATGCTATTATATCACATTTAAAAACAAATTTCAACATATTTTTTACATTTCCATATTTTTTAAAAAAATTTTTTCATTTTTTTACAGGTGTCCTTTTTATAGTACATTAAAACTGATAGAATTAAATCAGAAAAAAGAAAAGGATGTGTAAAAAATGAAAAAATACGAAAACAATTCAAACGCAAAAAAAGAAAAAGAAGAATACTATGAAATATCGTTCTTTTTTCTCTTTTTAACAGTTGCCCTTACAATAATAGCTTTAAAAAGCTTTGGCAGCTTCATCTCTTTTGTTGTGCTTGGTACAATGCTTATTTTACATTTTTTATCTTCTGAAGCAAAAAGCAAAAAACTAAGCCAAACCAAAAAGCTTTATAAGATAAACACATATAAATACGCTGAATATACTGAAAATGCTTGTTAAAGAAACTCCAAAGGCAGAAATATCCGCTGAAACATTCATTTTCTTTGCCATAACAAAACAGTTCACAGCTGCAGGCGCAGACGACATAATGGCAATTACCATAAGATAATCATTTCTGTAACCGAAAAGAATACCTATAACGATAACCCACAGCGGTGCAAAAACATTTCTTAAAAAAACACTTAATAAAATTTCTTTTTTGTTTTCTTTAAATCCGTTGAAGGTAATTGTTGCGCCTATTATGATAAGCCCCATACACGAAGCGATATCTCCAAGTGTTGACAATGTCTTTGAAACAACTGTCGGAACAGGTATTTTAAAAAGTGAAAATAAAAGTCCTGCCACAGTGCCTATAATAAGCGGATTTGAAGCAATGCTTTTTAACATACTCTTAAAATTCCGCTCAACTCCGCCGTAATATGAAAGCAGAATTACGGCAGTAATATTATATGTAATGACAACAAACGAGAGTGTTACTGCTGTCAAAGTTACTCCCGACTGTTCAAGCAGATTTATCGCAAGAGGCATGCCTATAATCGCAAAGTTTGACCTGTATGAAATCTGTATTACCGCGCCCTTTTTAGCAGGGTCCTTTATAAATGAGCATATAAGCATTACAACTGCAATAAGAGATAAAATCAGAAGAATAACAAAAAGCTCAAATTTAAAATCAAGACAGCTGTAAATATCAGAGGTAGCAACATTCATAAATATAAGACAAGGAGTCCCCACATAGAAAACAAGCTTAACTATTTCGTCCTTTGTCTTTTCGGAAAAAAATTTAAGCTTATTCAAAAATATTCCTACAAAAATTACTATAAATACAGGCAATATCCCGTTTGTTGTATATGATAAAAGCTCCATTCCTACCTCCTATGCAAACATTGATATAAGTTCATAAATAGGCAGATAAAGATTTGAAATAAGCCCGTTTTTCAGCTTATAGTCTGTTTCAGAACAGAATTTAATTATATCAGGAAGCTTATTTGCATCAATATTTCTTAACTGATTCTGATATTTTTTTATAAGAAACTCTCTTTTGTTATTTCCGAGTGCAGCCAGTGTTTCTTTTTGTGAAAAACCTGATTTTCCTGCAAGATAAACTATATAAATTGATAAAATATGCTCCGAAATCAGAGAAAAAAGCTGAGGAGCAGGATTTTTTGAAGGCTTTAATTTCAGCTTATTTAAAACCTCATAAGCCTTTGTAAATTGCTTTGTAACAATAAATTCGGAAAGATTGAAAACAACCGTTTCAAATGACTGCACCATAAAGGTATCTACCGCTTCACAGGTTATCTCATCTTTATCGTGGAGATATCCGCATACCGCCTCTATAACATTAAGAACGGTGTACATCTTCTGTTCACACTCAACTGCAATTTTCTGCGCAAGCTGAGGAGATATTTTTTTATTTCTGTTTTTAAATTCTCTTGTAATAAACGCTCTTACAGTATCGGTATCGGGATAAACACATTTTACAGAGCAAGCATTTTTTTCAAGTGATTTTATCAGCTTTAATTTTCCGTCAACTGCAGTTTCCCTTATAATTAATATGCAAAATCCCGGAATATCATCAATAATTTCTGCCATTTTATCACGAAAATCTGAATTTTGCTTTGAAATATCAAGCTCGTTTAAATAAACAACCTTATAATCAGACATAAGAGGCGGCTGTTCTATTGCGTCTTTAATCTCTCCTGCCGTAACATCATTTTTAAATGTAAAAAGATTAAATGCGTCCATTCCGTCAGGAACAACAGCGTTTATTATTCTTTGTATATAAAAATCCTTAAGATAATTTTCTTCACCGTGAAAGAAATAGATATTTGAAAAAATTCCTTCACTTATATTCTTATTAAGTTCTTTTATTTCCATTTTCTATTCCTTTCCGTTTGTTTTTTTAAAGCTCATCTAAAAAATAAGCCTGAGTGTTCGCCCTTTTTCCAAACTCATCTATAACATCTATTCTGAAATACTTATCCGCTTCTTTTATTTCAAATTCTGCCTCACAAATCCAGCTTTCCTCATCAGCAACAACTGAACGCGCACGCCTTCCATGCGTTGAATAAGTTATCCTTTTTGCATTGCTGCATTTTATAAATACCTTACCGTCCCGGGTCCAAAGCTCAGATATTTCCGGACCTGTTGTAGTATAAAAATTTCCGCTTGTAAGCGCGTCAATTATTTTATCATATTTAAGCTCATCTGCGTTAATCATAACACAGCAGCCAAATGAATCATTCTTTTTTTCTGAGTTATGATTATCGTCGCCGCAGGTTGCAAATATTCTTTTTCCGTCTCTTAAAAAATCGTCAAGAACATTTATATCATATTCATATATACCACTGAAATTACAAGAAGTATTGAAGATTTCAACAGCCCAAATTCCCTCGTATCCGCAGTAGTCACCGTAATTTTCAAGCGACCATCTCGGATGATTATAGCTTACAAAAAAACCGTTTTCATTAGCTGTTTTTATAATTTCATTTATTCCTTCTGTAGAATAAATTCTTTCATAATCACTATACTTCGCTTTCATTTCCGCGTGTTTTTTCTCATCTGAATAATGGTCTAAAACAGAATTATAGCATATACAATTAGTATTGTGCTGATTCCTTGCATAAAGATTAAGATGGCAAACCTTCATGTCAAAGTTTTTAAGCGTGGACTGCTCAGAAAACTGCTTTATAGCATATTCTGTGCTTGTAATTGTTATAAATTCTTCATCATCGAGATACGAATTGTCTCTGAGAATTTCGTGGTCGGTTATAGCAAGAACGCTGTATCCCGCTTTTTTATACATTTCTTTTAATTCTTCGGGTGTTTTCTTTCCGTCAGACTGCGTACTGTGACAATGTAAATTTCCTTTATAAAATTTTTTTGTATTATCGAGTAATATTTTTTTCATAGCCACTCCCCCTGATTATTGTGCAAAAAGGGACTGCACAAATATCAATGCAGTTCCCCTTTTTTTGTATTATTTTACAACAATATTTACAAGCTTTTTCGGAACAACAATAACCTTAACAACTGTTTTTCCGTTAACTGCTTCTTTTACGCTTTCATTTTCCAACGCAATCTTTTCAAGCTCTTCTTTTGAAGCGTCTGCGCTTACGACAGCTTTATCCTTGATTTTTCCGTTAACCTGGAGAACGATTTCAATTTCATTATCAACTGTTTTTGCTTCGTCGTACTCAGGCCATTTTGTCTGATTGAGCTGTCCTTCAAAGCCTGCAATTTCCCACATTTCTTCTGTCAAATGCGGTGCAAACGGATTGAGGAGAGTAATAAATATTTTAAGCTCGTCTTTTGAAATTGACTTTTTATCATATATTTCATTAAGGAGTGCCATAAGTGCAGCAATCGCTGTATTCATCTTAAGACCTTCGATATCCTCTGTAACCTTCTTGATAGTCTTATGGAAGGATTTTTCCAGAGAATTATCAGATGACTCAGAAACTATCTGCAAAAGTCCGTGAACTCTTTCCAAAAATCTTGCGCTTCCCTTTATACCTGATGTTGACCACGGAGCAGCTTTTTCAAAGTCTCCGATAAACATTTCATAAAGACGCATTGTATCCGCGCCGTAATCTCTTACTATATCGTCAGGATTTACAACATTTCCTCTTGATTTTGACATCTTCTCTCCATTTTCTCCCAAAATCATACCATGAGATGTTCTCTTCATATAAGGCTCTTTTGTTGAAACTACGCCGATGTCATAAAGGAATTTATGCCAGAATCTTGAGTAGAGAAGGTGAAGCGTTGTATGCTCCATACCGCCATTGTACCAGTCAACAGGAGTCCAGTAGTCAAGCGCTTCCTTTGAAGCAAGGGCGTCAGTATTGTCAGGGTCAATGTATCTTAAGAAATACCATGATGAGCCTGCCCACTGAGGCATTGTATCTGTTTCTCTTTTTGCGTTTCCGCCACAGCAAGGACAAGTTGTATTAACCCAATCTGTCATTTTTGCTATCGGGCTTTCACCTGTATCTGTCGGCTCATAGCTTTCAACCTCAGGAAGAAGTAACGGCAACTCGCTTTCATCAATTGCAACAGGACCGCATTTATCGCAATGAACAATCGGGATAGGCTCTCCCCAGTAACGCTGTCTTGAGAATACCCAGTCACGAAGCTTATAGTTTACTTTTTCGTGACCTATTCCTTCTTTTGTAAGATGCTCAATAATTGCCTTTTTAGCGTCAGCAACCTCAAGCCCATTTAAAAATCCTGAATTTACAAGCTTACCTGTTGCAACATCTGTGAATGCTTCTTTCTCAACATCACCGCCTGCAACAACCTCAATTATCGGAAGTCCGAAGGCTTTTGCAAAATCCCAGTCACGAGTATCATGAGCAGGAACAGCCATAATCGCACCTGTACCGTAAGACATAAGAACATAATCCGAAATATAAATCGGAATTTCTGTTTTTGTAAGCGGATTTATTGCACTAACGCCGCCAATCTTAACACCTGTTTTTTCTTTTACAAGCTCAGTTCTTTCAAAATCTGATTTTTTTGCAGATTCAGCCTGATAAGCTTTTATTTCATCTATATTGTCAATTCTGTCAGCCCATTTTTCGATATATGGATGCTCCGGAGAGATAACCATATATGTAGCGCCGAAAAGTGTATCAGGTCTTGTGGTATAAACAGTAAGCTTATCGCCTGAAGTGGTTTCAAAATCAACCTCTGCACCTGTTGAACGACCTATCCAGTTAATCTGCTGAGCCTTTACTCTGTCTATATAATCAACATCGTCAAGGTCATCTATAAGACGCTGTGCATACTCAGTAATTTTAAGCATCCACTGAGATTTTACTTTTCTTATAACATCGCTGTTACAGCGTTCGCATTTTCCCTGTATAACTTCCTCGTTAGCAAGAACAACCTTACATGAAGTACACCAGTTTACAGCCATTTCCTTTTTATATGCAAGCCCTTTTTTGAAAAGCTGTAAGAAAATCCACTGTGTCCATTTGTAATATTTCGGGTCAGTTGTATTTATTTCTTTTGACCAATCGAAAGAAAATCCAAGTGATTTAAGCTGCTGTTTGAAGTGGGCAACATTGTTTTCCGTTACAAGCTTCGGATGAATTTTATTTTTTATAGCAAAGTTCTCTGTCGGAAGTCCGAACGCGTCCCATCCCATCGGATAAAGCACATTATAGCCCTGAAGTCTTTTCTTTCTTGCAACGATATCAAGCGCTGTATATGATCTCGGATGACCTACATGAAGTCCCTGTCCTGACGGATAAGGAAACTCAATAAGACCGTAAAATTTCGGTTTTGAGTAATCTGTTGATACCTTAAAGGTCTGCTCGTCATCCCATTTTTTCTGCCACTTTTTTTCAATTTCAGTATAGTTATACATTTTATTTCTTCCTTTCTGCTTAAAATTCTATCTGTTCGCAATCCTGCCACAATCTTTCAAGACTGTAAAACATTCTTGATTCTTCCTGGAAAATATTCACATTTACATCGTTGTAATCCATAAGCACCCATTCGCATGAAGCATAGCCTTCAATGTGAAGCGGTCTTTCATCATTTTCCTCCAATTTTGCTTCAACCTCATTTGCCAAAGCTTTTATCTGTGTGTTTGACTGGCCTGTTGCAATAACGAAATATTCCCATACAGAGCTTGACTGCTCAACCTTGAGAACTGTTACATCAAGAGCCTTTTTATTATCAAGTATTTTCGCAATGAAAATCGCCTTTTCTAAAGATGTCATATTCTTTCTTCCTTTCTTTTTTAAAAATTATCTATAAAACTGTTTCTTAGTTCAATTAAACACGGTGCAATTTTTTCTTTTCTTTTTATAAGAAGCTTTATTGTCTCGTCGCAAGATTCAAAAATTCCTTCGTTAATATCAGAAAACGCACTTTTTCGTAAATCATCAACAACATCATAGCTTCTTTCAGGCTCAATGTAATCCGCTATATAAATTATTTTATCAAAAAGCGTCATATTTATATCGCCTTTTGTATGAAACCTTACTGCATTAAGAATTTTTTTATCTTTAATTTTATATTTTTTCTTAAGCATACCTGCCCCAGCAGGTGCATGAAGCATTTTCTTTACAAGCTTTTCATATTTGTCAAGCTTAATATCTTTTGCATATTCAAGCTGTTTTTCAAAAGGCATTTTTTTTGCAATATCGTGAACTAATCCTGCAAAGTATGCACTTTTTTTGTCCTCATCGTTTCTTAAAGCCAGAAGGTACGCAGTTTGTGCAACTCCAATGCTGTGACGGAATCTTTTTTCGTCAACAAGCCTTTCAACCTCTTTTTCAACTTCATTATAACAGCTTATGTTTTCAGTTCCGTAAAGCCCGTTTTTTAAAATATAACCAAATATTTCAGGAGATATATCCGAAAAAATCCAATCGCCACGACTTATTTTTTCTCGTATCTCTGTCGAAGAACATTTAAAATCAAAATCTGCTGTTATAATATCCGCATTATAGTGCTTTTTTAAATCTGCAATTTCAGCCTCATCATTTACATATCCGCTTCTTCCAAAGAAAACAAGCGTCGCAAGCGCACATATTTTTTCGGGATTCCGCCAGTTTTTTATAGAATACAGATTGTCCATCCCCATAACAAAATAAAACTTGCTGTCAGTATAAATATTCTTAAAATGTGTAAGTGTTTCCCAAGTATAAGACGGAGTTTCCTTTTTTATTTCATAATCGCTTACAGTCACATATTTAATTTCGGAAAATGCGATTTTAACCATATTATATCTGTCATATTTATCGATTTCATTATCCTTATGCGGTGCATTCCCGTTAGGAATAACCACAACCTCATCGCACATAAGCTCTTCCTTCAGCTTTTTCACAACACCGATATGACCGTAATGAACAGGATTAAAAGTACCGCCGAAAAAACAGATTTTTTTCATAACCGTATTATCTCCCGGATTTTATGCTTTGATAAGTTCAATTTTTCTTTTATCCTTATCGGACGCCTGGCGGTAAATAACAAGCTTATTTCCGACTACTGAAACAGGGTCGCAGCCAACTGCTTCACACAAATCGTCCATTGCGTCCATAGGAGAATAAAAAGTATTTTTCAAAACATTTATTTTTATAAGCTCGTTTGCTTCAAGTGCCTCATTAATCTGAGCAATAAATTCCTCAGAAATCCCGCCTTTGCCCATCTGGTAAAGTGCCGGCATATCGTTTGCAAGTCCTCTTAAATACGCTCTTTGTTTTGATGTTATCATTATATGTTTTCCTCCTGTTCAAGCTTCTTTATAAGTATATCCTTTATATGATTGAGATATTTTCTGTCAGCCTTTGTAAGCTCAATTTCCATAAATAAATCTTCTCTTTTTGAAAGTGTAGACATAAGCGACATTTCGCGACGGTAGGTTTCTATGTTCTTATGGTGACCCGAAAGAAGTACCTCCGGAACATCTCCGTACTCTGTTGATGACGGTCTTGTATACTGGGGATATTCCAGCATACCGTTCTGGTGAGACTCAATTTTAGAGGAATCATCCTCTGAAAGAACGCCTTTCACAAGTCTTAAAACAGCGTCTCCTATTGCACAGGCACATATTTCCCCGCCTGTAAGCACAAAGTCGCCCATAGAAAGCTCAAGGTCGCATATATTTTCATTTACTCTTTCATCTATACCTTCATAATGTCCGCATATAATAGCGATATCATCTTTTTTTGAAAGCTCTTCAGCTATTTTTTGATTGAATTTCATTCCTTTAGGAGACATCATAATGCAAAAAGGCTTTTTGCCGTCTCTCTCCAAAGAATCATAAGCTCTTATAACAGGCTCGTGCTTAAAAAGCATTCCCAAATCACCACCAAAAGGATAATCGTCAACTCTGTTGTGCTTATCGTTTGCAAAATCGCGTATATTAACAGCGTTAACCTCAACAATTCCTTTATCTGCTGCCCGTTTTATTATACTGCTTTCAAAAAAATTATTAATAATTTCGGGAAAAATAGTAAGTATACTGACTCTCATTTATTGCTCCTAATCAATCAATCCATCAATAGGAGTGATGATAATTTCTTTTTTTGAAGTATCAATATTCTTCACAAATTTTTTTATGTGAGGAATATATGCGTCCTTCTTATTCTCTCTTTTTATAACAAAAATATCTGTCGGACCGCTTACATCAACATCCTTAAGCACACCTATTTGTTTGCCGTCATCAATAAGCACCGAAAATCCGATAATATCTGCAATATAAAAGCTTCCTTCCGAAAGCTCCGGCAAAGCTTCTCTGTAAGCATATACCGTTTTGTTCTTTAATTTTTCTGCCTCATCTACACTGTCAACGCCTACAAGCTTAGCTATAACCTGTTCTTTTACAAACTTAATATACTTTATATCAAATTCTTTTTTATCTATTACAACAGAGGGAATTTCTTTAAAAACCTCTTTTGTATCACAGTAATGCATTATTTTTATCTCGCCCAAAAGTCCCCTGACATTATTCACATATCCGACTTCAAGCATATCGTTTTTCTCCAAAGAACTCCCCTCCATTCTGATCAGAAAAGTAAAAAAGTAAAAACAGGGTTATATCACAATAATAACACAATATTGTGATACAGCCCTTTTTTAACTAAAGAATATCGACAATCGTTTTTTTGCGTTCCTTCGGCGTAGCTGCCTTAGCAATACTTCTGATAGACTGTGCAATTCTGCCCTGTTTACCGATCACTCTTCCGATATCATCGGGAGCAACTGTAATCTTATAAACAAATGCGTTTTCTTCTTCAACTTCTTCAATAACAACAGCTTCTTCATTTTCAACGATTGATTTTACGATATAAGTAAGCAAATCTTTCATAATACTCATTAGGCTCATAAAAATTTAAGAGCCGTTTCCTTTCCTTGGGTAAAATTATTTTTCAATATTTGCTTTTTTGAATAATCCTTTTACTGTATCAGTAGGCTGTGCACCGTTGTTCAACCATTTTTTTGCAGCTTCTGCGTCAATGTTGATTGTTGCAGGATCTGTCATCGGATTGTATGTTCCGATTTCTTCGATAAATCTACCATCTCTTGGGTATCTTGAATCTGCTACTACTACTCTGTAAAAAGGTGCTTTTTTTGCGCCCATTCTTCTTAATCTGATTTTTACTGCCATAACTAATTTCCTCCAATAGTTAATTTAATGTTTTTTCTTTTTACCGAATTTTTCGGTTGTTTATATTATAATTTTTTTAACTGATTTATTTCTGACCCATAAAGCCTTTCATTTTCCTTGCAAACTTTTTGTTATTTTTGAATTCTTTTATCATCTTATTCATCATCTCAAATTCTTTTATCATCTGATTGATGTCCTGCAAGGTTGTTCCGCTTCCGGCGGCAATTCTCTTCTTTCTTGAAAATGACATCAGCTTCGGGTTTTCTCGCTCCTCCTTCGTCATAGAAAGAATTATCGCTTCAGCTCTTGTAAATTTCTTTTCGTCAATATTTGCACCTTCAATAGCTTTTTTATCAACTCCCGGCATATATCCGAGCAAATCTTTTATCGAGCCCATTTTCTTTATCTGTGCAATCTGTGAAAGATAATCAGAGAAGTCCATTCCTGAATTTTGTCTCAGCTTTTCTTCAAGCTCTTTGGCTTTTTTCTCGTCTACTTCCTGTTCAACCTTTTCAATAAGCGACAGCACATCGCCCATACCTAAAATTCTTGAAACCATTCTTTCAGGATAGAATGCTTCCATATCAGACATTTTCTCACCAACGCAAGAAAATTTAATCGGTTTTCCTACAACTGCTCTTACACTAAGCGCAGCACCACCTCTTGAATCACCGTCAAGCTTTGTAAGAACTATACCGGTAAGAGCTAAGATTTCGTCAAACGCTTTAGCGCTGTTTACTGCGTCCTGACCTGAAAGTGCGTCTATTACAAGAAGCACTTCTGTCGGATTAACCGTATCGTGAATACGCTTGATTTCATCCATCATATCTTCATCAATATGAAGACGACCGGCAGTATCGACAATCACAACATCGTTGAGATTCTTCTCTGCAAAAGAAACAGCATCCTTCGCTATTTTCACAGCGTCCTTACAACCATCAATTGTGAACACAGGGATATTTATCTGAGCGCCCAATGTTTTAAGCTGGTCAATGGCAGCTGGTCTGTAAATATCACAGGCTACAAGAAGCGGCTTTTTTCCCTGTTTTCTTAAATGAAGGGCAAGCTTCGCACTTGTTGTTGTTTTACCTGCACCCTGCAAGCCTGCCATAAGGATAACCGTAGGCGGACGGTCTGCTATAACGATTTTTTCGTTACCGCTTCCCATAAGTGCAATCAATTCTTCGTTAACTATTTTAATAACTGTCTGCGCAGGAGTAAGAGACTCCATAACCTCAATTCCGACAGCTCTTTCTGTAATTTTACCAACAAGGTCCTTTACAACCTTGAAGTTTACATCGGCTTCAAGCAAGGATAAACGGACCTGACGCATCGCAGCCTTTACATCATCCGGTGTTAATTTACCTTTATGTCTAAGAGACTTAAACGCCTGATCAAGCTTTTCTCTTAATGAATCAAACACACCGTTCCCTCCTCTTTTTTGTTTTAACTAAAAAATATTTTCTATCTGTTCAAGCAGCTTAAGTGCCTCAACAGCCTTGCTGCTTTCAAGATTCACTTTCAGTTTTTTACAAGCTTCCTTCATCTGAACGCTTTTTTCATTTATTTTTAAGATTTTTTCAAATTTTCTGATTTTCTCTGTACCCTGCTTTATATTTTCGTGAACTCCCTGTCTGGAAATCTGCAAATCCTCTCCGATTTCCGCCAAAGAATAGTCATTATTATAAAACAGCTCCATAGAAATTCTTTGCTTTTCAGTAAGAAGCTCCCCGTAAATATCCAGAAGGACAGTCATATTCACATCTATCACAAGAAGCACCCCCAGCTTTCAATAAAAAAACCTTTACACCTGAGATATTATACTACAAAACTTAGTCGTTGTCAAGTATTTTTTTATTATTTTTTTAATTTATGTAAAGTTTTTTATCTTTACAGCAAATATTGATACAATTATACAAAAAAATCCTGTAATCGCGTGTGCAATTACAGGATTTTAATCACTTTTAAATATTATTCACCAGTTTCTTCTGCTGTCTCTTCTTTTGCAGCTTCTTCTGTTTCTGATTCTGTTGTTTCTTCAGAAGGTGTAAGGCTTCCCGGCGCTTCGTGAGTATTTGAAGATTCAATTACTTCATAGTATGCCCAATGTGAAGCAAGGTTATCCGGGAACATAACAAGACCGTCAGTTGATTTTCCTTCAAATTCAACTTTAGCATTTCTGCCGAGCATTCTGTTTACAACTGTAACAACTTCTGTTCTCTTGATATGATCATCAGGCTTGAATGAGCCGTCTTCATAACCTTTTACCCAACCATGATCAACAGCTGAATTAATATTTTTATATGCCCAATGTGAAGCAAGAACATCTGTAAAGCTCATTTCAGATGTAGCTGTCAATCTGTCATATCTTGAAGCGATTGTAGCAAATTCTGCTCTTGTGATATAATTGTTTGGTCTGAATGTACCGTCTTCATATCCTTCAACTATACCTGCATTCTCCATAAATGCAACTGCTGTTGCAAACCAATCATCTTCAGAAACATCTGAGAATGAAGTCTGTGCAGAATAATCTATATCCATCTTCTTGATTGTTATTCTTGAGAAAATTGTAGCAATTTCTGCTCTTGTTACAGGTGTTTCCGGATTGAAGTTCCCGAGATCGTCACCCTGAATATATGCAACATGGTCTGTAATAAGGTCATGCGCTACAACATAGTTTGCGCTTGTGATAACGCTTACTGCACCTTCTTCATTTACAGCAACAGCCTTAACTGTTGTATCTTTTTCAATTATAATAGGCTTTGTATAAACTTCTGTTGTGCCTGTTGGATTACCATCTTCATCAAAAGCAGGGTCGCTTCCGTCTACTGTGTAGTAGATTTTTTCACCTTTTTTAGATGAGATTGTAACTTCCTGACCGCTCTTAACAATACCGCTTTCAGGCTCAATAACAACATCTACACCTTCAACCTTGTAATCATATGTTTTTACAGATGATTTTGTTTTGAAGTTTGATGTAACTGCCTGAGCGTTAACCTCAACATCTTCATTAAGAACGAGTGGGTTTTCATAAATCTTAGTTGTTCCCTGTGGGTTACCCTTTGTATCAAATTCAGGTTTAGTACCGTCGATTGTATAATAGATAACAGCATTTTTCACATTTGAAGAAAGAACAACTTCTGTTCCTGCAGGATATGTTCCTGATTTTTTATCAGAAGAAACATTAATTGTGAAGAAGCTTCCGCCACCGCCTGTTGAAGGCTGTGAAACTGCTACTGTTGCAGTGTTTGCGCCTGCATATTCTATTTTTGTTGAAGCTATAGGAGCAGTAGCACCATCCCTTGTAACCTCAGTATTACCTGTAAGAGATACATTAACAGGATAATAACCATATGCGCTTACCGCAACATTTTTAACTTCAAAAACAATATCAGAAAGATGTGTATCAGCAGCAAGATTGAGTTCCCCTACATTAACGCCTGTACCGAGGTCAAGGTTGATTTTTACAATCTTCTGTCCTGCAACAGTTGCATCATCATAAGCTGAAGATGTTACATTATATATTGAACTCAAAGAAGCAAAGTCCGCTGCTGTAATAGTACCTGCCTTAGCTTTTTCTTCAATTTCAGTAGCAGCGAAATTATCTTTAGGATATGTAATTTCAATTGTAAATTCACCTGTCAAAGTATAATCGTAAGGATCTCTTGAAGGTTTTTCTTGCAATGCATTATCTATCGCCTGTGTCAATGCATTCTGTACATTAGCCATCGCAAGCTTTGCACGAAAATCAAAAGTTGCATTTGGAGTAGACTGAGTTAAATATTCAACATTATCAGCTGTTGAAAAATCTCCGCCTGCTGTAACAACAAGTGCCTCAACATTCGGACGAATAACATCTGCCGCAAACGAAACTAAAGTGAATGTCGAAAGTATCATTGTCAATACAATGATAAAAGAAAGTATTTTTTTCATAAGTTTTACCTCACTTTTTTATGTTAATTAATTTTATACATATTATATATAATCTGCGCTGCCTCTGCTCTTGTCGCATTCGACAACGGATTAAAATTATTATCGGTATCTCCGTTTACAATTCCCAGTGCTCTTAAACTGTTAACAGCAGTCACTGCATAAGAAGCAATTTCGTTGGAATCATTGAAAGGAAGCTGTGGAGGCATAGATGAAAAATATCCAAGATTTTCGCCTACGCGATACATCATAACAGCCATATCCTGTCTTGTTATATTTTTTCCGACACCGAAGGTTCCGTCTCCAAGTCCGTTTATCAGACCGTTGGATGACATATTTTTTAAATATGGATAATACCATGAATTTTTATCTGCATCTGAAAACTCTGTTTCAAGCTCACCTTGTGTTATTTCAAATGCTTCACACAACAGCTTCACAAATTGCTCTCTTGTAACATTGTCACCGGGGCAATACATAAAGTCGCTCATGCCGTTTACAATACGCGCATTAAACAAGCTGTCAACTGCCTCAAAAGACCATTCATATCCTTGCATATCGTCAAATATGATGTCTACTCCGCGTTCTTTATAACCGAGAATATACTGCAATTCAATATAAAGCACATTGTACAAACCATTAAAGCGTGCAGGAAACTGTCCCGAAAAAGCCTGATTCAGTTCTTCTGATGTGAGATTATCAAGTATTATCGAAAAAAGTGTTGAATCAAGTGCCATAACATGCTGAATTATGATAGATTTCATCTCGCTTTTCAGATTTTCCTCTGTCAGTCTGCCATATGTCTGATCTGTAAGTGCAGTATTTATAACTCCCGAAATAAAATCTTTCATCTTATCATTTATGTATTCTTCGGTAACATTATAATCAACAAAGCTTTCTGAAGCAGTGTCAAACATTTCTATAAAATCACTGTCTGTGATAACCTTTTTATAAACCCGAAGAACATTCGGGTCAGTAGCGGCATCAACACAAAAGAAGCCAAACAAGAACATCAAGATGATTGATAAAGAAACAATTTTTTTTATCAAAGCAATCTTCATCTCCTTATAACTACACCACTTTATACTATATATTAACACATATTTTCAAAAAAGTCAATAGAAACAGTTAATTTTTTTGATGTATTTTTATTTTATAATGCTCCTCAAAATGCCGTAATTTCAAGGTTTTAGTGAAATATAAATAATTTTTTCACTCATTTTTTTGCAAAATGTACACAAGTAAAAAAGGCCGTTGCAAAAACAGCAACAGCCTTTTAAAGTTACTTATTAAGTTATTAATTATTCAACAACTGAAGCAACAACGCCTGAACCAACTGTTCTACCACCTTCACGGATAGCGAAACGTAAACCTTCTTCAATAGCGATAGGTTTGATAAGTTCAACTTCCATTGTTACGTTAT
>CAZHZL010000049.1:0-18594 GCA_964537245.1 uncultured Oscillospiraceae bacterium
CCTTTTTCTTGTTCACATCAAGATTAAAATATTTAAAAGTGATCTGCTTGTTCGCCGCAATAGCATCGTGAATTTTATCAACATTGTAATAAATCTGCTCATTGAGAGTCTTTACTCGGTTAGTAATAAACACCTGTCTTTGCAGTTTCTTTGCATTCTCATGACTGGTGAGCTTTTCAATTTTAGAGATAAGCTCCATACTCTTTTTGCGAGTAATGAATTTTGACGACTGCACACTATCCACCAGCAGTTTAAGTTCAGGCAGTTCAAAATCACGACTTGCAATATAATAATTAGTTGTGCGAGTCTTGTTTGAACAAATATCGAGTCCAAACAACTGCAGGTATTCAAGGTCATCATAAATACTTTTGCGTTCGGCAGAAATGCCAAGCTTTGAAAGTTCGGCAATCATTTCGGGCACAGTGATTGTGTGCTCCTCGTCGGTCTGCTCCATCAGTATCTTTGCAAGATACATCATTTTAAGTTTTTGATGTGATAGTTTCATTCCGTTCCTCCAGTTTAACCTGATTCATTAACAGGAAGTTAGTGATTATTTAAAATCTTACTTCTCCTTTTAAGACTAAATCAACATAATGTTTTATCATACAAGTCGATGCGTGTTTTCCTATTTTCTCTTTTCCGCCTGGAACTGAAAAAAATCGAAACTCTCCATTTTCGCAATACTTGGCACAAAGCACAACATTAACTCCATCAGTTTCCCCAAGCTTCTTTAATGTGGAAATGTACATTTCATATGCACGTTGGTTTTTAATGATATACTTAATACCTCTTTCTTTAACCAGATATGGGTCTGTTCCAAGACTTAAATAAGTTTGTTCGATGATAGGCAAAAATGGAATTTTATAATCAGCAGAAATTACCTTTTTACCACCAATAGTTCTGTAACCATTAAAATCAGCTTCACGTTTTAATTCCTCTTTTAGCTCGTTATAGTGTTCTGTAGCCCAATACTCAGCGCGAGTTACCGTTTGATCTGCCTGATTATTTTTGATTTCACTATCAGACTTAGTGTTTTTTATTAAATCATCCCTAAAACTCATCTCTATTCATTCCTTTTATTCAACATTAATCTAAAACAAGTTTGCCTTTCAAAACAAAATCTACCCTATGAGTGACGCGCGAAATTAGATTGATACTATTTACATCGTTTTTGTTTTTTATCGGAGTAAAATGACCTTTTCCATTCTCCATATAATACCAACAAAAAGATACATCTATTTCATCTTCGGTTGAAATACTGTTTAATGCGTTCATATACCTTTCAAATGCCTGTTCATTTATAACCTTACACTTTAGTAAGTGCCTTTTGGGATAGCAAGGATCTAATCCCGGATCAGATATTTTTTGCTCAATGATTTTAAAACTATGTAAAAAATACTGTGATTCAACAGCCATTTTACCATCAATAAGTTTAGAACCCTTTTCTTTAGCTTCCTTCATAATAGCATCTTTCAAAAACTGATAATGAGATTCTGCCCATCGTGGCGCATCTTCTATATCCTTAACAAATTCTTCGTTTTGAATTTCTTGTTGGGATTTTATAGTCCCTAAAATTTCATCCTTAAAACTCATATAAAACACCCTTTCAACTTATTTAAAATAGAACAAAGAATTAAATTTCTATTCGACCTCTCAAATATACAGCAGTGCGCCTCTGAAGATGCACATAATTTCTTTCATTCAAAGAAACATTCGTTCCAGGAATATCAATATAAGTCCTCATACCGTTTTCTTCGAAACAACAAATTATATCAATAGTCGCACCGATTTCATTAGCAAGAGAAGATATTGTCTTTTTATAGGAATTATATAATACCATATCATCGATCTCGCATTTTATACCGCTTTCAAATTTTACTCCGCCAACATCTCTATAACCAGCCATCGGTAAGCGCAGTGAAAAGTCACCACTTGGAATTTCAAGCTCATACTCTATTATTTTCTTGTTATCAACGCTTGTGTATTTTCCTTTTTCAGCGTTGTTCCGTATTATTCTTTTCACATATTCAAAGTGTCTTTCTGCGACATTTTTTCCTGTCTCTATACTTTTTAAATTAGCCTCATTTTCTACTTGCTCAGGAGTTTTGAGTATTGCACGAAGTTCATCTTTGAAATCCATATTTTCCACCTGAGTATCCTCTTCTATATACTCTTCAAAATCTTCTGGAGATATGAAAGGGTAATAAAAGCAATTGTCTTCAACAATCTTTTTCTTCTCCTGGATGCTTTTTGCCTCTTCAATTTTTCTTATAACTTTTTCTTTGGTTTTAAGAATGAATTTTTCCATTGATTCCATTTTGATTTCTCCTTTTAATCATTTTTCAACGCGACTAACTAGCCAAACGTATAGTTGGTGTCAAAAAATCAGAAATCACTTCCACAGTTATTGCAATGCCATTCTTTTGTGTTTCTTGCCACTGCGTGTACTCCTATCAAGGCTGACGAAACTGCTTTTGACATATTAGAAATCTTGGTGGTATTATATGAATTGCAATATGGACACCTAACAGAAACATTAGTTTTGTTTTCACCTAATCCAAATACTAATCCAATAACTAAAGCAATACCAAAACCTATAGCAAATCCAACAATTAATTTAATTAATCCCATATAGCAAATCTCCTTTTATAATCACTAAATCATCACGGATCTTCGTGGTACCTGTTATAATAATCTTCTGCTTCTTCGTATTCCCAAAAATCATCGTAATTGTCATAATAGAAATCTTCAGGATCACTATAATCGTTTACATTATAAGGATCCTCTTTCTTTTTCGAACTACTGCTTTTCTTATTTTTATACGGATTCGTTCCGTTCCAAATCGGCTTAATATCTTCATTCCAAAAATATCCCCATCCATAACGACTTACTGAAGTAACCTTTCTTTCCTTACAAGTTACAATCAACATAATATCGCCACCATTTGTTCTCCAATAATATTTAGTAAATCCATATTTTGAACTGGTGTCAATCTCATGATACTTTCCCATAATGGTTTTATTGATATCCGATTCGCTCATTCCTTCATAAGGGATCTTGGTTTTTAGTTTAGCATAAAACTGGCGTTCACTTTCTTCCACTCTACGCATTAGTTCTTCGTCTCTGCGCTTTTGTTCAGCTAAAAACTCATCGTATTGTGGCTTGAAGTTCCCCTTAAAAGTTTTAATTTCTTCGCATAATTCGCCACTGTAATCCGTAGGGATAAGTTCCAAATAATCATTTACTGTATACATTGATTTATTTTCATCATTGTATTCAAGTTGTGCCAACGCATAGGCATATAACGAAACGGTATTTTTATAAGCCTCGTTCAATTTTTGATATTTTATATCATCCTTAAATTCTTTCCGGTCCAAAAGATTCGGATTAGCCTTTTCAAGTTCAACAAGTGCACCTTCATAAGAGCCATTTTGAATTAAAGTTATTGCATAATTATATGCGTTGTCAATTGATTTTTTATTCAAATAGATTCCGCCGAAAATCATTGCTCCTATTACCAACAAGGTAACAATTATGTATAATACTTTTTTCATAATACCACCTTAACTCCAATCAGATATAGCGGCTAAAATTACCAGAATAATAAAAATCCAAAACCCGCATCCGAAATTACACCCGGAAGAATTATTTGTATATGTATATTTCGGTCTGTTATCGTCTTCATCATCGTTCCAGATTTTGTATTCTAAATAATCGTCCTGCAAATCCTTTTTACCATTACCATTCCAGTCAAAAAATGCTATATTTATACCCCCAGACTGATTTTCCCAGACACCTTTTTATTCATAACCGTATTCATAAACACGCCCTTGCTGATGATTGCAAAGTATCCATTATATTCTTCTTCGTAATTTTCGGTTATAAGTTCAAGTGATTCCTTGAGCTGAAGCATTGCGGCAAATTCGTGCTTGCAAGCACCGCTGCAGAAACATGAGCATTTAAGGTTTGAGATTTCACCTTCTATGTAGTCAAATTCAATTTCATAGTTCTCACTGCCTTCCACAATCGCATGGCCACGAGTGCCGTCTATCTCAACAAAGCCTACTCTGTTTTCAATATAATAATCATGTCCGCGATCGGCTGCATCGTGAGAAATCTTCATCTTTGACAAATCATCAAGAGGAAATCTATTTGTATCATCATTGCCGCTTACATATTCCTCATCACTTTCGGGCGCCTTAAACCAGGTAAGAACCTTGGAAAAAGGAATTGCATTTCTATCAAAACTCACAACATGTGATCCTGCAAGGAAGAAATCGCCCTTAACATTGGTGTCAATTACAGCGATAACCTTCTTGTAATCAGAAAGTTTAATCTTGAATGAATAATTAACTTCTGTAACCTGTCCGCGATAACCTTCAAGCTTACCCTCAACATAAACAAAGTCGCCAACCTTCAAATCGAAGCTATCGTTGTAGTAAGCCCAGCCCATACCTCTATGTGGGAAATATACCTGAACCACAGATTTTTTCGGATGAACAGTTTCCTGATAAGTTGTAACCGGTGTTTGATTTTCAGACTCTTTATTTATTCTTGTATTAAAGCCGATAGGATATTTTTTCATAGTTTTACCTCCAAAAACTAATATAATTGATTCATTGTAATCATTATATCAAGTTTAGTGGGTGTAAAAACGGACAGTCATACTTTTTCTATAAATTCATCAAAGTCGCTAATTGGTTTAAACACAACTTCGTTTCCAAGTGCTTCAAAATGCTTATAACCACACATGATTTTATCATATTCAGCAGGTCGCAAGAACTCAATTTGAATATTACCTTTAGTTTCAAGAACAAAGTATAACTTTTGCTCGCCATCTTTTTCAATAAGAACAGCCCAGTCAGGATTGTAACTTCCTAAGGGAGTGGAAATCTTAAACCAATCAGGAAGTTTTGCATAACACTTAACATCCTCGCAAGTTTCAAATCTTTTGGCAAAGAGTTCTTCATTTTGACTGTCGAATACTACATACTCAAATACACTTCGTTCACTCTCAATCATATTGTGAGAAAGATAACCGTAAAGTTCTTCTGACTCAAAGAGTTCCTGTGCATAGTATTCATCGTCACCGATTTTGGTATATTTAATGCCATCTACAATAAGCCCACGCATTTTGTGAGATATAATTTTCAAAGCCTCTTCCATATATTTCTGCGGGTTTTTCTTGAAGGCGTTAAGGGTTTTGCTGCCAACCAAAATCTCAACAATTGTTTTTCTTGTGAGGTTAGTTCCGTTTTGCAAATATGTAATAATATCAGGCAAAGTCTCTAAATTATCATTTGCCAACACGCCTTGGCGCACAGTTTCGGTTGTATTAACTCCGCCTATATTGATAGTTGCCTTTGCTTTTGTATAAACTAACTTCGGAGAAGAAACGTCAAGTTCTCTCATAAGTGCAGACTGGCATGATTCTATTAATTTTTTACTGTCAAAATCAACCGCATAAGTAGTTTTATATTTTATTCTGTCCCACAAAGCTTTAAAATCATCACTTAAATATACCGCCTTGTTAAGATTAACTTTCTGTCGGTCATCAATGGGTCTAATTTGAAGTTTTCCTGCTGCTTTTTTACATACGGAAACTATTGCTGCAGTAGAGTTTGAAAACTCCTCAGGTATATTTACATTCCCGGATATAATATCCTTCTTCAAAGAGTCTTTTATTTTTCCCTTATCGTCAATATATCCAACATCTTCAAAATGTTTGTAAATTGCCTCAGATGCAGCGTGGCCCAAGTATTTAAATGTACCATCATCTTTCTTGACAGGAATATTTGCAAAGCTGTGTGTTTCAATAACGCCAAATTTAATCTTCTGGTCAGATTCATATTCTTTTTGGAGCTTGTCAGCAAATTCTTCGTAACTCTCATTTGCCATAACAGTTAAGGTGTTGGTTGAAAAACCATGAACTCTTTCACCATCTTGGTTAACACAAAGTCTGAGACCGCGCCCAATTTCCTGACGCTTTTTAACTTCAGAACGGGTTTCATTCAAAGTACAAATCTGGAATACATTAGGATTGTCCCATCCTTCACGAAGAGCAGAATGAGAGAAGATAAAGCGGAGCTTGGTGTCCATGCTTAAAAGCTTTTCTTTATCTTTCATAATCAAACTGTATGCATCATCATCTGCTGCCGTATTACCATTGGTATCTTTTTCGCCCTTTTTATCTTGAGCAAAATATCCGTCGTGAACACCATATGCCGGCGTATCTGTATTAATTTCTTTAAATAAAGAATTATATTTTGGTTTTCTTATAAGGTCATTATAATGTTTTTCAAAAAGTTGAGCGTAAACACCCTTTTGACGGTTGCCTTCTTCATCATAGTATCTGTAATTTGCAACTCTATCTATGAAGAATAAGCTTAACACCTTGATGCCTTTCGGGTTTAATATAAGTTCTTTATTAAGATGTTCTTCGATGGTTTTTCTGATTTGTTGCTCTTTAATTGCAAGATCATCAATATCGCCAATGGGTTTTCCTATGTACAAAATATCTTCTTTGCTTGTAAAATCAACATACTCGCTACCTTTTTCACAATATATCTCATTTACAATATAACCCTCGTAAATATCACGGTTGCCAAGCTTCTTTGAAGATAAATCATCACCTTGTTTCACAGTGAATGATTTTCTTATAATTTTACCGTTTTTATCGGCATCAAGTTCAATTTTTGCTGAAATCGGAGACTTCTTGTTATCAACAGAAATAAGTTTTAAGTAAGCATTGTTATGATAATCCTTACTTTCAAAACTTGCTACTTCAATCTGTTTTACAAGTTCCAAATCAAAGGCGTCAACAGCATCCAGTTTGTACACAAGATTATGCTTGTCCACATGTGTAGCAGAATAACGCAATGTGCATAAAGGATTAAGAGAGCGTATTGCCTTTTTAGAATTATCGGTTGTATCTACAGACTGGGGTTCATCAATGATAACAATTGGATTAGTTTCTGCAATCAGTTCAATAGGTCTCATGCCATTCAACTTGTCGTTTTGACGGTGAATAATATTTGCTTTATTCTCTTTTTCTGGATCTTCAAATGACTTTCTGAATGCATCTATATTGATAACCATAATTTCTATGTTATCACTTACCGCAAAAGACCGAACACCCTCCGGCTTTGAACTATCATAAACAAATGAGTTAAAAATAGTATTCTCATAAAGCTTTTTGAACTCATCGGTCATTATTTCGATTGATTTTTTAACGCCCTCTTTAATTGCGATAGAAGGCACAACAATAATGAATTTTGAAAACCCGTAATTCTTGTTGAGTTCAAAAATTGTACGCAAATAAACATAGGTTTTACCTGTTCCGGTTTCCATCTCTATGTCAAAATCATATTCATTCTTTTTAAGAGTCAAAGTCTGTGGCAAACCATTTCTAAGCTGAACTTCCTGTAAATTTTCTAAGATTTCATCTTCAATCAGTTCTAAATAGTTACCAATACCATTATTTGTATCAAACAAACCCAACTGTGCAGAAGCAGCAGATACGGTAAAGTTAGACTGTTTAGGAGTTTGTCCCTTAAACAAATCCACAACCGCAGAAATTGCTTCTTGTTGATATTGTAGGTTATTATCAAATTTTAGTTTCATTCTTCATCCTCCATAACATCAAAAAGTGTAAGTTGTGGATTTTCTGTTGTGGTTTTTTGAGACAATTTCTTGTATAAGACTTTTGTTTCATCATCGCAAAAAGATATAAGCCATTCCAACCTTTCTTCTCCGTCTATACAAACAAACTGACCTTTGGGAGCAAAGTAAACAAGCGATTTTTTACTGTCTTTTATCAAATTGATTATGTTGTTCAATGTCCCTTTGCTTTTGCCATTCCAAAGCATAAATCCGTAGTCTGCCTCTTTAGCCATTGCTTTGTCTTTTTCAGCATAATAGTCAAATCCTTTTAATTTTTTTGACACTTCTACTGTTTCAACTTCCCAGCCGCCAACGTTATTTCGTGCTTTACCTTGACTAGCATAAACACGCACATTTGAATATGAAAGTTTATGGAAATACTGCTGTATAGATTTGTCAACACCATTTGCATCACCAACTAATACGGTGATTTTTTTCTCATAAATATTAAACAATCTTTCTTCAACTGTTTTATTAAGTTTTGTTATTGCTCGTGGTCCAGCTATAAAAACTTTCATATTATCATCCCCTGGTTTTAGTCATTGTTAAAACATATATTTTATTAATATTCTTATCTTCTTTTAAAATTTTTACACATTCGTTAAGTGTACTTCCCGTATCAAATAAATCATCTATAATCAATATATTATGAGGATTCGTTGCACGCCTTGTTTCGACAATACTCCCTCTTATATCTTTTTTTTGAAACCTATCCATATTTTTTGCCTGTTCATTTGATGTTTTTTCTAAGACATCAAAAACATATCCTACACCAGCATAGTTTGCTATTGCTTGTACAATTTCAAATACTGGTTGATATCTTCTTGATTTGTCGGATGGAGGTGCTGGCATAATTAAGTCTATTTCATCTAATTTGTCCCAATTGTCTAAAAATGGGCTGATAAGTCTTATTATTTCATCAATTGCATTTTTCTGCTTTTGATATTTTAATTGATATATTTGCTCGCCTAAATCGCTTCTTATATTATCAAATCTTTCGTGCCCCAAGTCGTCATATCCCATAAAAATGCTATCTATGATATGTTTGTCCATTACCCAACCTTCATCCCAATTCCCATATATTTGCATAGGATTAATTCCCATATTTCTCACTCCTTTATATCGTAATAAACTCTTCTACACCTGCAACTTTAAGAATTTCTTTTGTGTTTGTTTTAAGGCTATCATTGCTATCAAAGCTGCTGTCTTTAAATACGACACGCATTTCTTCGATATTGTTTTGTTTTTTATAGTCTGCAATGAATTTTGCAACATCTAACGAAATATCTTCAGCAACATAAATAACAAGCATACCAAAACCAATGGAATAAACCTTTTTGTCTCCACAAGAAAGTTCTTCAACAGGATATGTAAGATCAAGACCGTACTTGATCATAATTTCATATACCAAATCAAGTTCATTTCTACCTTCAACAAGATTATCTACGCTTTCCCAAAGAGCAAGTTCAAGGTTATCAAAATCAGGATTCCATCTTCTAATATTGGAAGAGTCAAGCTTTAATACTTTAAAACCAACATCAACTAATTTCTTTTCTTCTCCATCAAGAGTAATCTGTTTGTTACTCTCTATGATTTCAGAATTGATTTTTTCTCCTGCTCGTCTGATTCGTTCTTTGCCAATTTCGCAGATGTTTTTATAATCCAATTTGTATGCTTCGCTTTTTTCATCAGTAGGTTCAGGAAGCTGAACACAGATAAACTTACGATTTCCGCCATCTTCAGCATTTAACTGCATAATAGCATGTGCTGTTGTAGCAGAGCCGGAAAAGAAATCTAGAACAATGTCATTTTTATTCAGCAATATCTCTATAAAATATTTAATTAGATTTATAGGCTTTGGAAAATCAAAAACAGAGATATTATCAAACAATATCTTAAAATCTGTTTTACCCGTTCTTGTTCTTCCAAACCTGTCTTCTAATAAAAGATTTCGGGGAATAACTCCCTCTTTTTCATAATTTTTTGTATAGACATATGGATATTTAAATACTAATTCATCGTATCTTTCCTTGACTGTTTCTTTACCCCAACGCCAACGAGCAACTTTATTATTGGGGTTTTTATGTTCAACGGTATAAATTTTTCCATCTGGTCCTTCTATAGGAAAATCAAGACTTTCTATATAACCTAAGCTTTGTTTATCTAATCTATCTAATCCATACTTTCGGCCATCAGGTTCTTGCAAATTATAACTTGTAGTAACTGTTGCATATTTATCTAGTAAAAACACACATTTTTCTATCGTCTTTGTATAACACATTATATATTCGTTATCTACAGCAATATGCTTTGAATCGTTTGCACCACCACTTTTACTTTTCCATATAAATTCGGTTATAAAATTATCTTCACCAAAAATCTCATCACACAATTTTCTCAAATTACCAACTTCATTATCATCAATACTAATGAAAATAACACCATCATCTGTAAGCAAATTTCTTGCAAGTCTTAAACGTGGGTACATCATATTAAGCCAATCGGTATGATATCTACCGTTTGCCTCAGAATTTGTGCTAATTTTCTTTCCTTCGCCATCCACCTGACCTGTGAGTTCAAGGTAATTCTGCATGTTATCTCTATAATCATCCGGATACACAAAGTCATGGCCAGTGTTATACGGAGGATCAATATAAATCATCTTGATTTTACCGTGATAAGATTTCTGCAAAAGTTTTAAAACCTCTAAATTATCGCCTTCAATATAAAGGTTTTCGGTTGTATCCCAATCTTTACTTTCTTCCTTGCAAGGTCTAAGTGTGCCTGTTGATGGAGTTTGAGCCAGCTGTCTGGAACGAGCTTTTCCATTCCAAGAAAAGTCGTATCTTTCTTTTTCAACTTCTATGTAGTTGCCCAGCACCTGCTGTAATTTTTCAAAATCAACCTTTCCCTCACAAAATACATCAGGAAAAATCTCTTTCAGCTTCGCAATATTTTCTTCCGCTATATCAGGCGTCGTGCCATTTAATTTTGTTTCAATCATTTTTTGCTTCCTCCGTTTCTGAAACATTTTTCCAGTTTTTTATAAATAACAGTTTATCCTTCGATAAATACAAAACTTTGTTTTTATGGATCAATTCGCTTGTTTCCTTATCAAAAGAGCTTACTTTGTCAATTGCAACAAAAACCTGCTTGCTTGTTTGAGAATATAACTTCATAATATTACCTATTGCATTGTCTTCAATATTTTTCAGCAAAGGAAGATCATGCGCCAATGCAGGCAAATCAGTTAATTCCAAAATAGACAAATCGTAAGTTATTAATCCTGCACAAGCAGTTCCTGTGCCTGTATCTCCAAAAGTTTGGAACGAATACTTTTTATCAGTTAGAGTTAAAACAGGTGGTCTTCGTTCAGTTGAATAAATAGCTTGATTTATTAAATTCATTTTTGTATTAATATCTGAACTAATCTCAGCCAAAATTTTATCCTTTAACTCTGACAACATATCAGATGTCTCGTCAATCTTTTTATCTAGTTCTTCTTTTTGTGAATAATATCCGTTCTCTGTTTTCAATTCTTTAATCTGTGTTGCCAATTCAACAATTGTATTTACTGCATACTGAGGCGCATCACGAACTTCTAATTTCTCGCTTATCTTCTTATCTAAATCATTAATCTGTAACGTCAGATTTTCGATTGCTGCCTCTAACTCCTTTTTCGTACTTTGTAACTCATTTTTCAGAATTTTTGTCAAAGAACTATGAAAAGTATCTACCTTTTCTATCATATCAACATTGAAATCAGGAAAATAATCTGTAAAATATTTTAGTTCCAATTCGATATTTGCTTTTTGGTTGGCAATATTATTGTTTGTTCTCTTTAATTTTGTTTCAAGGTAATTTCGTCTGCTAACCAGATCGCTTTTTTGATTGCGGAGCTGTATTATTTCTTTTGTTATCAACGCCTCAATATTGACCGAGTTTTGCAAAATAGATTTCTTCGTTTCATCAAGTTCGTTTTCTAATTCTTCAATTCTTTTTTCATTTTTTGCAAACGCCGTTTTTGTTAATTCCGGTAAAAACTTTTTCTTAGTGGCATCTTTTAACGCCTTTAAGTCACTTTTGTATTTTGCTAACAGCGTATCAAATTTCTTTATGCTTTCATATTTCTTAAATAATTTTACAAGAAGAATTATTGCTTCATCATCTTTTTGCTTACTATATAGTAAAAGAGGTCGTTTTTCGTTAAGATTTTCTCTTCCATATATTCTAAAATACAAACTCAGAATTCCTCTGAATGACAAATCTGCATTAGCAATCTTATATTTTTCTTTAAGGAAACTAACAAAATCATCATTGGAAACGGTTTTTAATATCTTATAATCCTTATCGCAAAAATTTACTTTATCATAGGTTTGTGTACTTCTCGAAAAATAGTAAAGCTGATTATCAAATTCGAAAGCAAACTTAAAAGCATGTTCACCTAAGTGCTTTACTGTATCGCTATTTCGTTTAATGTAATCCGTTCCACCAAACACAAAATCAATTATCATAAGCATGTTAGACTTTCCAATAGAATTGGAGGCCACATCATCTCCAACAATTGTATTCAAGCCACTATGAAATACAACAAGAGTTTCATTAAATTTATCGCATTCAATCATTTTTAACATATTGTATCACTCCCTTATCAGTATCTAGATTAATTCTATTCAGTGCATATAGAACATCTATCGCCCAAATAAAAGAATTAATATCCTCAAAATGTTCTTTTGTTTTTTCATATACATCCAACACTGACGCTTCATCATCTTTTATCACATCTAAAATGTATGGTGTTTTTGAAATTAAAGACTCTTTAAAAGATGTTATTTTATTTGGCAGTATCATTTGAAAACACCTCGCAATTTTGAACAAAGTAGGATATGATTATCTCGCTTGCACGCATGGAAGTTCCACCTGTTTTTTCATTTAACCATTCAACTAATTTTTTAAAAATAGTTTCCTGGTTCTGGTCTATTTGCTTAAACTTCAAATATGTACTTTTAATTTGGGATGCTATTAATTCAAAAGTTCCTGGTTTATTTGCATCTATCTGTTTGAACTGTTCTTTTATAAATGAGTAATAATCTACAACATTATTCTTAATCGCCTTTTTTGTTAAAAAAGAAATTGTAGCGTTTGTTTTCTGATCTATTTTCAACGTGTTGTAATTTAATTGCGTTAAATCCTTTTCATTGCTCCCGTCTGATAGATTTAATAAGATTTTACGGATATCTTCTTCAACATTAAAAGATAAATAAGCATTTTTATATTTATCATCATTTATTAACCGTTTTTTTATAGAAACCCATTCACGGTATTCTTCTACTGTCCTTGGTTTATCAAACTTTGTATGACATTGGGAGCAAACAGCCATGACATTATCAAGAGAGTTTACATCTTGACTTAATCTTTCTTCGTTTTTTAACAAATCCGCTTCAGCATCTGTTGCGTTTGCTGGATATATGTGTGCAACTTCGAAATTACGGAAAATGCCCGTTGCTTTATTATGAGTTAATTTAGAACCACATATCGGACAATACCCATTTACCTGCCCGTATAAGACAAGCTTTTCATTATCTGTAAACTCTTTTCTGTTGTCTTGCACATTAACACCCCACAATCTGTTTTTTCTTCTGTTCCAGTTTTTTGATTTCCATATTGAGTTCAATCCGTTTATTAAACTGGGTTTCTTTTTTCATTTTTGCTTTTAACGTTATAATTTGATTTTCTATTTCTTCTAACTTCCCGGTAAGTTCCCGGGCCTCCGCTCCAGTTAAGCTTTCTGCCTGAACTATACTTTGAGCATTATGTACTGAAATACAATCTACCATAGCTGAATACAAAGCATAGAAGTTTGTCATATTCATTTTAGAAACATCAAACCATCTTGTATCCGTTTCCCAATCAGTAAAGACAAATTCATCAAGCACGTTTTTGCTTTCATCGTTTTGATTGATTCTCTGATGGGCCATCCATAACTGAACTTTTTCTTCAAATTCAAAGATGATGAGCATAGGATAAGGAATTGATTTCATAATGATTTCTGCTATGCGTTTTAGCTTCTCATCTTTATTCAGTTCAATCTTAAAGACATTTATCATAGGATATTCTCTTACATTATCCTTGTAAGGTGCTATATTAATCTTGTTTGGCGCAATCTGATATAAGAGTGTTATTTTTGCGATATTGTCTGTAAACAGTGTCTTATCACTACTTGTCAAATCTCCGTATGTATAAAAGTTTTTCTTTGCTACAAACTGGTCCAGTTTGCAATTTTCGTTTATGCCAAACAATATTTTCACCTACTTTATAATTAAGAAACTTACCAATTCGAAATCTTCAATGCCATCAAATGCTTCATTATCAATAATTCCGCCGCCTTTTGAGAAAAGACTTGCAATACCGGCTTCTTGCTTTTTGCCGATAAGGTTATCAATAGCATTTTCAAGCAAATCAGAATATATGCCCATGTTTTTACCATCTTCTGTGGTGCGATTAAATTCATCAGCAAGATCTTTTAATACTTCCGTCTGCCCATTACACAGTTTTTTGTAGCAGTCAAGAATTTTCTTGCTCTGAACAAAGTTCATCACAGTTTCTCCATCTTCTTTAACATAGGCAAGATAATGCGGATAAAAGGCATTTTGCTCTTTTGTCTGCTCACGACCTTCAATCTGTTTTAATGTGAATATTACACCAGGCTGAATAGTATCTTTAAGATTATCAGGTATTTGTGCTATTGCATACATTCCCATAGGAGCATCGTCAAGCTTTTTACGATTTGTTTTCATATACTCCATAAGGTCTATCTTAAAGTCGTTGAATGTAAGGTCTGTGATGGAAATATTGCCTGCAATATCTTCCAAGTCAACAACTTCATTTTTAAGTTTCATAAGCTGTTTCTTACGGTATTCAAGGTCTTTCTTTTCCTTGCTTTCATCAATAACATTATCATCACCTGTTGCAGAAACATCTAAAAGCACCATTCTACCTTTAACTCTCTGACCAAGGTTTATGTATTCATCAAGTTCCATATTAGGCCAGAAATTCACGAGCTGAATATAATCATTGGTGCTGCCAAGACGGTCAATACGGCCAAATCTCTGAATAATCCTTACAGGATTCCAATGGATATCATAATTGATAAGATAGTCGCAGTCCTGTAAGTTCTGACCTTCTGAAATACAGTCTGTTGCAATCAAAATATCAATGGTTTCTGTCATCTCAGGAAATACTTTTGCCATTTCTTTTGATTTCGGCGAAAATAGCGTAAGAACGCTGTTTAGATCGGTCACCTTAATCAGATTCTTAAGTTCTTTTGGTATCGGCACAGTGGATTTGTTATCACCCGAACCAGACACCATAGCGGTGTATTTACCTTGTGATTTCATTTCTTCTGCAATGTTTTTATAAAGGTATTCCGCTGTATCTGCAAAAGCTGTAAAGATAATTATTTTTTCATTGCCTTTATTTATTGGATTTGCCTGTTTTTCTCTTATAACTTTTTTAAGCTCCAGAAGTTTATTATCTCTGTCAGGCCCAACTTCTTTTGCCGCCAAAAGAATTTGTTCAAGTTTTTCTTTGTCTGAAAGCAAATCTTGTTTCCAACGGATTAAGTCCATATCCTGCAAAAGAACCTTAACAGTATTACCAAGCATAAGATCATCGAGTTCGTTGTCATCAAGGTCTATATCGTTAATAGAAAGAGTGTCGTTAATTTCATACTGATTCTGCTCAATTCTCTCTAATGTGAAATTGATTTTTTCAATAATCTTTTCAACCGTAAGACCGAAAGAATAGATAGAACTCTCCATTCTCTTTAAGATGCCTACACGCATCAAGTCAACCAGGCTGTTTTCACGGTCGACCTGTTTAAAGATAGACTTACCATCTGCAACAGCCACGTCATACTTTTTGCTATATTCAGCCCTTTTTTCAGGGAGTACATACCCAAGAGGAGAATACACACAAAGAGTGAGTTTCTTTATGAGTTTATTAACATCTTCGATTTCAGGAAACTCGTGCTTTGTATCAATATCAGGATATAAATTCTTAGGAGGCATTCTTTCGGGGAATTTGCCTATTTCCGCAAGATTATAATACTTCTCAATATGTCGTCTTGAACGTGCAATGGTAACAGTATCAAGAAGTTTGAAATAGTCTAAGTCCATCATCTCAACAAAGCGGTCAGATGTCCTTTTGTCTTCAGGAAGTGTCTGCCACTTATTGAACACCATCTGTGCTTTTTTGAGGATATTTTCAACATTGGGAACGCCTGCATCATGGAACAAATTATTATTCCCCTCGGTAATAAACCCAATCTGATTTTTAATATCGTTCATTCGGTTATTTACAGGAGTAGCAGAAAGCATTAAAACTTTTGTTTTAACACCTTTCTTGATAATATCATTCATCAGCTTTTCATATCGTGTAATCTTGCCTTTAACAGGATGGTTGTTTCTGAAATTGTGACTTTCATCAATTACCACCAAGTCGTAGTTGGACCAGTTAAGTGTAGCAAGAGGAACATCTCCCGAAAAACCGCTTGTACGAGAAAGGTCTGTATGATTTAAAACAGTATAACCGAATCTATCTTCCGTGAAGATATTTCTTGTATCGTTCTGGGTATAGATTGTCCAGTTTTCACGCAGTTTTTTAGGTGCAAGAACAAGTATTCTTGAATTTCTGAGTTCGTAGTATTTTATTACTGCAAGTGCAGTAAAAGTTTTACCAAGGCCAACGCTGTCAGCTAATATACAACCGCCCCATTTTTCCATTTTATCTATAATTCCAAGCACGCCGTCTTGCTGGAATTTATAAAGTTTATTCCATATAAGTGTTTCTTTAAAACCCGTCTTGGATTTAATAATGTTTTCTTCTGTAAGTTCATTAAGACTATCATAAAACAGATTATAAAGGGTTATAAAATATATAAATTCAGGCGGATTTTCTTTGTATAAAATCTGCATCTGTTCCAATACTTTTTCTTTGACATCTTCAACTGTCATATCGTCTGTCCAGATTTCATTGAACTGACGAAGAAAGTTTGATGTCATTTCTTTACCATAGATGCACATATTGCTGTCAATTCTGTTAGAGGGAGTAATACCAAGTCCGTCTGTTGTGAAGTCAACTGTACCATTTATCATTACAGCATCTTTAGGGTTATCAATATGTATCATTCTGGGTTGTGCCGGGTTTGGTTTCTTGAAAGATTTCATTTCAACCTTTTCTCTTATCCATTTCACACATTCCTTTGCAATAGAACCTTGCTTTAATTCGTTACGGAGTCTTATTTCAAATTCATTTCCTGAAATGTCTTTTTCACCCTTGTGGTCTATATAATACTGGCGAAGCAGTTCATCGTCTTTTTTTACGAAAGTAGGTTCTTTGAAGAGAAAACGCATATTATCTATTCGGGATAATTCTTTTTTTAGTTCTGCATAGGCATAGATAGTAAAATATGCAGAAATAACCGAAAGATTTGAGCCTTTTCTAAGGGCATCTTTCAGTTCATCTACAACTTTTTCTCTTTTGTTGTCTATCTGTTTGGGCATACGAAGTTCAGGTGTAATGTTATCCCATAAATTAATTACAGGAACACCTTTTTTATTTGCATAGTCTACTGTGTATTCTGTGCCGCCATATCTACCATCATAATAGCAGACGAGTTTATCGCAATTATCTACCATATACTCATTTCTTTTGTAGTATGAATCATAACTAAACTTGTCAGAAAGAACTACTTTTTCATCCGCATTTTCGAGTATAGAATTATATGTTATGTTTTTTTCTCTGCCATCATCAAAAGGAATAACACAAATCAATTTGATAGCCTTTGTTCTTTTTAAGTCTAAAACAACTTCCGCTGCCATCAAATCAAAGCCGTCTGCCATACCGCACAGAAAGGTATCATATCCATCTTCAATACATTTAACAACTGTATCTCTCAAATTTATTCTTATCGGATCTATGTTTTCAGGTAGTTTTTCGGTTCTATAACCGCTAAACGCTACAGTATTTCCCATAATGTACACCTATTCCTTACCTAGATTATTTCTCTACAAACTCCATAATATCTGTCGCTTCACATTTCAAAGCACTACAGATTTTTTCAATAGTTTCTGTTGTTATATCTTTATCAGTACGTATTTTCATCATCTCATGATTAGTAAGTCCAGCAGCTTCCTGCAGGTCTTTTTTCATCATATTTCGGTCGACAAGAATATGTCTGAGTTTGTTATAAGTTACAGCCATTGTTTTCATCCTTTCATCTTCATAAAACGATAAAATTTTACAAAATATATTATATCACTAAATTGCTGTTTTGTAAATAATAATGATGAAATTTCATCATTTTCTCCAAAACAAAAAAATCACCAAACAGTCACCTTTCGATAACTGCTTGGTTTAGAATCGGTTTTAATCTGTTACAACTTGCGTAGTTATAGATAAAGTCATCGGTGAGCATATAGTCGAGGAGCCATTGTTTTGGCACGATGTTTACCCTCTCGTTGAGGCTTACGGCTTTAATTCGACCATCCCATACCCACTTATAGACACACTTTCTGGCACGGCCTGTTATCTTTGCTATATCGTCATAGGTCAAGGCATCGGGATATTTTCTCATTCTTTCTGCGAACAGTTTCTCCAACACCTTCTTGTCAAACTTTAATTTCATTACCTCAAGCTTTGGTTTCTTTTTGAGCACATCGGGCGGAATATCGGGTGATATTCCGCTCTTAATAAAGTCTGCTACATCTTTGGTACGTATGGTGTACTTCCATGTGGCTGACTCCCGAATCTCGCAAGGGATGTATCCGTTCTGCAGAAGATATGCCAATCTCCGCTTTGACATATGCAATTCCCTACGGACATTGTCCATGCTGATAAATTCTCCGTATGTATGACCGTTAATCTTCATTT
>CAZHZL010000050.1:0-18299 GCA_964537245.1 uncultured Oscillospiraceae bacterium
AACAACGGGCGAATTCAGCTTTGAAGAAAGAATGGGCTGCGGCTTCGGCGCTTGTATGGGTTGCTCATGTGAAACAAAATACGGCAACAAAAGAATATGCAAGGATGGACCTGTTCTTGTAAAGGAGGAAATAATATGGTAGATACAAAAGTAAATTTATGCGGACTTACTCTTGATAATCCTGTTATTCCTGCTTCGGGTACATTTGGCTACGGTTATGAGTTCAATGAGCTTTACGACATAAATATTTTAGGCTCTTTTTCTTTTAAGGGAACGACAAAAGAGGCCAGATTTGGCAATCCTACGCCGAGAATTGCTGAATGCAGTTCGGGCATGATAAATTCGGTAGGACTTCAGAATCCCGGAATAGATAAGGTAATTTCAGAAGAACTTCCGAAGCTGAAAAAATGCTTTAACAAAAAGGTTATTGCAAATATAAGCGGTTTTTCTATTGACGAATATAAGTACTGCTGTGAGAAAATTGACAAGGAAGAGCAGGTAGGAATTATTGAGGTAAATGTAAGCTGTCCGAATGTGCATAACGGCGGAATGAGCTTTGGTACAGATCCGAATATGGTACAGAAGGTTACAGAAGCTGTAAAAGCTGTAACAACAAAGCCTGTTTTTATAAAGCTTACTCCTAATGTTACTGATATCGTTTCAATCGCTAAAGCTTGTGAAGCGGGCGGCGCTGACGGCGTCAGCCTTATAAATACGCTTCTCGGTATGCGCTTTGACTTAAAAACAAGAAAGCCTGTTTTGAAAAACACAATGGGGGGATTTTCGGGAAGTGCAGTTTTTCCTGTTGCGCTTCGTATGGTGTATCAAGTGCATAATGCAATAAAATTGCCTATAATGGGAATGGGCGGAGTTTCTTCTGCTGAGGATGTAATAGAAATGATGATGGCAGGCGCTACTGCCGTTCAGGTTGGAGCAGCAAATCTTGTTGAGCCTTATATATGCAAAAAAATAATCGAGGATTTGCCGACAGTTATGAAAAAATATAATATTAATAGTTTAAAGGAGCTTATATAATGGGAAAAGATGTAATTATTGCCTGCGATTTTAATACAAAAGCAGAGGTTATGACTTTTTTGGATAACTTTAAGGAAGAAAAGCCATATGTAAAAATCGGTATGGAGTTGTTTTATGCCGAAGGTGCGGCGATTGTAAGAGAAATTAAAGAAAGAGGACATAAAATCTTTTTGGACCTTAAGCTTTGCGACATACCAAACACAGTTAAAAAGACAATGTCTGTACTTTCAAATCTTAATGTTGATATGTGTAACCTTCACGCTTTCGGAACAAAGAAAATGATGGAAGCGGCTATCGAAGGACTTACACGAGAGGACGGTACAAGACCGCTTCTTATTGCTGTAACTCAGCTTACTTCAACAAGTGAAGAGAGAATGAAAGAAGATTTACTTATAAATGAGACTTTGGATAAGGTTGTAATGCATTATGCGAAAAATGCTGCTGATTGCGGACTTGACGGCGTTGTTTGTTCTCCTTTGGAGGCAGGCAAGGTTAAAGAGGTTTGTGGAAAAAGATTCTTGACTGTTACTCCGGGAGTTCGTTTTGAATCAAACGATGTAGCTGACCAGGTAAGAATAACAACACCTGCAAAGGCTAAGGAAATCGGCAGTGACTATATCGTTGTTGGAAGACCTATAACACAGGCTGAAAATCCTGTGGAAGCATACAGAAGATGTGTAACAGATTTTGTTGATTAAGAAAGGAAAAAAGAAAATGGAAAACACACAGAAAATAATTGCAAAAGATTTACTCTCAATCGGAGCTGTATTTTTCAGACCGAACGAGCCTTTTACATGGGCAAGCGGGATAAAAAGCCCTGTATATTGTGATAACAGACTCACTTTAACAGATGTTAAGGTAAGAAACGATGTTGAAAACGCGTTAGCTGAAGCTGTAAAGGCTAATTATCCCGACTGCGAAGTCCTTATGGGAACAAGCACAGCCGGTATAGCTCATGCGGCTATTACAGGTCACCTTCTTTCACTTCCTATGGGTTATGTAAGAAGCGGCTCAAAAGACCACGGCAGACAGAATCAGATTGAAGGAAAATTGAAAAAAGGAGATAAGGTTGTAGTTGTTGAAGACCTTATTTCAACAGGCGGAAGCGTTATCGAGGTTGTAAATGTGCTTCGTGAAGCAGGCGCAGAGGTGCTTGGTGTTGTAAGCATATTTACTTATGGAATGAAAAAAGGACTTGAAAGACTTGAAGAAGCAAATGTCAAAAATGTAAGTCTTACAAACTTTGATGTTATTGCAAAGGTTGCTGCTGAAGAAAATTATATTGAAGAGGCTGATATTGAGCGTCTTATAAAATTCAGAAATAACCCTTCAGACGAAAGCTGGATAAAGTAATTTTTTATAAAAAAGAATAAAGAAAAGGAACAGTGATGATATGAGAAGTCTTATTGATATAGTAGATTTGTCGGTTGAAGAAATTAACGGACTTTTGGAAACGGCAGAGGATATAATTGCAAATCCCGATAAATACAGGGATAAATGCCGCAATAAAAAAATTGCAACTCTCTTTTTTGAGCCTTCAACAAGAACACGCTTGAGCTTTGAATCGGCTATGATTGAGCTTGGCGGTAATGTTATAGGCTTCAGCGATGCACAGAACAGCTCTTCATCAAAAGGAGAAAGCGTTGCAGACACGGTAAGGGTTGTAAGCTGTTTTGCGGATATTATTGCTATGCGTCACCCCAAAGAAGGAGCGCCGATGATTGCCTCAATGAGATCATTCGTTCCGATAATAAACGCAGGCGACGGTGGACATAATCACCCTACGCAGACGCTTGCCGACCTTCTTACAATAAAAAGAGAAAAGGGCAGAATAGACAATCTTACAATTGGTCTTTGCGGAGACTTAAAGTTCGGCAGAACAGTTCACTCGCTTATAAGAGCAATGTCGAGATATGAAAATGTAAAATTTGTACTTATCGCTCCAAACGAGCTTAAACTGCCTGATTATATAAAAAATGAGGTTCTTATTGAAAACAATATTGAATTTGTGGAGAACGATAACTTAGATGAGGTTATGCCTGAGCTTGATATCCTTTATATGACAAGAGTTCAGAAGGAAAGATTTTTCAACGAAGCCGATTATATAAGACTTAAGGACAGTTATATTTTAAATGCGCATAAATTAAAAAACGCAAAAGCAGATATGTGCGTCCTTCATCCGCTTCCGAGAGTGAACGAAATCTCCTGCGATATAGACGATGACCCGAGAGCTTGTTATTTTAAGCAGGTATTAAACGGAAAATATATGAGAATGGCGCTTATTTTGAAGCTTCTTGGCTTGTAGGAGGTAGAATATTATGAATATAGATGCTATAAAAAACGGAATTGTAATTGACCATATTAAAGCAGGAAAAAGTATGGAAATCTATGATTACCTTAACTTAGGCGAATTTGACTGTACAATCGCAGTAATAAAAAATGTTGCTTCCAAAAAAATGGGCAAAAAGGACATTATTAAAATTGATTCCGAATTTGATATTGATTTTAATATTTTAGGTGTGATTGACCCGGATATCACCGTCAATATAATAAAAGACGGCGTGAGAGTGGACAAGAAAAAACCTCAGCTGCCCGACGAAATCACAAATGTTGTTAAATGCAAAAATCCGCGTTGTATAACAACAACAGAACAGGAAATACCGCATATTTTCAAGCTTACAGACAAGAAAAACAGAGTTTATCGCTGTATTTACTGTGAATCAAAAGCTAAATAATAATTAAAGCAAAACTTCCGCATGCTTATGGTGCGGAAGTTTTATTTTAAAAATATATTGATTTTTCATAAAAGTTGTGCTATAATTAAAAATGGATTATAATCGAAAAGTTATATAGATTAAAGATGATAAATAAGGAGTAGTGTTTTTAATGGCTTCAAGAAAAAATAAGTCGAAAATTTCTGTAAAGGGACAGGGAAAAGTGAAAAAAAACTCGTCCTCAAATGATACAGCCGTTATGGTGTTGAAATTTGCTGTTTTTGCAATTATAATTGTATTTTTGTTTTTCAGTATGTATAATGCTGCAGGTGCAATCGGAGTTGGAATAAAATCAATTCTTACTTCGCTTTTTGGCGGTGGTGCGTTTTATATACCCTTTATATGTGTATTTTATTTTTATTTAATGATTTTAAAAGTAAAGGGAGACAGCTACAAGCTGAAGGCAATATTTGCGACTGTATTTGGTATAAGTGTATCTGCTGCGGGGCATCTTATTTCCGGAAGCAACGCAGAGTCTCTCGGACTCAGTAACCTTGGTTTTATTATGGAAAACGGACGCGCGCTTTTAAACGGAGGAATATTAGGAACATATGTTGCAGAAGGCTTAAGACTTCTTACAGGCGATTATCTGTCTGTATTTCTTTCTGTTGTTCTTGTAATTGTAAGCGTTTGTTTTATGTTTTCGGATATTGTTATTCTGATTATCAATAAGCTTGTTGATTTGTTTTCCAACAATAAAAAAGAAAAGACTTCAAAAATATTCAGAGTTCCCGGTGTTAAGGTTGACAAGGAAGCACCTAAGCCGGACGGTGAAATTGAGCTTCCTGATATTTTCAAAGAAGGCAATAAGGGTGATATCGTAATCGAAAAATTCGCACGCGATAATGAAAAGGAACTGAAAAAAGCACCTTTGGAGCCTGAAATAAAAACAATACATTCAACAGATGATGAAGTAAAAAAAGAGCCTAAGCTCACAAGGACAGAGCTTGACGCTGTTTCAAAAGAACTTGAAGAAGCGAAAGCTGTTCAGGCAGTTGAATATGTCTATCCTAAAATCGACTTTCTTAATAAACCTGACTCAAAGGTTGCGGGAATGTCAAAAGAGCAGCTTAATCAGAATGCAATGCGCCTTATAAGCGTTCTTCACGAGTTCGGCGTTGAAGCTGAGGTAGTAAGCATACAGGAAGGTCCTTCCGTTACAAGATACGAAATTATTCCCGAATCGGGAGTTAAAATTTCAAAAATTTTAGGTCTCAGCGAGGACATTGCACTTCGTATGGCGGCTAAGGGAATCCGTATAGCACCTGTTCCGGGAAAAACGGTTATCGGCGTTGAGATTGCAAATAAAGAGGTTATGCCTGTTTATATAAGAGATGTTATTGCGTCAGATGAATTTATAAAGCATAAATCAAAAATAGCCTTCGCTCTTGGTAAGGATATTGCAGGTACGACCGTTGTAGGTGATATTGCAAAAATGCCGCACTGCCTCATTGCAGGTGCAACGGGAAGTGGTAAGAGTGTGTGTATAAATACGCTTATTACATCTATTTTATACAAGGCTTCGCCTGAAGAGGTTAAGCTTATTATGATTGACCCTAAGGTTGTTGAACTCTCGGTTTATAACGGAATACCACATCTTCTTATCCCTGTTGTTACAGACCCCCGAAAATCTGCGGGCGCACTTAACTGGGCAGTTATGGAAATGCTTAACCGCTACAATCTTTTTGCGAAAGTTGGAGTAAGAGACCTGGCAAGCTACAACAAATACTTGGAAAAACAGGGAGAGCCGAAATTACCGCAGATTGTTATAATAGTGGACGAGCTTGCCGATCTTATGATGGCTTCACCAAAAGAGGTTGAAGAATATATCTGCCGTCTTGCACAGCTTGCAAGGGCAGCAGGAATGCATCTTATCATTGCAACACAGAGACCTTCTGTTGATGTTATCACAGGTCTTATTAAAGCAAATATTCCGTCCCGTATCGCATTCGCGGTTTCATCTGCAATAGACTCAAGAACAATTCTTGATTCAGTTGGCGCAGAAAAGCTTCTGGGTAAGGGTGATATGCTTTATTCCCCTGTGGGTGAATCAAAGCCAATCCGTGTACAAGGTGCATTTATAACAGATGAAGAAAGAGACAAGCTTATTGATTTCTTAAAGCAAAATGCACAGCCTGACTATGACGACAGCGTGCTTGACCATATTGAACACAACAGCACTAAAGAGCAGACTTCGTCAGGCACAACGGCAGATGATTTGGACGAAGCTGATGTTATGCTCGGACAGTGTATTGAATTTGTTGTTGATTTGGGAGAAGCGTCAGTTTCAAAGCTTCAGAGACGCTTTAAGCTTGGTTATTCAAGAGCGGCAAGAATTGTTGATCAGATGGAAGAACGAGGAATTGTTGGACCGAGTGAAGGAAGTAAGCCTCGGCAAGTGCTTATTACTCACGATGAATATATGGAAATGATGGCAACAAATCCTGAATGGGCAGGGCAATAGGTATGATAAGAAAGATAAAAGAATCGGACAGAGAAATATTTTATGAATTTACAAAAAGCTTCTATGCTTCCGATGTTGTGATGTCTGATATTCCTTCAGAGTTTCATGCAAATTTTTTTGATGAAATGTTGAAAAGTGATATTTATGCCGAGGGCTTTATTATCGAATATGAAAATAAGCCTGTCGGCTATGGCGTTACAGCAAAGACCTATTCTCATGAATCTGGCGGTACGGTTATATGGCTTGAAGAGCTTTATATAGAAAAAGACTATCGCGGTAAGGGCTTGGGTAAAGGATTCTTCGCTTTTCTGGAGAATTATTACAAAGGAGCTTCAAGGTTTCGTCTGGAAGCAGAAGAGGATAATAAAAAAGCGCTTAAGCTTTACAACAGCCTCGGCTATAAAAGGCTTGAATATATTCAGCTTTATAAGGGAAGGTAAATATTTTACGCAGATTTTACAATAATCGACTTTTGGATTTTACATAACTTTGATAATATATGGGTATAATAAGATTATTACATATTTCATTGTTATGGAGGTTGGGAATGGATATTTTTGCATTTTTTTCATTACTGGGAGGACTTGCGATATTTCTTTTCGGTATGAATGTTATGGGAGAAAGTTTGGAAAAAAGCAGCGGCGGTAAGCTTAAAGGAATTTTGGAGAGTATGACTTCAAATCCTCTTAAGGGCGTTTTGCTTGGTGCAGGCGTTACTGCTATAATTCAGTCATCATCAGCAACTACGGTTATGGTTGTCGGCTTTGTAAACTCAGGCATATTAAAGCTGTCACAGGCTATAAGCATTATTATGGGCGCCAATATCGGTACAACAGTTACTGCTTGGTTACTCAGCTTAACAGGCATTGAAAGCACAAATACTTTTGTACAGCTTTTAAAACCATCATCCTTTGCACCTGTGCTTGCGTTTATAGGAATTATTCTTTATATGTTTATGAAGGATGCAAAAAAGAAGGATGTAGGCTCTATTTTACTGGGCTTTGCAATTCTTATGACAGGTATGGACCTTATGAGCGGTGCTGTTGCAGGTCTTAAGGATGACCCTAATTTCACAAGTATTCTTACTTTGTTTTCAAATCCACTTCTCGGAGTGCTTACAGGTGCAGTTCTAACTGGTATTATTCAGTCGTCGTCAGCTTCTGTTGGTATTTTGCAGGCGCTTTCAACAACAGGAAGCATAACGTATGCCAACGCTGTTCCGATTATTATGGGACAAAATATAGGTACCTGTGTAACAGCGCTTTTATCTTCAATCGGAACTAACAAAAATGCAAGAAGAGCGGCGATTGTTCATCTTTGCTTTAATATTATCGGGACGATTTCATTTCTGATTGTATTCTATATAATTCATTTTACAATCGGATTTTATTTTATGGACAGTCCGATAAATGCGGCAGGAATAGCTACCGTTCATACAACTTTTAATATTTTTGCTACTGTTATAATGCTTCCGTTTGCAAAAGGTCTTGAAAAGCTTGCGTGCATTATAGTAAGAGACGATAATGTAAAACAGGAGAATCAGCTTCTTGACGAAAGACTTTTAAAAACTCCGTCTATTGCTATTGCACATGCTAAAAAGGTTACAAAAAACATGGCGATTATGGCAAAATCAAGCCTTATGTCCGCTGTTTCCGTAATAGAAAATTACGACAGCACCTTGGCAGAACAGATTATAGACGATGAAGAAAAGGTGGATATGTATGAGGATAAGCTCGGAACTTATCTTGTAAAATTAAGCCGTATTGACCTTAACTATGAGAACAGCCATGAAACAGCTAGTCTGCTTCATTCGATAGGCGATTTTGAAAGAATTTCTGACCATGCAATAAATCTTGTTGAGGCTGCAAGAGAAATTCACGACAAAAAAATTGTTTTCTCAAAAGAAGCAACAGAAGAGCTTGCTGTTATGACAGAGGCTTTAACTGAAATTCTTGAGCTTACCTGTCATGCATTCTGTGAAGAGGACTTAGAAACAGCAAAGAAAATCGAGCCTTTGGAGCAGATTATAGACAAGCTTAAAATTCAGCTTAAATCAAATCATGTTAAGAGACTTCAGAAGGGTGAATGTACAATCGAAATGGGATTTGTATTTTCGGACCTTATAAATAATTTTGAAAGAATAGCAGACCACTGCTCAAATATCGCGGTTTCACTTCTGACCATTGTAAACGACGGATATGAAACTCACGAATATCTCAATCATGTTAAAACCTACGGTGAAAACGAATTTTTGGAAAGATATGCTGAATACCAGAAAAAATACAGTGTTTAAGCGAAAGGAACACAAAATATATGAAAAAAATCTTTTGTGTAGAGGATGAACAGAATATAAGGGAGCTGATTGAATATGCGCTCTCTCAGACGGGCTTTGATGTTTCGGGCTTTGAAAATGCCGAGGTGTTTTTTGAAGAAATGAAAAACGACCTTCCCGACCTTATTCTTCTTGATATTATGCTTCCCGACAAGGACGGTACAGACATTTTGAAGGAGCTTAAGGAAACCGAAAGAACTGCGAATATTCCTGTTATAATTCTTACTGCAAAATCACAGCAGCTTGACAAAATAAGGTGCTTAGATGGTGGTGCAGACGACTATGTGACAAAACCTTTTGATGTTCTTGAGCTTATTTCAAGAGTAAATGCTGTTTTAAGAAGATACACACCAAAGACTTCGGAAAGCGATTCTCTTTCATATAATGAGATTAAGCTTGTTCCGCAAAAGAGAAAGGTATATGTAGATAACGAGGAAGTCGTTCTTACATATAAGGAATATGAGATTTTAAGTATGCTTATATTGAATAAAGGACTTGTTATTCAGCGTGACGAGATGATGAATAAAATCTGGGGAACGGATTTTCTGGGAGAAACAAGAACAGTTGATGTTCATATCAGAACATTGAGACAAAAGCTCGGAAATGCAGGCAAATATATCTTAACTGTGCGTAATGTAGGTTATACAATGGAATAAAACCATAATTAAGGCAAAGCGGCGCTTTGCCTTTTAATCGTTAGGAGGGACAAAGAAATGTATAAAAAAATATACCGTTATATGCGTTTTTTAGCTTTATTTACGCTTATTTTGTGTACACTTCTTGTTTCTTCGGTCAGCTTCTCTATATTTGATAAAAATATAAAGGACGAAATAAAGACGGAGACGGCAATTATCGGAAAATTTCTTGAGGGAAGCGACGATAAGGCGGATTTACTTTCAAAAATTGAAAAAAATAACTACGATAAGCATATAATGCTTATTTCTGAAAGCGGAGAGCTTTTATACGATAATAAAAACGGAAATTCGGAAGCTGGAAAGGAAATTGATACTGCGAAAAAAACAGGAAGAGGAGAAGAACAGAAATATCCTTTTACTTTTTTTGAGAATGAATATTACTATGCAATAAAGCTTGATGACGGTTCAATTTTAAGAATGGCAAGTAATATTTCAAACGGAATATTTGTATTCAAGAATATTCTTTTTACACTTCTTTTTATGCTCGTTCTTATTTATATACTTTGTGTAAATGTAGCTTCAGCACTTACCAAAAATATTATTTCTCCGCTTGAAAGCTTATACAGCTTTGACGGAGAGACATATACGGAAACTTATCCTGAGCTTCAGCCGTTTTTCAATCGTATTATTGGTCAGAATAAGGAAATCCGAAGACAGATGGAAAAATCAAGGCTCAGAAAGTTAAGATTACAGCATATTTCAGATAATATGAGCGAAGGACTTGTTATACTTGACAAAAACGCGAATGTGCTTTCGTATAACGACTGTGTTCTGGATATTCTTTCGGGAATTCTTCCCACAAAGAAAAATCTTATGGAGGACGAAAAGCTGTGCGAGGCGATAAAAAGTGGTCTTTCTAAGAAAAAAAGCAGTATAGTATGGGAAAAAAACGGAAGTACATACAGAGTATTTTACAGTCCTGTTTGTGAAAATGATGAGCTTAAAGGCGTTATGCTTTTGTTTTTTGATACAACTGAAATTGAACAGGCTCAAAGAATAAGAAAAGAATTTTCCGCAAATGTTTCACACGAATTGAAAACTCCGCTTACAGCAATACGAGGCTACGCTCAGATTATAAACAGCGATATTGCAAAAAAAGAGGATATAAAGGATTTTACAACGAGAATAGAAAAAGAAAGTATTCGTCTTATTAATCTGATTGATGATATAATGAAGCTTTCAAAGCTTGACGAAAACAGTATTGAGGGTGACCTTGGCGAAAACATATCCTTGATGAGCGTTTGTGAGGAGGTTTTTGAAGCGTTGTCAAGCGAAGCGAAAAAGAAGAACATCAGCTTTATTTTAAGAGGAACTGATACAACCGTTTTTGGTAATCCTTCTCAGATTGCTCAGATTGTTTACAATTTATGCGATAATGCTATAAAATATAATGTCGAAAACGGTAAAGTAGAGTTGACTGTTTCGGATTCAACGCTTATTGTAAAGGATACCGGTATAGGTATCCCGAAGGAATCTTTGCCAAGAATTTTTGAAAGATTTTTCAGAGTTGACAAAAGTCATTCCAAAAAAGTCAACGGTACAGGACTTGGACTTTCTATTGTAAAGCATGCGGCAATACTTAATAATGCTGATATAAAAGTAGAAAGCGAGCTTGGGTCAGGTTCGGTATTCACAGTAACATTTTTTAAAGGAAGTGAAAAAAACAGATGAGCGTAAAAAGTGAAATAAAGTATCTTAAGCTTTTGTCGGAAAAATTCCCGAATAAGCAGGCGGCTGTTTCTGAAATTGTAAATCTGCAGGCTGTTTTAAATCTGCCGAAGGGTACAGAGCATTTTGTGAGCGATATTCATGGTGAATATGAACATTTCATTCATATTTTAAATACTGCTTCGGGTGTAATAAAAACAAAGATAGAACAGCTTTACAAGGATATTCTGACAAAAAAAGAACAGATAGAGCTGGCAAATCTGATATATTATCCCGAGAAAAAGCTTGCAATGGCAAACACCACGGACGAGTGGTATAAAATAAATCTGCTTCGTCTTATTCGTGTGTGCGAATTTGTGTCGGCAAAATACACACGCTCAAAGGTAAGAAGAGAGCTTCCTAAAAATTTTGATTATATTATAGATGAGCTTTTAAACTGTGACAGCACAGATGTCAATAAGGAGCATTATTATAACACAATAGTATCAACTATAATTGAGCTTGGTGAAGCGGAAGCGTTTTTGATTGCTATTGCAGGAGTTATAAGAAAGCTTGCGGTAGACCATCTGCATATTGTTGGAGATATTTTCGACAGAGGTCCGCGACCTGATATTATAATAGACTACCTTATGTCATATCATTCTCTGGATATACAATGGGGAAACCATGATGTTTTGTGGATGGGAGCAGGCTTGGGCAATCCTGCGTGTGTTACAATTGCCGTTTCCAATTGCTTGAAATATGGGAATACTGAGGTTTTGGAAAACGGATACGGAATAAGCTTAAGAGGACTTGAGCATTTTGCAGTACGGGCGTATCATGACGAAAAGCTTTCCGTAACGGAAAAAATGTTTAAGGCGATTTCTGTTATAAGAGTAAAAATAGAAGATGAACTTATGAAGGAGCATCCTGAATATTTTATGTCAGATATGACGCACCTTGATAAAATTGATTTTGATGCTGAAACCTGGGCGGGATACAGGATGAAGGATTGTGACTTGCCGACGGTTGACAGAAATAATCCAACAAAGCTGACAGAGGAAGAAAAAGAGGTAATCGGCAATTTAACAAGAAGCTTTTCGGAAAGCGAGAAATTAAGCCGTCATATAAAATTTCTTTTCTCAAAAGGAAGCTTGTATCTTTGTTACAACAGCAATCTTCTTTTTCATGGAAGTATACCGCTTCAAAAAAACGGAGATTTCAAGAAGGTTAATATGGCAGGTCAGCTTTACAGCGGAAAAAGCTATTTTGACTATTGTGACAGAACACTTCGCAAAGCATATGATACAAAAAATAAAAAGCTTCTTGACTTCTTTTGGTATATGTGGTGTGGAATTGACTCTCCGTTTTACGGTAAGGACAGAATGACATTTTTTGAAAGACTTTTTGTTGAGGATAAAAGTGCTGCGTTTGAGAAAAAACAATATTATTTTGAGCTTCAGGACAGGGAAGATGTTGTAAGGCGTATATTTGACGAATTTTCTTTGGACTATGAAAACTCACATATAATAAACGGGCATATTCCGGTTAAATATAAGGAAGGCGAAAATCCTGTCAAGGCAGACGGAAAGCTTATCGTTATAGACGGCGGAATGGCTAAGGCATACCGAAAGGAAACCGGAATAGCGGGGTATACTCTTATTTCAAATTCGCACGGTATGGTCATTACTGCACATCAACCTTTTAAAAATGTTGAGGATATCTTAACAAATAACTGTGAGATGATTTCGTCAAAATATGTTGTTGAAAACCTTGACAAAAGAACGACAGTAAAAGAAACCGATAAAGGTGAAAAGCTGATGGGATATATCGAGGATTTGAAGCTTCTGCTTGATGCTTACAGACTTAATATAATTCCCGAGAGACAGAACAGAAAATAATTGTTTATCCAAATCCTATATAAATTCACAGACTGACAGAGTAAATTACTTTGTCAGTCTTTTTTTGTACCCAAAAAGCGAAATCTTCATAAAACATTTATATCTGTGCTCTAATCTTCATACAATCTTTATATCTACAGTAGTAAAATAAAGATAATATAAATGTAAGTTAGGAGATTATACAATGTTGACACTTGATAAAATATTTCAGGCTTCTGTGGTGCTTAAAGATATAGTCAGAAGCACATCTATTGTAAGCACTGCGGGAATAACGGATAAATGCGATTTGTATCTGAAGCCTGAAAATCTGCAATATACAGGCTCTTTTAAGCTAAGAGGCTCAGGCTATAAAATAGCAATGCTGTCAGATGAAGAAAAACAAAAAGGTGTTATTGCCTGTTCTGCAGGAAATCACGCACAAGGGGTTGCGCTTGCAGCCTCAAAATGCGGAATTAAATCACTTATCTGCTTGCCGGACAGCGCTCCTATTTCAAAAGTAGAAGCAACTAAAGGCTATGGCGCAGATGTTTGTCTGGTAAACGGGTGTTACGATGATGCTTACAAAAAAGCATTGGAGCTGAAAGACGAAATGGGGTATACCTTTGTTCATCCTTTTGATGATGAGGATGTCATTGCAGGGCAAGGAACAGTCGGACTTGAAATTGTAAATGAATTTGCAGATTGTGACGCGGTTATCGTGCCAATCGGAGGCGGTGGACTTATATCAGGAGTTGCTTATGCGATTAAAGCTTTAAAACCGTCCATAAAGGTTTACGGTGTTCAGGCACAGGGCGCCCCGAGTATGTATAACTCTATAAAGCATGGCGGTATTGAATGTTTGAAATCCGTTTCAACTATTGCAGACGGTATTGCAGTTAAACAACCCGGAGAAAATACATACGAGCTTATAAAAAATTATGTTGATGATATTGCTCTTGTGACTGATGATGAAATTTCTTCCGCGATACTTGCTTTAATCGAAAAGCAGAAAATGATTGCGGAAGGAGCCGGAGCTGTATCGGTTGCGGCGGCAATGTTTAATAAGTTTCCAATTGAGGGAAAGAAGGTTGTAAGCCTTGTTTCAGGCGGTAACATTGATGTTTCAATTCTTTCAAGAGTTATTGAAAGAGGCCTTATGAAGTCGGGCAGAGAAACAAGCTTACTTATTGAGCTTATCGATAAACCGGGACAGCTAAAGGATGTATCAAGAATTATTGCTGACCTCGGAGGAAATGTAACAAGTGTACATCATGAAAGAAACGGGGCAACCTCAGATGTAAACGGCTGTTATCTCAGAATTGATATGGAAACAAGAAACTATGAGCATGTTCAGGAAATTACAAAAGCCTTAAAAAATGAAGGCTTTAAATTGGTAAAGTAATGGAGGAAATATAGATGAGTAAGATTATAGAAACAGATAAAGCGCCTAAAGCTATCGGTCCGTATTCACAGGCTGTGGTGTCAGGAAATGTGGTATATACATCAGGACAGATTGCAATTAATCCTGAAACAGGAAATGTAGAAGCCGATACAATAGAGGCGCAAACCGAGCAGGTTTGTGAAAACATAAAAGAACTTCTTTCAGCTTCAGGAAGCAGTATTGATAAAGTTGTTAAAACAACTTGTTTTTTGCGTAATATGGAGGATTTTGCAGCATTTAATGCAGTATACGAAAAATATTTTGTATCAAAACCGGCAAGAAGCTGTGTGGCGGTAAGGGAGCTTCCGAAAAATGTACTTGTAGAAATTGATACGGTAGCGGAGGTGTAATAATATGGATGTGACTAAGTACAGCGTCGGATATTACCCACCGAGAGATATAACATACAATTGGGTAAAGAAAGACCATATCGAAAAGGCGCCTGACTGGTGCAGCGTGGATTTGAGAGACGGAAATCAAAGCCTTGTGATTCCTATGAGTTTAGAGGAAAAGCTTGAGTTTTACAGACTTCTTTTGAAAGTCGGATTTAAAGAAATTGAAGTAGGATTTCCAGCCGCAAGTGAAACAGAATATGAGTTTTTAAGAACTCTTATTGATAATAATATGATTCCCGATGATGTTACGGTGCAAGTGCTTACACAGTGCCGGGAGCATATCATAAGAAAAACATTCGACGCATGTAAGGGAGCGCCGAATGCAATTATACACTTCTACAATTCAGTAAGTGTTGCCCAAAGAGAACAGGTGTTCAAAAAATCAAAGGACGAAATCAAGCAGATTGCAGTTGACGGTGCAAAGCTTGTAAAAAGATTGGCGTCTGAATATGAAGGAAACTTTCGTTTTGAGTATTCACCCGAATCCTTTACCGGAACTGAGCCTGAATACGCTTTGGAGGTTTGTAATGCTGTTTTGGATGTTTTAGAGCCGTCTTCTGAAAACAATGTAATTATAAATTTGCCCGTTACAGTTGAGATGAGCCTTCCTCATGTGTATGCTTCGCAGGTTGAGTTTATGGATAAGAATCTGAAATACCGTGAAAATGTAACTATAAGTCTTCATCCGCATAACGACAGAGGTACAGGCGTTGCAGATACAGAGCTTGCACTGCTTGCAGGTGCAGACCGTGTAGAAGGTACATTATTCGGTAACGGCGAAAGAACCGGTAATGTGGATATTATTACACTTGCAATGAATATGTATTCCCATGGTGTTGATCCAAACCTTGATTTTTCTGATATGCCGTCTGTTGTAGAGGTCTATGAGAGATGTACAAGAATGCGTGTTCATGAAAGGTCTCCTTATGCAGGCGCACTTGTGTTTGCCGCTTTTTCAGGAAGTCATCAGGACGCTATTGCGAAGGGAATGAAATACAGGAATAAAAACAACCTGCATGAGTGGAATGTGCCTTACATACCGATTGACCCGAAGGATATCGGAAGGACATATGACGCCGATGTTATCAGAGTTAATTCTCAAAGCGGTAAGGGCGGTATTGGTTACCTTTTAGAGCAAACCTTCGGATATAATCTTCCGCCTAAAATGCGTGAACACTTCAGTTATTTATGTAAAAATATTTCCGATCAGGAGCATAAAGAATTAAAACCTGAAGAAGTGCTTGATATTTTCGAGACGCATTATTTGAATCTTGACAGTGGTATTGAAATTACGGATTTTGATTTTATGCGTGAAAATGATGCTGTTAAAATTAATATTACATTTAAAAAAGACGGCGTTGAAACTGAAATGGAAGCAGAAGGAAACGGTACTCTCAGCGCTGTAAACAACGCATTGTGTGAGTTTACAGGAGAATGTTATACCTTGCAGGTATTCACACAACACAGTATGCAGGGGCATGGATCTCATAGCGTTGCCGCGTCATATATAGGCCTTGAGCGTGAAGACGGGGATTATTTCTGGGGTGCAGGCACAGATACAGATGTTATTACTGCAAGCACAAAAGCGCTTTTGGGTGCGTTCAACAACATGGTTAAAGGAGAATAAATTATGGGAATGACAATGACTCAAAAAATACTTGCTGCTCATGCGGGACTTGAAAAAGTTGTGGCAGGTCAGCTGATATCTGCTAAACTTGATATCGTTCTCGGTAATGATATTACAACTCCCGTTGCAATAAACGAGTTTAAAAAGGCAGGATTTGAAAGAGTATTTGATAAAGATAGAATTGCGGTAGTTTTGGACCACTTTGTGCCTAACAAGGATATCAAAGCGGCAGAGCAATCAAAGCAGTGCAGAGAATTTTCTTGCTCACAGTGCATCAGCCATTTTTATGATGTGGGAAAAATGGGAATTGAACACGCGCTTTTACCTGAACAGGGCGTTGTAACTGCCGGTGATTGTATTATCGGTGCAGACAGTCACACTTGCACATACGGAGCGCTCGGCGCGTTTTCAACAGGTGTGGGAAGCACTGATATGGCGGCAGGAATGGCAACCGGAAATGCATGGTTTAAGGTGCCGTCTGCTATTAGATTTAATCTTACAGGGAGCCTTCCTTCAAATTGCAGCGGTAAAGATGTAATTCTTTATATTATCGGTAAGATTGGCGTTGACGGCGCACTCTATCGCAGTATGGAATTTACAGGAGACGGTGTTGGAACTCTTTCTATGGATGACCGTCTTTGTATTTGTAATATGGCGATTGAAGCAGGCGCAAAAAATGGTATTTTTCCTGTTGACAAGGTAACAACGGACTATTTGGAGGGGCGCTGCGAAAGACCACCTGTGGTATATCAGGCAGACGAGGACGCTGAATATGATGAAGTAATCGAAATCAATCTTTCCGAAATGGTGCCTATTGTAAGCTGTCCGCATTTACCTGAAAATACAAAGCCTGCAACAGAGCTTTCAGATATCAGAATAGATCAGGTTGTAATTGGTAGCTGTACAAACGGTCGTATGGAGGATATGGAAGCAGCATACAAGGTACTCAGTGGCAAAAAGGTTGCAGATGGAGTAAGATGTATTATTATTCCTGCAACGATGCAAATTTACCGCGAATGTGTAGAACGCGGATATGTTACGGCCTTTATTGACGCAGGAGCAGTTGTTTCTACACCAACCTGCGGACCTTGCCTGGGCGGATATATGGGAATCTTAGCCGCAGGAGAAAAATGCATTGCAACCACTAACCGAAACTTTGTCGGCAGAATGGGTCATGTGGAGAGCGAAGTATACTTAGCAAGTCCTTTGACTGCGGCGGCAAGTGCTTTAACAGGCTATATTACTTCACCAAAGGAGGAGATGTAACATGAATACAAAAGGAAAAGCTTTTAAATATCCTGATAATGTAGATACAGATGTTATTATTCCGGCAAGATACTTGAATACTGCTGACGCAAACGAGCTTGCCAAGCATTGCATGGAGGATATAGATACATCTTTTGTAACAAAAGTATCAAAAGGCGATGTTATGGTAGCCGGATGGAATTTTGGCTGCGGTTCATCCCGTGAGCATGCCCCTCTTGTTATAAAAACTTGTGGTACAGGCTGTGTTATCGCAAAAAGCTTTGCAAGAATTTTTTATCGCAATGCTATAAATATCGGTCTTCCTATTCTGGAATGTGAGGAAGCGGCGGAAGAAATAAACGCTGATGATGAAGTATCGGTGGATTTTGACACAGGTGTTATCGCCGATATTACAACAGGGAAAAAATATAAGGCACAGCCTTTCCCTGAATTTATTCAGAATATTATAAGAAAAGGCGGATTATTATCTTCTTTAAAGGATTGAGGTGTAAAAGAGAATGAATAAAAACATAGCAGTAATTCGAGGCGATGGTATCGGGCCTGAAATAGTAAATCAGGCGCTTTTAGTGCTTGACAAAGTGGCAGAGCTTTATGGACACAGCTTTGTATATACGGATGTTGATATGGGCGGATGTGCTATTGATAAATATGGTGAACCGCTTCCCGAGGCAGAATTAAAAAAATGTTTAGAGTCTGACAGTGTTCTTTTAGGTGCTGTCGGCGGAGATAAATGGAACAATGTT
>CAZHZL010000051.1:0-18041 GCA_964537245.1 uncultured Oscillospiraceae bacterium
ACGACCCTTATGTTACTTATGACAACAACTTTATAGAATCTGAATGGTGGGCATTAAAAAGCATTTATGAAAGAAATCTTCTTTATAAAGGCTTTAAGATTGTTCCTTACTGTCCAAGATGCGGAACACCGCTTTCGAGCCACGAGGTTGCCCAAGGGTATAAAGCAGTAAAAGAGCGTTCAGCGGTAGTAAGATTTAAGCTTAAAAATGAAGACGCATATTTCCTTGCGTGGACAACTACCCCGTGGACTTTGCCTTCAAATGTCGGTCTTTGTGTAAATCCTGACGATACTTACTGTAAGGTTAAGGCGGCAGACGGCTTTGTTTATTATATGGCGGAAGCACTTCTCAGTAAGGTTTTATCAAAGCTTTCGGAAGAAAACGCTTACGAAATTCTGGAAAGCTTTAAGGGAAGTGAGCTTGAATATACGGAATATGAACCGCTTTTTGAATGTGCGGAAAAGGTTGCTGCAAAGCAGAACAAAAAAGGCTTCTTCGTTGTATGCGACTCTTATGTTACAATGTCTGACGGTACAGGTATCGTTCATATTGCACCTGCATTTGGTGAAGATGACGCTAGAGTAGGAAGAAAATATGACCTTCCGTTTGTTCAGTTTGTTGATGCTCAGGGTAATATGACAGAAGAAACAGATTTTGCAGGTCTTTTTGTAAAAGATGCTGACCCTGTAATTCTTAAAAACTTAGAGGAAAGAAATATTCTTTTTGATGCACCGAAATTCGAGCATGATTATCCGTTCTGCTGGAGATGTGATACTCCGCTTATTTACTATGCAAGAGAATCCTGGTTCATCAAGATGACCGAGGTTAAGGACCAGCTTATTAAAAATAACAATACTGTTAACTGGATTCCTGAAAGTATAGGTAAAGGAAGATTCGGAGACTGGCTGCAGAATGTTCAGGATTGGGGTATATCCCGAGACAGATATTGGGGAACACCACTTAATATCTGGGAATGTGAATGTGGACACAGACACGCAATCGGAAGTATTGCGGAGCTTAAGGAAATGTCGGACAACTGTCCTGATGATATCGAGCTTCACAGACCGTATGTTGACGCTGTAACAATTAAATGTCCGCAGTGTTCAAAGCAGATGAAGAGAGTTAAAGAGGTTATTGACTGTTGGTTTGACTCAGGTGCAATGCCTTTTGCACAGTGGCACTATCCTTTTGAAAATAAAGAAATTTTTGAAGAAAACTTCCCTGCAGACTTTATCAGCGAGGCTGTTGACCAGACAAGAGGCTGGTTCTATTCGCTTCTTGCAATTTCAACACTCATGTTTGATAAAGCGCCTTATAAAAATGTTATCGTATTAGGTCATGTTCAGGACGAAAACGGACAGAAAATGTCAAAATCAAAGGGTAATGCTGTTGATCCGTTTGACGCATTGGAAAAGCACGGCGCAGACGCAATAAGATGGTATTTCTATTCCAACAGCGCACCGTGGCTTCCGAACAGATTCCACGACGGTGCAGTTACAGAAGGACAGAGAAAGTTTATGGGTACTCTTTGGAATACCTATGCATTCTATGTGCTTTATGCTGAAATTGATCAGTTTGACCCGACAAAATATTCTTTGGAATATGATAAGCTTTCAGTAATGGATAAATGGCTTCTTTCAAAGCTTAATTCCGTTGTGAAAAATGTTGATAAAAATCTTTCTGAATATAAGATTACAGAAACTGCAAGACTTCTTGACAATTTTGTTGACGAGCTTTCAAACTGGTATGTAAGAAGATCCCGTACAAGATTCTGGGTTAAAGGGATGGAGCAGGATAAGATTAACGCTTATATGACATTGTATACAGCGATTGTTACATTAATCAAGGCTGCTGCGCCTATGATTCCTTTCTTAACTGAGGATATATATCAGAATATTGTTGCAGGTATTGATAAAAACGCACCTATGAGTATACATTTGTGCGATTTCCCTGAAGTAAAAGAAGAATGGATTGATAAAGAGCTTGAAGAAAGTATGGACGAAATCCTTTCAATTGTTGTTCTGGGAAGGGCTTGCAGAAATGCCGCAAATATCAAAAACCGTCAGCCGATAGGCAAGATGTATGTTAAAGCTGATAAAGCGCTTGACGATTTCTATAAGGCTATTATTGCCGAAGAACTCAATGTTAAAGCGGTTGAATTTACAGACGATGTAAGAAACTTTACATCATACAGCTTTAAGCCGCAGCTTCGTACAGTAGGACCTAAATTCGGAAAATATCTCGGCAAGATAAAAGAGCTTCTTTCTTTGTTAGACGGAAATACGGCTATGGACGAGCTTAATGAAACAGGTGTTCTTAAGCTTGATGTAGGCGAAGTAATTGAGCTTACAAAAGAAGATTTACTCATTGACGCCGCTCAGATTGAGGGGTATGTGTCAGATAGTGATTACGGTATCACGGTTGTTCTTGATACTAATCTGACAGAAGACCTTATCTTAGAGGGTAATGTAAGAGAAATTATTTCTAAAATTCAGACAATGAGAAAAGACGCAGGCTTTGAGGTTACTGATACAATCAAATTCTATCAGAGCGGAAACGATAAAATAAAAGAAATTATCGTTAAATGCGAGAATATAATCAAGGATGAGGTTCTTGCAACCGAAATCATAACCGATAAGGTTGAAGGCTTTGTAAAGAGTTGGAATATAAACGGCGAAGAAACAGAGTTCGGCGTTGTGAAAAATTAGTATTAAAAGGGCGTTGCCTCAATTAAGTGAAAATGAAAAATCACTTATTGAGACACGCCCTTTTATAAAACGATGTTTTATTCACCCATATATTTCAAAACCTCTTTTATATAAGCTTCAAGCAGTGCTTCTGACATAACGCTTCGGTATTCACCCAGAATATAGCCGTCCTTATCAATGAACATACTGACAGGGATTGAGTATGTGCCGTAGGCGTAGGCAGCCTCCTTCGTTGTATCATAGTAAACGGGGAAGGAGTAGCCTTCCTTTAAGACGAATTCCATTACAGCGTCTTTTGTTTCTCTGTCGCCGTCTGTTAAATTTATCATCATAAAATTAATTTTATCTTTGTATTTTTCATACATTTTATCAAAAGCGGGTAATTCTGATTTACAGGGACCGCACCAGGTTGCCCAGAAGTTAAGAATTACAGGCTTGCCTTTTAAGTCTGATAATTTAACTGTATTGCCGTTGTTGTCATACACTGTAAAGTTCGGCGCCTGTATTTTTTGTATTTCTTCGGAATTTTCCGAAATATCGGCAGAAGAGCTTTCGGGTGTATATTTTTTTGAAAGATAGTTATACCCCCATATTGCAATTGCCATTACAAGCACAAAGGCTATTATTATAATTACTGTACTTTTTATTTTCTTTGAATTATTCATACTGCATACCTCCGAAAGCAAATACCGCCAAAAGCTTATTTAATATACCGCAGCACATCAATATTCCTACGAATATAAGAAATATTCCGCAGATAAGATTTATCCTTTTGTAATTTCTTTTTATTATATCAAATGCACCGCTTAATTTATCGAGAAGCACAGCAGAAAAAACAAACGGAATACCAAGCCCCAATGAATAGAAAAGAAGCAGTAAGAAGCCTGTAAGTGTGCTTCCTGATGAGGTTGCCTGAATAATTGCAGAGCCTAAGAAAGCACCAACGCAGGGAGTTAAGCTTACAGAATAGATTATTCCGAATATAAACGCTCCAAAATTTCCGTTTACAGCTTTTGCGTTTTTCATTCCTTTAAAGAAAGGGAGGTTAAATACTTCAAGATAACTGAGACCGAAGAAAATAATAATAATTCCGCAGATAATATCCAGAAGTGCCTGAAATCTTTTTAAAAAAGTCCCTATCGTGCCAGCAAAAACTCCGAGTGCACAGAAAACAAGGCTGAAGCCTAAGACAAAGAATAATACTTTTACAAGAACGGTTTGCTTTTTTTCTGTTTTTCCTCCGAAGTAGGAGATATAAACAGGGAGCATCGGAAGCATGCAAGGGGATATAAAAGATATTATCCCCTCCAGAAATGTTAACAAATATTGCATTCTAACACCTTTTTTACTGTTTTATAAAGCTTTCAAGTTCATCTTTTTGTTTAAAGCCAACTGATACAGCCGCTTTTTCTCCGTTTTTGAAAAGGATAAGAGTCGGTATGCTCATAATGCCAAACTGACCTGCAATATCAGGCTCGCTGTCGACATTTACCTTTGCAAATATCACATCGCTATTTTCTTCTGCAAGCTCATGCACAACAGGCGCAAGCATTTTACAAGGACCGCACCAGTCTGCCCAAAAGTCTACCAGAACAGGTTTTTCTGAATTTTTGATAATTTCTGAAAAATTTTCTTTGTTAAGTTCAATTACTGCCATTTTTTAGTTAGTCTCCTTTATTATATAATATAAATTGTTTTACATTTCTATGATACCGCCATTTTCGGAAGTATATACCACTTTTTTTGTAACCTCAAGCTCTGTTACCTTTTGTATTGCGTAGCTGTAAAGCTCAAGCTGTCTGGAATATTCTGCCTTTATTTTTTCTTTGTCAGGATTTTTGTTTGTTTTAAAATCAATAAGCGTTATTTTATTGTCCTTTATAAAGTAGCAATCCGATGTACCTTGTAATAAAATATTTTCATCGCTTTCTTTTTTGAAAATATCCTTTGCGCTTATGCGTACAAGAAAAGGTTTTTCCTTGTAAACAGCGTCTGCCGTGAGAAGCTCTTGTCCGACATCGGTTTTGTAAAACCGTTCTACGCCTTCAATTGCCCTTTTTGTATAGTCATATTCCTGCAATGCATTGGATTTCAATAAAAATTCTGCTATATCTGCAATGCTCTTTCCCTCTTTTATATCGTTGTGGTCAATAAGCTCAAAAAGCTTGTGGAAATAAGTTCCGTATTCGGCGGCGCTGTATGAGTCTTTTATGCTGTCAAGGTCGTCAAGAACAATGCAGAAATTTTCAATTTCATTATCCCTGTTCATCTTGTTGACCTGACTTACCGTTATTTTTACGGGAAGCTCACACTGTTCTTTGTTTTCGTATTCCAAAAAGGCTATATGTTCATCTTCGGAAATTTTTTCTTCCGAAGTTTTTTCCGTTTTCTTTGAGATAAGCGAAATTGACGAATAGTTATAGTCTTTTATGTTGAACAGCTCATTTTTTAAAGCGGTAGGCATAATCCAGTCGATGAAAAGCTCGCTTCCAAGAAGAGTGTTTTTTGTAAAACCTCCTGTCAGCTGTACAGCTTCCCAAGCGTTATACTTGTTTTCAAGCTTTCCGAGCGGTGAAGCCGTCATTATAAGCTTATCTTTTGCACGGGTAAGCGCAACATACAAAAGCCTCATTTCTTCGCCGATTCGTTCTTCTCTTATCTTGCAGGCAACAGCACTTTTTGAAAGAGTGTTGTATGAAATTCTTTTTTTGGCGTCTATATAGTCTGCGCCTATTCCGCAAACGGTATTCAAAAGTATATTGCTTTCGTTTTCTTCTTTTCTTTTTTTGTCTCCGAGACCGCTTACAAAAACAACAGGAAATTCAAGCCCTTTGCTTTTGTGCATTGTCATAATTCTTACTGCGTTTTTCTCTCCCGCTTCCATTACCTCTGTTATAAGCTTTTTAGTTTTTGAGATTCCTTCCAGGTAAAAAATAAAGCTTTTTAATGTTCCCGAATGAGTATTGTCAAACTCAAGCGCTATATTGTAAAATGCGTCTAAGTTGAATACTCTTTGCTTCGGATTTTTGTAAGCGCACATTCTTTCGGGAAGATTAAGCTCATCGTAAATCACAGTTATAAGGTCGCTCACATCGTTTCTGAGCGAAAAGCTTATAAGCTCTTTAAGAGTTAAGACGGCTTTTTTTGAATGTTCGTCCTCACTTTTTAAAAGAGCCTCGTAAAACGGCGCATTTTTGTCAAGCAGTCTTATTTTTACAAGCTCGTCCTCTGTGAAACGGAATAACGGAGATTTTAAAACCGTCAGCAAATTGATATCGTCTCTCGGATTGTCAATGCATTTTAATATACCGATAATAAGACGTATTTCAACCTGTTCAAAAAAGTTATCTGAGAAGTCCGCCGTAACTGGAATGCCAAATTCTGTAAGACATTCATAGAGCTTGCGCGCAGTTGATGATATACTTCTCACCAGAATAACTATATCGCTGTATTTAATCTGTCTGAAGTCGTTTTTGTCATTATCAAATATGAGATAATCTTCTGAAGCTATAAGCTCTTTTATTCTTTGGGTAATCATCAGCGCTTCGTTTCCGAAGCCGTCGTATTCTTCGGGGACTTCCTTGTCAGCATTATCAAACAGAAGAATTTCTGTTTTGTAGTCGGCTTTTTCGTTGTATTTGAAGCTTCCGCCGCATACAAGCTTCTGATGTGAGTAATCGGTAAGACCGGTGGATTTTGTCATTATAGGAAGAAAAATTGTGTTGACGCAGTCTATAACCTCGCTTCTGCTTCTGAAATTATGCTGAAGCAGTATAAGCTCTTTTTCTTTCCCGTCTTTTGAATATTCTTCCTCCTTCATAACAAAATTTTCAGGCTTGGCTTCTCGGAATTTATATATACACTGTTTAACATCGCCTACCGTGAAAAGATTGCTTCCGTCTTTTGAAACTGCTTCAAAAATTGCGTTCTGAATATCTGAGGTATCCTGATATTCGTCGATAAGCACTTCGTGAAATTTTTTTCTGTAAGAAAGTGCAACGTCAGACATTGAGCCGTCGCTGTTTTTTAAAATTTTATATGTCATATGCTCAAAATCGTTGTAATCTATGACGCCTCTTTTTCTTTTTAATTCAGAAAATCTTTCGTCAAACTCTTTTATAAAAGAAATCAGAGCTTTGATATAGTTATAGATTTCCTTCTGGCTGTCCGCTTCTTCCTCGTTTGTCAGAATAAAAAACTTTTTAAGAAGATTAATATCGTCAATGCATGAGCTTCGTATTGCTTTTAAGATTTCATTATCAGTTCCCGAGCCGCTTGGTTTTCTCGGAAATGTAAGCTCGTTGAGCTGTTCTCTGAGACCATCGGTGCTTTTCTGTAAAAACGCATTTTCAAGAAGTGCTTTTTCTGCTATGAAAAAATCGTAGTTTTTTATTACTGAAGCATTGTCCCGACATAATTCTATTGCAAAATCATATTTTTTAATATGGTCAAAAAGAACATCCTTTGCATATTTTAAAAGTATTTCAGTAAATACAGACGAAGAAAAATCCTCGCTTGCCTTTTTTATATTACTAAGGCACATATCAAAGAATGCGTCAGGATCAGCCATTGATTTTACGGTTGAAAAAATACTGAGAACAAGCTTTGCAAAGTCTTCTTCGGAATCGTATCCGTAGGTATCAATGAGACCGAGAAAATCATTGTCTTCACTTTGATATTTTTCTTCTGTCATCTCTGTTATAACTCTGCTTTTAAACGATTCTGTTTCCGTTTCGTCGGCAATCCTGAAATTAACGGGAATATCAACACAGTTTATATTTGCCTTAATTGTATCAAGGCAGAAGCTGTGGATTGTTTTTATATGCGCGCTTGAAAGAAGCATAAGCTGTTTTTTCAGCTTTTTGTTTTGAGGATTTTCTTTTATCCTTTTTGAAAGCTCTTTGTGTATTCTTTCGCGCATTTGGGAAGCTGCCGCATTTGTAAAGGTAACAACCAGCAGATTATCTATATTTGTGTCGGTGCTTTCGTCCGATACAATTTCAAGAATTCTTTGAACAAGCACAGCCGTCTTTCCGCTTCCTGCGGCGGCTGACAGCAAAAGCGCTTTGTTGCGGGTGTCGATAGCCTTTTTTTGTGAAGGAGTATATTTTACATCAGCCATTCTCTTCACCTCTCTTTTCAAAGTATTTATCCTTGCCCAGTGAATATACGGTTTTGTATGAATGCATTGTTTTGTCAAACTGACATATACTCTTGTAATCGCAGTAGCTGCAAGCTGTTTTGTCAGACATTTTATATGGACGGATATAAAATTCTCCGTTTAAAATTTTGTCACCTGTTTTTTTAAGGAGCTTTTCGCAGTCCTCCAGAAGCAAATTAAATTGCTCCTTATACAGAAGATTTTTTATGTTTATTTGTCCGCTTTTGTTTACAGAAACTCCGTCCGCAATTTCTGATTTATAGTCGGTACGGCCTTCAAGCTCTTTATCTATTGCATACAAAACGCTTTCGTCGTTTAAAATTATTCCTTTAAGCTTAAATTTCTCTTTCAAAGCGGCGGTTATCTCTTCTGACGCAGGCTTATTTTTGAATTTTAAAAGCGAATGGTCGTATGCCATATAAAACGCTGCACCAGGAAGAATAGTATTTTTTATATCAAGATACTGACCGCCGTTTTTTACAAGTGTCTGCAAATATACTAAAAGCTGTATGCGTATACCTTCCTTTACAAGTGCAAAATCTATTGATTTTGAGCTTGATTTGTAGTCGATTATACGCACAAAAACAGTATCGTCCTTGTCGGCGAAGATATCTGCCCTGTCGATTCTTCCGTATATCTCCATAACGCTTCCGTCGGAAAGTGAGAAAGAAAGTGGCTGAATACCTTCCGAATTAACGGGGATTTCATAGCCTATCGGAGTAAATTGACCGCTCGTGTAATGCTCCTTTATATATAGCACTGCCGTTTTTGAAATTCTTGACAGCTTATTTATAAGATATTTTGTTTTTGCGCTGAACAAATTACATTCGGGAAAATGGGTTAAAATCTGTGATTTCACCATTCCCAAAAGTGTTTCATCAATGTATTCTTCTGTAATATCCGCCCAATCCTTGTTTTCCTCTTTCATTCTGCGAGAAAAATCGTCAAGAACATTGTGTACTATCGTTCCTGTTTTGGCATAATCATATTCGGGCTTATCGGGTGCATTTACTTTGAGAAGATATCTGAGAAAATATGAGTATGCACATTTTTTATATGTTTCAATTCTTGAAACCGAGGTGTTAAGCTTCTTTTGATACAATGTATCGACAAGTTTTTTTGAAAGCTTCTTTTCGGGATTGAAATATCCGTCCGCTTCCATTTGACTGACATCTTCAATAAGCTCTCCCATATGTTTTTTTGTTTCGTCTAAAAGCGCGTCCGTTTTAATTTTTTCTGAGAATGGATTGAAGCTGTTTTCTATAACATACTGCGCCGCTTCAGAAATATTTACAAAGCTTTTTTCAAATATACGGTATTCAGCCGCACTTTTTTTAAGATTGTTCCATATAAATGACGGCGATATTTCTTCACCGCTCATATTATTCATGCTTTTTGAGATATAAAGCTTGTCTTGCGCAGAGATTGCACCTCTGTAAAGAGCGAGAAAAGACGAGTTGTTTTTCCAGCTGGAAGACGGAAGCTGTATATCTGTAAGTCTTTCGATTTCTTCTCTTTCCACATCGGAAAGATAATCTGTGTCAGAAGTGTTTTTTGGTGTGATTCCATCGTTAAAGCCGATAATAAACACAGTTTTCTTTTCGTTTGTTCTTCCTCTTTCCAAATCAGATACTGTAACTGCGTCTATTGTGTTGGGAAGAACTCCTGTTTTATATATTTCAAGCATTTGAGAAATCAAAGCAGTATATTCGTAAATTTCAACCTCCTGCTCTCCCAGTATCTCTTCAATATGCTTAACTCCTCTTATAAAGGTATTGTATGCGTTTATATAAAGCTGTTTTTCGTTAAAATCCGAAAGCGTTTCTATAAAGCGCTTAAGCTTAGTTTCAAAGCTGATTGTGTTTATAAAGCTTTTTAGTGCATTCGTGTAAGCTTCCGCTTTATTTTTCTTTTTTAAAACGGAAAAGCTTTCTGCAAGCGGCATTATAAAGCTGTCATAATTTTTTGTAATGCTTTTTTCGTGCTTCTGTAAAAAGCTGTTTTTCAGCTTTGCGATATCAAAGGTCTGCTGCCACTGTTCTCTATTTATAAATACAGGCTTTTTTATTCTGAAATTTGAAATATAGTTTTCAAAAATACTTATCTCGTCAAAATCGCCGTACATAAAGAGTATGCTTTTTATATAGCACGCAACATCCTCATAACGATAGTTCTCCTTTATACAACTAAGCACATTTGTGAAAAATTTGCAGACAGGATTTTTTGACAAGGGAAGCTTTTTATCCATAAAAAACGAAATATCGGAAGCTTTAAGAAGCTTTTCAAGATATGCGTTGTAGGTATCGGGATTACCCGAAAGAATACTGATATCCGAATAGCGTTGTCCGTTTTTAGTACATTTTTTTATTTCATATATAACGCTTCTGACTTCGTCAAGCGGATTTTTGCAATCAATTGCGATTATATTCTGACCGCTTTTTTTGTCGGTATCGTCTTCAAACACATTAAGAAGAGTTTTTTTTGTATCAATATCCTGATATGTGCATAAGAAGCTTGCACCGCAATCCTGTGCAAGCATTTTTAATTTTTTAAAGGTCTGCGCTGTTATATAAAACAAATCGTTTTTCTCTTTTTCTTCAGGCTTGTCCAGAAGAAGCGTAACATGTAAGTTACGGCAGTTTTTGAAAAGCGCTTTTATAACCTCAAATTCGGACGGTGAAAAATGAACAAAACCGTCAATATATATTTCATAGTCCTCATAAAGCTTGTTTTCTGTGATATTTTTTGTAAGCGCCTTAAAAATATCCTCGTAGCCCAAAAAGGCTTCCTTCAGATAACTGTCATATTTTTCCATTATAAGACTAAGGTCATTTATCTTATTATAAAGTGAAGGCGTTTTTGAAAATTTTTCTTTTATATCGGACAGCATTTCATAATTCACAAGGTGTGTTCTCAGTTCAGATATAACATTCTTAAATATCAGAATACTGTCGGGATTTTTGCTTCTTCCTTTTAACGATTTCAATTCAGAAGCGTACTTTTTTATAATTCCAAACAAAACAAGGTCTTTTATTTCCTCTGTAATATAGTCCTTCTTTTCTTTTGAGTATAAAGAATTTACAAGCTCTGCCATTCTTTTGAAATTTATCGTTTCGGTTAAATGTGAGAATTTTTCACCTAAGCTTTCCACAACGTTTTTATCCGCGTCAAAGCTTGCCTGTTCCGGTACAATATAAAGTACCTTCTGTCCTCTTTTTAAGCTTTCTTTTATATTTGAAAAGATATATTTATCCTCATTATCAAGATACGGACCGTATATAATTTCCAATGCCACAAAAAACACCTCCTTATATATAAATAAGTATAGCATACTATTTTATGTTTGTCAATTGAGGCTAACGGGAAAAATGATGTCGGATATTGAAATACAGAATATTGAGCTTGTTATAAATTTTCAAAATACTCCCCATAATTGTTGTAAAAACAAATAATATATATAAAATAAAAAAATTTTTGAAAAAATTATCAAAAAATGATTGACAATATCAAAAAGATATATTATAATAGTTGTTGTGAGTTTATATTTTTAGACTTGTCCGTGCAGTAATAAAAACTGCGTTTACGGGAGGGAGGGACAAGATATCATGGCTGAAATCAGATTAAAAGATAACGAATCATTGGATAACGCTCTTAAAAGATTCAAAAGACAGTGTGCTAAAGCAGGCGTTTTGTCAGAAATCAGAAAAAGAGAACACTACGTTAAACCAAGCGTAAAAAGAAAGAAAAAATCAGAAGAAGCAAGAAAAAGAAAATTCAAATAAGAATTTCTTATCAGACTTCTTTATTTCACAATTATAATTTGTACTCAATATTTTTATAGTGTTGAGTTGCTCTCTCATAACAAGCAGATACGGTAACATAGTTATATTAAACTCATATTTAAAATTAAAATTAAGGGGCTGTTTCACATTTTTGTGAGACAGCCCTCATTTTTAGGGAATTATGAACGAAGCCCCCGACTTCTGATAATTGCTTTTACACCTTTCAACAGAAAGATTATATCTTTGCCATCTTTTTGGAATGCTTTCGTAGTATTCTTTTTTATTTTTAAAATAAAATTCTGCTTTTTCTTTTTCTTCGGTTTCAAAAAGTCTTTCTATCTGTGGTGCGGCGTCTGCGGATAAGCTGAGCGCATAAGAAACATCGTCTCTTTTTCCGTTTATATACATATCAACCTGACTTTTTGCGACGAAATAATCTATCGGAACAGTATTTAAGATAAGATAATACACAAGCCCCAGCGTCAGATAAACAGCAGATAAATTAAAATACGGCTTTATGATATGTACAAAGGTGTAAAAAAGTCCGATTGCTTCAAAAATAAGAAATCCAAATACCATAAACCTGAGCCTTGTCAGTCCGTCGTCGCTGTTGTATAGCCACATACGGTAAAATGATGACGCAAGAAGCACTATTGTCACAGTGCAAAGATAACAGCATAGTGTTTTTATAAATATTTTTGTTTTTTTGGATTTTTTGTTTGATACAAAAAGTGAAGCCATTATTATAGCAATGTTTATCCCTGTTAAAAACATAAGCTCAAAAAATCCCCGTCTTGCATATTCGGTATAGGTAAGTCCGTACGGAAGCTCTGCCATTGCAAAAAGATATTTAAACTGTATTACCACAAAATAAGTGTAAACAAACAGTATTGTAACAAAGATTATCCCTATAACAAGAATATCGGCGTTTGTTTTTTTATCACATTCAAATTTTTCACTTTTATTTATGTATGAATTATACACAACTCCGAAAAGATAAAGCCCTGCAAATACTCCCGCGATTATTTTTGTGATTGTATTCATATTTATGCTTTCAATTCCGATTGTTATCATATTGTCAATGTCGTTTTGAAAAATAAGGTCGGCAGAGGATAAAAGCACAAGAAGAATTATAACAACAGGTACAGTTATCAGAATTGCTTTTATAATTCTTTTTACAACTGCGGTTTTTTCCTTGTCAAGCTCTCCTGCCCATTTAAAAGGCACAAGCATAAACGAAAGCGGTCTGAATACATTTTTTATCAAATTTATGAAAAAAGATATTTTAAAATCTGTGAAAACAAGGCTGTATAAAAATATGCTTACAAAAATATTCGATACTCTCCACATTGTATTCGCACTTATAAACGAATTAAGCGCAAGAATAATCACAGGAATGTACAGAAATAATCTCTTTTTGCTGTTTGTGATGAAGTATAACGCTATTGCCTGAATAATCGCAAAAACAAAAACTCCAATTCCCGAATTTTCCGGAAGTACAAGATACGAAAAGCTTACCGCAGATAAAACCGCAAAAACAGACAGCTTTATTTTTAAGGTTTTTCCTATATTATCAGACAACGCTTTTTTAATTTCCATAACCTTTTCCTCTTTTCTTTTATTCAATAAAACATATATGAATGATATAAATGCCGAAGCCATTGATACAAAAAATCCGATCAGATAAATCAGAAGATAGTATGAATTTACAAAGCTCGAAAAAAATATATCCGAAAGACTTGATAGGAGAATTTCTGCTGCAATGAGCGCGAACAGCCCTGTAATGCCTGATATGAAAAAGTATTTTATATCTTTTTTTGTAAGAAAATAAAATATTGTAAAACCGAATGTTAAAAATATTAAAACCACTATAAACATACTTTCATAAATACATACCAAAGATAACAAAGCTTTATGTATTAAAATGAGTGATAAGGATAAGTAAAAGCCGTTTTTTACTTCTGCAGGCATATTATATCCCTCCCAAAAATTATTTTTCATATTCGAGTATATCAGCAGGCTGGCAATCAAGCGCCCTGCATATTTCCTCCAAGGTTGAAAAACGGATTGCTTTCGCCTTATTGTTTTTTAATATTGATAAATTAGCAGGGGTAATATTTATTTTTTTGGCAAGCTCGGTAAGTCCGATTTTTCTTTTTGCCATCACCACATCTAAATTTACTATAATAGGCATTTTTCTACACCGTCCAATCATTTTCTTCTTTATAATAAATTGCCTGCTTGAAAATATCCTTTAAGGTAAGGCAGAAAAGACAGCCAATCATAAAAACCAGAACTACAATCACCGTTGCAAGCGAATAAATAAAAAAGCATTTTATTATGTAGATTATTGCGATAATAAAACAGCTTACTGCAATTTTTCTGAAACAGGTAATATTTTTGTTTACAAACGGATTGCCCGTAAGCAAGGTTTTAAACATCAGCTTTAAATTAAATAAAATGTAGATTGCAAAAATTCCCGAAAAGAAAAGCGACAGCACCACAACATAGTAGTTAAGAGCTTTTTCGTTGTTCACACCTCTTGCAAATTTTGCAAAAAAGGGAATAAGAAGCAGACAGATAATTCCGCCGTAAAGCATGACATCTACAACTATTTTTGTCAGCTTATGAGTAAAGGTTTTTTCGTACATAAAAGACACTCCTTTTATTTTTTCTTTTTGTTTTCGATACCATAATAACACATAAATTTCCATTTGTCAATATATTTTTATCGAAAAGCAATAAAATAATATTATTTTTCAATATAAAAGACGAGGAGTTGAAAAAAATCAACTCCCCGTTTTATTGTTTTAACACAAGCTTAATCTAAATATTTAATCAGATACTCAGGCAGCTCATCCTTCGGAATTACAAAGCAGTATGCACTGTATGAAACTGTTGTTTTATATTCATTATTGAGATAATATACAGCATACAATTCTCCGTCAGGGATTTCTTTTTCGGGTGCGTTGAGATATGTATCCAGAAGCTTCTTCGCATCGTCGTACTCAATATGTAAGCAGTCCGCCGTAGATATTGCAAACTCAGCCATTACGCCAATATCCCCTTTTATTTTGTATTCTTCCTCATTTTTTGAAACAGGCTCCTTGTAAATCCAAAGATTTTCTGCATAGGTTTTTTCTATTTTTTCAATATACCCCTTTTCTTCAAGAAGCTTAATTGCATTTTTGAAGTTAGGATTGATATTAAGCTGGAAAAACTCCACTATATGTTCAGGATTTACATTATTTGAATAATTATCGTATTCTATATTTTTAAATACCTTTGATTTTTCGTTATCAACTATATTGTGTGAAAATTCAACGGAATAATATGTTTTTCCATCGTATTTTTCAATTTCGTTGTATGAAAGCTCGGAAATATCCTTCTTTATTGCTGCCATAAGCGCGCTTGCATCATCGTAAATCGTTTCTGAAAGTCCGAAATTTCCTGTGCGTGAAACGAGATTAAGATATACCACATTTTCTATATTAATATTATCAATACCTGTAAGCTTATATTTATAATCTTCATATTCATACATTTTTGATAACATTTTATTCATATCAGCTTCACTTACCATATATCTTCGTTCCAAAGCTTTTCCGTTCTGAAGCTTATAGGCAAGATAAACGCTCCTCAGACCTTCCTCGTAGTCCCTGTTTGTTATTGGAATATCGGAAAGAATAGCATTGTGTGCTTCCAGTATGTCATTTATTGCACCGCCGTCCGAAATATAAGGCTCGTGACCGTTATAGCCTTCATATAAGGTGACACTTGCAATATCTGTTTTTGATGGAATTCTTGTTTCATAGCCAAAAATGCTTGTGTATGCGAAAAATAGTGTAACAACCGCAAGTGCTCCTGCAAGCACAATATATCCCTTGTATTTTTTAAATACCTTAAAGCTTTTTTGGAAAAGCATTTCAAGTGCGAAATAAAATATCGCAGTAATGGTTCCCACAATAGTAACGGTAGGTATTAATGTAAGCTCAATCGAATGCATTATTGCAAAAGTAACTATTGCAGCTGCCGTCGATATTCCGTACTTCAAAATCGGCTTGAAAATTTCAAACGCTGCAACCTCACCGCAGGACTCGATTTTTCTGTTTTTGTAAAGTATATATGCTAATGCATAGAATATGATTGCTATAATGATAAAAATCCATATTTCTGTATTTTTAAAGAATGTATACTCACTAAGACCGTCATATGCTTTTATAAATATATTAACGATAGGCGTGTATTCCAGAAGCTTTTCAGCAATAAAGCTGTCGCTTCTCACAAAGCCATAAAGGAAAATATCACATATAAGTGCTATTGTGAGTGCAATAAGCGGAAGTATAGCATGTATAAATGCATTTATTACAATATGCGCCGCGGTGTTTCCTGTCAGAACAGATGAAAAAACAGCAACCGAAAACATTATAAAAATTATAGTGAGATTGACGAAAATCCAGTATGCAACAGTTGATGGTGAAAACAGTTTACCGTAACCGAAAAAGCTCATCAAAAGAAGGATTATTCCGTTTAAAACAACAGGAAGTACCATAAGCGTAAACGAAGCAAGAATTGTCGAGATGTAGTTCTGCTTTCTTGTAACAGGAAGTGCGTGTGTTGCGATTCCTTGCTTTTGCGAATGTACAAATCTGAATGCAAGCGCTGCCACAATCGTCGGAACTGCTATTGTAAGAAGAAGCGGAATAGTAAAATATCCGTCTCTTAAGATAAGCTTGTTTGCGATGTTGCGGATAAAGTAATCGTTGTCATAGTGGTCATACTCCTGTACCATAACGACGAAAGGTACGCTGAAAAACAGTATTATAAAGTAAAGCAGTCCGCCCCATTTGAAGCGCTTTAAAGTATTTTTGAAAATGCCCTTATCAAACAATGATGTTTTCGAAGTCATAGCCCAAACCTCCCAACTCATAAATAAATACTTCTTCAAGTGTAAGACTTACAATATCAAATACAAAAGGATTGTAAGCCTTGATTTTTTCTTCGATTCCCTCGATATTTCCTCTGATTATAGCTGTATATACCGAGCCAGTTTTTGAAACATGAAGCACATCAAGCTTTTCTTTTATTTCATCCATACAGTCGTTTTTGAATACAAGCTGAAGCTTCTGTATATTTCCCTTAAGGTCATCAAGCGGTTTTTCTATAACCATTTTACCTTTATGTATGATTCCGACATGGTCGCATAAATCCTCAAGCTCTCTTAGGTTGTGTGAAGAAACAAGAACTGTCATTTCTCTTTCGGCAACATCAGAAATGATAATATTCATTATTTGTTTCCTCATAACAGGGTCAAGTCCGTCAAGAGGCTCATCAAGAATAAGAATATCGGGCATACACGAAAGCACAAGTCTGAATGCAACCTGCTTTTTCATTCCCTTAGACAGCCTTCTTATCTGCCTGTTTTCTTCAATTTTTAAAATTTCCCCAAGCTTTAAATATCTTTCTCTGTTAAAATTTTTATATACGCTTTCATAAAACCTTGCCATTTCCTTGACGGTAAAGCTTCCGTAATAGTACCAATCATCATTTATACAGAGTAGTTTTTGTTTTAAACTGCTGTTTTCCCACACAGGCTCGTTATCAATAAGTATTTCTCCGCTATCCTGTCTGTAAACACCTGTCAGATGATTTATTATAGTTGTTTTTCCGGCGCCATTCGGACCTATAAGACCGTATATACTGCCTTTTTGTACATTTATACAAAAATCGTCAAGCGCTTTGAAGTCCCCGAATTTTTTAATTATACCTTTTGCTTTAATCATCAGCTATTCATTCCTTTCGTTATAAATTTTTTCAACAATGCTGTCGATTTTTTCCTTATCCTCTCCGTAAAAGGCGAGCTCTTTTACTGTATCTTTAAGAATACTGTAAAGAGACTCCAGCTGTTTTGTGCTTATTTCGGGAATTTTAGCGATAAAGTTTCCTTTGCCCGGCACGCTGTAAATAATTCCTTCATTTTCCAATGTCTTATAAGCACGCTGTACGGTGTTTGGATTTACGGTTAAGCTTACCGATAATTCTCTTACTGACGGAAGCTTCTCGTCAGGCGTCAGTACACCGCTTATAACCAGCTCTTTTAACCCTTGAGTGATCTGCTCATGGATAGGATGCCCGCTTTTGTAGTCGAGCTTAATCATAAAACCACCTCTCTGTCAACTGTATTAATACACTTAGCACAGTTTCAATATAGCATATCATAAAAAGTTTGTCAATAGTTTTTGGAAAAAATTTTTAAAAAAATATATTCAAATAAAAAAATTAAAAAATTTGTAAAAAAGCTTGACAAACATAAAATTTTGTGATAAAATGGTCAGGCTGTCGCACGAAGTCGGCGACTGAATTGAATCTTGAAAACCGAATAACATAATG
>CAZHZL010000052.1:0-17657 GCA_964537245.1 uncultured Oscillospiraceae bacterium
AGTGCATCTTTTTATTTTTTAAATAAAAGTGTCACCCATCATTGACAATTCTACATTTTTGTAGCATGTTTTTATGTGCCCACTCTTGACAAGAAAAAATAAATCTGTTATACTGTTATGAGGTCAGATTTTCTAAGCTGATAATCGTTGGTTTTTTTAAGGAGCAGTACCAATGGAAGAATTTATATATAAAGCGGATTACCGTGAGCTTATTTACTATTTGAGTAAGTATACGGTGGCTATGAACAGAGCCCATTTTTCGAAATATATAGGAATGAAGCTGAAGGACAATGATGTTATAATACTCCAAAAGAAAACAAGTATGCTGCAGCATATTCTTTTTCCGCAGTTCAGAGGGAAAATTTATTCAACAGGTAACGAGACAAGAATAGTGGGGAGATTTGTGTTTTCTTTATTGTCGGAAATGCTTCTTGCATTGTATCTTTTTCTGATACTTTCTGTTTTTCTCAGTATCTATGTTTTTCCGAAAAGTGCGCATATTGCAATAACGGTGCTTTTATGTATGCTTTTTTTTGCGCCTGTAATTACTTATTGCATAAATATAGGGCGCAAGGCGGAGGAAAGGGAAATATTCAAACTTCTCAGACAGCTTGAGGAAGAAATAGCTGAAGCTTGAAAATACAGAAGGAAGAGATTTTGAAGATGGATAGAAATATAAAATGTAAAGCGGTTATTGTTGCGGGCGGAAAAGGTCTCCGTATGGGCTCAAATGTGAAAAAACAGTTTATGAGCGTAAACGGAGAGCTTATTATTGTGACAACCGTTAAAGCTGTTTCAAAAAGCGATTATATTGACGGAATTATCATTGTAACAGGAAAAGACGATGTCAGCTTTGTTAAAAAAGCAGTTAAGGAATACGGACTTTGTAAGGTTGAGAAGGTTGTTGCAGGCGGGGAAACAAGAAGTCAATCGGTAAAGAACGGACTTATGTTTGTAAACGATTGCGATATTGTTGCAATACATGACGGAGTAAGACCAATGGTAACGAAGGAATGTATTGACAAGTGTATTGAAGACGCTTTTTTGTATGGCGCAAGCACGCTTGGCGTAGCACCGAAGGACACTATAAAAATTACTGAAAACGGCGTGATATCAGAAACACTTGACAGAAATAAGCTGTCTGTAATTCAGACGCCGCAATGCTTTAAATACGATATAATAAAGAAAGCATATGAGAATTTTGATTCTGATTTTACAGATGATTGCGCGCAAGTGGAAAAGCTGGGATATAAGGTACATATAACCGAGGGCAGTTATAAAAACATAAAAATAACAACGCCTGAGGATATTCAGATTATGACGATGTATATGGATTATCGTCATTCAGGTATCATTAAAATGCTAAAAAATATTAAATTTAAAGTACATCTCGGAAAGAAAAAAAGATAGGAGCCTTTTAAATGAGAATTGGTTACGGATACGATGTTCATAAGCTTGTTAAAGAAAGAAAGCTTATACTCGGCGGAGTCGAGATAGATAATGAAACAGGACTTTTGGGACACAGCGACGCAGATGTTCTTTTGCATGCAATAATGGACGCACTTTTAGGCGCGCTTGCACTTGGAGATATCGGTCAGCTTTTTCCCGACAATGATGAAAAATACAAGGGTGCTGACAGTATGGTGCTTTTAAAAGAGGTATACCGCATAGTAAAAGAAAAAGGCTATGAAATTTCAAATCTAGATTCGACGATATGCGCCCAGAAGCCGAAGCTTATGCCTCATATTTTAAAAATGCGTGAAAATATTGCAAATGCGCTTTTGTGCGATATAAACGATATAAGTATTAAGGCGACAACTACTGAAAAGCTTGGCTTTGAGGGAAGATGTGAGGGAATAAGCGCGACCGCGGTTTGCTTGCTCAAAAATATAAGCTGATACTTTAAAAACAAAAATATTTCTAAAAAAATATTGACAACTTAACGATTTAGTGATAAAATCAATAATGTACTATTATGTACAATTATGTATTATACAGTTATAAAATAACAGAAGGAGACCGAAAATGGAGAAAATTTTTACAGTCAATAATATTATAGATATATTACTGAGAAGATTATGGCTTATTGTGCTTCTTGTGTGCTTAGGCGGCGGAGTTGCATATACATACTCTTCTTTTATTGTGCAGCCGAGGTATACCTCCTCTGTTACAATGTATGTATATAACCAGAATCCGCAGCAGCAGACTATGACAACAAGCGATTTTGCTTTGTCTCAGAAGCTTGTTGATACTTATATGGTTATTTTAAAAAGTAACCATGTTTTAGATAAGGTATCAGACCAGATAGCAGAACAGAATATAAACTATTCTTCGGCTGCGATTAAAAATATGATAAGCGCTGAATCTGTTGATGAAACTGAGGTTTTTAAGGTTTCTGTTTCATCGCACGATAAAGAACATTCAAAGATAATTGCAGATACAATCGCACAGATTGCACCTGAGGAAATTATACGTGTTGTTAAAGCAGGTGCCGTTGAAATCGTGGACAATGCTAAGCTTCCAGAAACCTTCAGCTATCCGAATGTTTCAGGTAATACAATTATCGGTATAATTTTAGGTCTTGTTTTTGCCTGTGCATTCTCAATTATACTTGAGCTTATGAATACTTCTGTTAAAGGAAGAGAGGACCTTAACGATATGCATAAGCTTCCTGTTTTAGCGGTTATTCCTAACCTTGACGGAAGAGGAAAATCATCTAAATCATATTACAGCTACAAAAAAGGCTACGGCAGTTATAAATACGGATATTCATACGGTTACGGCTATGGCTACGGTTCTAAGCCGAAATCAAAAGAAACTCAGAAGAAGGAGGAAAACAAAAATGGCTAAAAACAATCAGACACAGAATGTTAAAGAAAATGCTCCTGAAAAAGAAACAAAAAAACAGAGCTTTTTTGCAAAAATTCTTCCTTCCAAAAAGGATAAAGAAGCTGCGTACGAATATTCTTCATCATATGATTATTCGCAGAACAGCGGACATGCAAAAAGAACAGTAAGACTTGTTGGCGAAGAAAGTAATTTCGCAATGAGAGAAGCTTATAAGACAGGAAGAACAAACCTTGTGTTCGCTCTTCCAGAAGAAGAAAGCAGTGTGCTTCTTCTTACAAGCTCATGGCCGATGGAGGGTAAAACAACAAACTGCGCGAACTTAGCGGTTGCATTTGCCCAGACAGGCGCTAAGACGTTACTTGTTGACTGTGACTTGAGAAAACCGAGAATACACAAGATTTTTAAAGTAACAACAAAGCTTGGTCTTACAAATGTTTTAAGAAGATTCTGTACAATTGAGGAAGCGCTTTTTCATACAAGCTATGAAAATCTTGATGTTCTGACCAGCGGACATATTCCTCCAAATCCGGGCGAGCTTCTTGGAAGTGATGAAATGAAAGAGCTTATAGACGAGCTTAAAAAGACATACAAGTATATTATTATAGATACACCGCCTGTAAATATGGTGTCTGACGCTATTATTCTTTCACCTATCATTTCCGGTGCGGCTTTGGTTGTAAGACAGGGTATAACAGACCATAAGTCTGTAACCGAGGCTCTGGATAAGATGAATTTTGCAGGTATGAAAACAATAGGCTTTGTTCTTAACGACGCTGTTGACCCGCAGGGTAATTACTACAACGGCTCAAAGAGATACAGAAGAAACTATTACAGCAAAAATTATTATAAAAGCTATTACGGTAAGGGTTACTACGGCAGAGGTTATTACGAGACGCCGTCAAAAAGCAAAGAAAGTAAATAAGGTTAATTTTGGTTGTGTAATTTGCAATCAAAAAAATGGAGGAACCGAGTATGAACGGATATGTAGATATTCATTCTCACATTCTTCCGTTTCTTGATGACGGGGCGAAGGATCTTCAGACAGCAGTTGCACTTGTCAAGGAATGTATAAATCAGGGAATTACCACAATAATATGTACGCCGCACTACCTGTATAGTGAGAAAGATAAGGTTGACAGTTTTATAAAAAGACGCGATGAAAGCTTCCGCTTGTTAAAGGCGGAGCTTGAAAAGCAGAATATTACAGATATAGATTTCCGCATGGGCGCTGAGGTTAATTTTAACTGCGATTTAAGCGAGGTTGAAAATATAGAGAAGCTTGCCATAGAAGGAACGGACTATATTTTAATTGAAATGCCGTTTTCGACCTGGCAGGACGGTATGTTTGACTATCTTTATACACTTATTGCACAAAAAAATTTAGTTCCGATAATTGCTCATGTTGAAAGATATTATCAGAATGAAAGAGAATTTAAAAAGCTCGAAAAGCTTGAAGTTTATTTTCAGGTTAATGCGCCTGCCTTTTTGGACAGAGGCGATAAGAAAAATGCAAATAAGCTTCTTAAGTCAAAGAAAATACATCTTATAGGCACAGATACTCATAGTCTTAACACACGGCCTCCGAAAATGGCGGAAGGATTTTCCTATCTTTCAAAAAAGGTTGGTCCTGATTACGCGGAATATCTGCGTATAAACGGACACCTTGTACTTATGAATATGGAAATAGAAAAGAACGAAATTGACTATGGTTACCATAAACCCGGTTTTTTAGAGAGACTTTTTAGAAGATAATTACGAAAGGAAAAATCGAAAAATGAAAATTAAAGAAGGATTTATATTAAAGCCTGTTGCTGACAGTTATATAATAGTTCCTGTCGGAAACGAGTTTGTTGACCTTAATGCAATGATAACCGTAAATGAGACAGGTGCATTTTTGTGGGAGCTTTTAAGCGATGGCGCAACAAAAGAGGAGCTTACAGAGAAAATGGAAGCTGAATACGACGCTCCAAAAAGCGTTATAGAAGAAGATGTTGATGCTTTTCTGGAAACATTGGAAAAAAACAATATGTTAGAAAAAAGGAAATAAAAAAAGAAAATGAATTTTGAGAGACGACTCTGTGATATGGATGAGCTTGGTCCGTTCATTGAGGAGAATATAAAATCAGGAAAAAAAGTTAATTTAACAGTTACAGGCGACAGTATGTATCCTCTTTTTAAAAGCAGGATAGATACTGTCGTTTTGGATAAAACAAAAAATCCCGGTAAATATGATATCGTTTTTTATAAAAGGGATAACGGCAGATATATTCTTCACCGTATTTTAAAGGAAAAAAAAGGCGCGTTTGTTATTGCGGGCGATAATGAAACAAAAAAGGAATATCCCGTAAGAAAAGACCAGATAATCGCGAAGGTTACAGGCTTTGTAAGAAAAGGTAAATCCCACAGCGCAGACGAGTTGTTTTATCGGGTGTATGCATTTGTATGGGTTAATCTGTTTCCGATAAGGCATATTATTTTGAAATGCGCATTTAAAATATACAGATTTTTTAAAAAATAACAGAAAGGAAAAAGTGCTTTATGAAGGCTTCGGGAAAAAATGTAATAAAATGGCTTCACAATCACGCAAAAAGCGTATATCTTCAGCTTTGTGTGCTTATTGTTATCGGAATTGCAATTTCCCGTATCGGTGTAAAGTTTGCGCTTCAGTCAAAAACAGTTCTCGATTTTGCTGTTAAGGGCGAATTTTCCGAAGGCTTTTATATGAGCATAGCACAGCTTATTTTCCTTGTGTTTTTTCAGCTTGGGCTTCAGTCTTACTATACTGTTATGAGCGTTGAAACTACATGTAAATTCAATATACAGATGCGTGAAAGGATTTTTAATATTCTTCTAAGGAAAAGCTATAAAGATGTAACAGGCTTTCACACAGGTGAGCTTCTTAACAGAATTTACAACGATACGAATGTTGTTGTAACAGGAATTATGAATATTCTTCCGAATTTTATTTCGCTTGTTATGAGAATAATTTTTGTTTTTATAGCATTGTTTTCTCTTGACAGACCGCTTACATATGTCAGCCTTGTTTTAGGGCCTGTTGTTCTGATATGTACAAGGTTGTATTCTAAAAAAATGAAATCTCTTCATAAAAAATGTATGGAATCAGACGGTGTAACAAGGTCGTTTATGCTTGAAGCACTTCAGAATATACTTGTTGTGAAATCATATAAAAACGCAGGCAAGGTAACTGAAAAATCAAGAGAATTTCAGAATGCGAATTTTAAGTATAATATGAAAAGAAACTACATAAGTATTGCAATGAATGTGTTGTTTTACTTAAGTGTTACGGCAGGGTATTATATTGCGTTTTCATACTGTGCGTATAAGGTTGCGCAGGGAATAATGACGGTTGGTACTTTAACTGCAATCGTTCAGCTTGTAGGGCAGGTGCAGACTCCTTTTAAAGAGCTTGCCTCATGTATACCGCAGTTTTTCTCTATGCTTGCTTCTTCCGAAAGACTTCAGGAGCTTTACGATTTTGAAGATGATAAATGCGAAAATGTAATTGCGCCAATAAAGGAAAAAAGCGATGTTATAGTTGAAATAAAAAATATGAGCTTTTCCTATGACGGAAAGGAAAATATATTTGAAGACGCTGAATTTTCTATGAAAAAAGGGGAAATCGTTGCAATCGGCGGTATATCGGGTATAGGTAAATCAACGCTTCTAAAAATAATTATGGGGATTTACAGTCTCGATATGGGAAGCGTCAGTGTAAATATAAAAGTGAAAAACAACGCTTTTTCTTCATATGTTCCACAGGGAAATATGATTTTGTCGGGAACGATAAGGGAAAACATTGCTTTTTACAGACCTGTCGATGAAGAAAAGATAATCTATGCTACAAAAATGGCAGAGCTTTATGATTTTATAAACGAGCTTCCGGAAGGCTTTGATACAGTCCTCGGAGAAAAAGGACTTGGGCTTTCCGAGGGACAGGTGCAGAGACTTGCGATTGCAAGAGCGATTTATTTTGACGCACCGCTTCTTATTTTAGATGAGGCAACATCTGCATTGGACGAAAAAACAGAGTATAAGGTGCTTTCCAATATAAAGGAAATGAAAAAATCCTGTATTGTTATTTCTCATAAACCGGCTTCTTTTGAGATTTGTGACAGAGTGATAAGGATTGAAAATAAAAAAATCGTTGACAAAGACTGAAATGTGAGATATAATATAATAATGGTAAGGAAAAGGTGATATAAATGAAGCTTTTGAATATAGGATTTGGCAACGCAGTTGCGATGGAAAGAGTTGTCAGCATTGTGAATCCTGATTCTGCGCCTGTAAGAAGAATGATTCAGGACGCGAAGGACAGAGGTATACTTGTTGACGCTTCCTGCGGAAGAAAAACAAGAGCAGTTATAGTAACAGACAGCGGACATATAGTTCTTTCGGGACTTCAGGCAGACACAATCTGCCAGAGAGCTGAGAACGACGCGCAGGAATAAAGAATACTTCGGAGGGGACAATGACTACAAATAAAAAAGGTGTTTTGATGATTGTTTCGGGGCCTGCAGGAGTAGGCAAGGGAACTGTTGTGGCAAAAAGCGTGGAAGAATCAAATGGCAATATTTATCTTTCAATTTCAGCAACAACACGCGCTCCGAGACCTATTGACGCAGAGGGCGTTACATATTTTTTCAAATCCAAGGATGAGTTTGAAAGAATGATTGAAAATAACGAGCTTCTGGAGTGGGCTTCGTATGTTGATAACTATTACGGTACTCCAAAAAAGCCTGTTATGGACGCTTTGGAAGCAGGCAAAGATGTTATTCTGGAGATAGAGGTGCAGGGGGCGCTCAAGGTTAAGGAAAATTTTTCCGACGCTGTTCTTACCTTTATAGTTCCGCCGAGTATTTCTGAGCTTGAAAACAGACTTCGCGGAAGAAATACAGAAACTGAGGAGCAGATACAAAAAAGACTTGCCGCAGCAAAAAACGAATTTTCCGTTATCGGAAAATATGACTATGTAGTGCAAAATAATACAGTTGAAGACGCTGTGAAAGATATCTTTGCGATATTAAGAAGCGAAAAATTAAAAAGAGAAAATTTTGAAAACAATTTATACTAACATACAGTGTTAATTTCAGAAAGGATGACTTAAATTATGATGTTAAGACCTGCCATTGGCAACTTACTCGACAAAATTACAACTAAGGAAACTGTGGGCACAAGATATGAGCTTGTTATCGCAGTTGCAAAAAGAGCAAGAGAAATCAATAATAACGATAATGTTAAGATGACAGAAGCTAACGCTGTGTCACTTGCTGTAAAAGAAATTGCAGACGGAAAGGTGAATGTTTCAATTCCTGAAGAGGAAACTCTTGAAAATGTTCAGGAGGACAGCTTCACCAAAATTCAGTTTGATACTGACAATATTGACGCGTAATGCGTGCGGAGGTTTGCGTATCTAACATTAATTTTCTTGCAGATAAGGAATTTTCCTATAAAATTCCCGAAGAATTTGAGAATAGCGTTAATGTTGGTACAAAGGTTATAATTCCGTTCGGAAAAGGAAACAGAAAGAGAGAAGGTGTAGTTACTCGGATTTTAAATGATGAGTATGCTATGCCTTTAAAGTATATAATCGGAATTGCAAAGGAGGAATCCTTTGTAACTCCGAAAAATATTGAGCTTGCAAGATATATAAGCGAAAAATATTATGCTCCGCTTTATGACTGCGTAAACCTTATGATTATGCCGGGAAGCTCAATAAAATTCAGAAAAATTGTTTCTCTTTGCGATATTACCGACATAAAAGAAGAATTTTCGGATTTAGCGGTTTTTAAATATTTATCAGAAAACAAAAAAGCTGATTACGAGGCTATGGAAAAAATTTTTAAGAAAAGTGTTTTGGAAAAAGAAATAGCCATACTTTTGGAGAATAATATAATTACCGTTACCGAAAAAAACGATACGCATGAAATTCCGAAAATTTCTGTTGCTGTACTTACAGCAGAAAAAAACGAGCTTGACAGCTTTTATGCGATATATCAGAAAAAAGCGAAAGCACAGTGCAGGCTTCTTCGGATAATTGAGGAATACGGAGAAATTCCCGTTACCGACCTCATTGCTTTTTCGGGCGCAACCCGTTCAAGCGTAAACGGGCTTTGCGAAAGAGGCTTAATTAAAGTTGAACAGCGCGAAGTAAGAAGCGATGTTTTTAAAGATGAGAAAAAAATAAATTACAAAAAGCCTGAGTTGAACGAAGAACAGAAAAAAGCCGTCGAAACTGTGATAAATATGCGAAAAGACGGAGAATTTCACGAATTTTTGATAAAAGGCGTTACGGGAAGCGGAAAAACAGAGGTTTATCTGGAGCTTTGCGAATATATTATAAATGAAAATAAAACCGCAATTATTCTAGTTCCTGAAATTGCGCTTACACCACAGATAAGACAACGGTTTTTTAATCGCTTCGGTTCACAGGTTGCGGTGTTACATTCTGCGTTAAGCGTAAGCGAAAGAAAGGAAGAATGGCGCAAAATAAAAAACGGCGAGGTAAAAATTGCCGTCGGCGCAAGAAGCGCAGTATTTGCACCGTTTTCAAACCTTTCGATGATTATTGTTGACGAGGAACATGAAACAACCTATAAATCAGAAAATTCACCGAGATATGACGCGAGAGATGTTGCTGAGTATCTTATGAAAAAAAATAAAGGAACGCTTATTCTTTCGTCTGCAACGCCGTCTGTTGTAAATCATTACAGAGCTTTAAACGGTGAGTCAACGCTTATTTTTTTGAATAAAAGATATAACGAAAATCCGCTTCCGTATGTCAGCGTTGTTGATATGAAGGAAGAATTAAAAAGCGGAAACCACGGCGTTTTATCGGAGGAGCTTGTAAGTAAGCTTGAAGAAGTGCGGGACAGCGAAAAAAAGGCAATCCTTCTTCTTAACAGAAGAGGATATTCGACCTTTGTAAGCTGTCGTGACTGCGGTTATGTTGTGAAATGCAAAAAATGTGATGTTGCACTCACATATCACAATACCGAAGGTAATCTGAAATGCCACTATTGCGGTGCGCTTACGCCTGTTCCGACCTCATGCCCTGATTGCAAAAGGTCATCGGTAAAATATTTCGGTACAGGTACGCAAAGACTCGAAGAGGAATTGTACCGCATTTTTCCCGAAAGTAAAATAATAAGAATGGATAACGATACCACTACGACAAAAATGTCTCACGAAAGACTTCTGAAGCGATTTAAAAATGAAAATTCTGCAATTTTAATCGGTACTCAGATGATTGCAAAGGGGCTTGATTTTAAAGATGTTTCATTGGTTGGAGTTGTGGCTGCGGACAGCACTCTTTTTGTGGGAGGGTATTTCGGAAACGAAAAAACCTTTTCGCTTATAACACAGGTGTGCGGAAGGGCAGGCAGAGGCGACAGTCAGGGGTATGCAGTTGTTCAGACATATCAGCCTGAACATTATGCTATCATGGCTTCAAAAACTCAGGATTATGATAAGTTTTATGAAAACGAAATTGCTTTTCGTAAAAAAGTAAAATATCCGCCTTTCTGCGATTTGGTGAATATCGTTTTTACAGGCGATGACGAAAAGAAAATTTTTGAATTTGCAGACAGTATAAAAAAAATAATGACATTTACTGTCGACAAGCATAACGAGAGAAAAAATTATCTGACCATGTACGGTCCTTCGCCGTGTACGGTCGGAAAAATAAGAGATAAATACAGATTTCATATTCTGATAAAATGCACAAAATCAGAAATGATAAAAAAATCACTTTTTGAAGCGTTATCGCTTCTTATGAAAAAAGCGCCGTCGGATATTACGGTCAGCGTTGATGTAAACCCTGTGAACTTCATATAGTACCGATTGTAAATGTACGGCTTGCGTTTATTATAAAAAAGGAGAAGATGAAAATGGCAATAAGAAATATTATCCCTGATACAGATGAAATTATGCATAAGGTTTGTAAGCCTATTGATAAAATTACAGACAGAACAAAAATGCTTATTGAGGATATGTGTGAAACCTTGGAAAAGTCAGGCGGAGTTGGTCTGGCAGGTCCTCAGGTTGGTATGCTCAGAAGAATATTTGTTATAAATACCTTGGAGGAGGGAAAGCCTTATATGGTATTTATAAATCCCGAAATTGTTGCTAAGATGGGCGAGCAGGAGGGCGCTGAGGGGTGTCTCAGTATCGTCGGCAGAGAATTTTTTGTGAAAAGACCTCAGAAGGTTGCCGTTAAAGCTTTGGATAAGGACGGCAACGAGTTTGTGTGGGAAGCTGAGGATTTAATGGCAAGAGCAGTATGCCACGAATATGACCACCTGGAAGGTAAGACAATAAAGGATACCTGCGATTATGAAATATTTCAAGAAGACGACGAGGAAGAAGTGAAGGAATAATGAAAATAATGTTTATGGGTACGCCCGATTTTGCAGCATATGTTCTTGAAAGGCTGGTAGAGGACGGCTATGATGTAAGCTGTGCTGTCACAAAGGTTGACGCTAAAAAGGACAGAGGACAGAAGGTAAAGTTTTCTGCTGTTAAGGAAGCTGCGATAAAATATAATATCCCTGTTTATCAGCCTGAAAACTTAAAGGAAGAAAATTTCGGAGAAATCTTGAGAAACGAAAATCCTGATTTGATTGTTGTGGTTGCATATGGTAAGCTTTTGCCTCACTATGTTCTTTATTATCCGAAATACCGCTGTATAAATGTTCATGCTTCAATTTTGCCGAAATACAGAGGCTCGGCGCCTATTCAATATGCAATTATGATGGGCGAAAAGGAAAGCGGAGTTACAACCATGCTCATGAACGAAGGGCTTGATACAGGCGATATTCTTCATATAAATAAGGTTGAAATACCAGATGACGAAAACTGCGGAACGCTTCATGATAAGCTTGCTGTGGCAGGCTATGACGCTCTTAAATATACTATCGAAAATATAGAAAAAATTACTCCTATACCGCAGAATGATGATGAAATGACTTATGCACCACCGATAAAAAAAGAGGAAACAATAATTGATTTTTCAATGAGCGTTATCGATGTGTATAACAAAATAAGAGGATTTTACCCGTTTCCGGGAACAAGCTTTAAGGTTGAGGACAGAAGCTACAAAATCCATAAGGCTGAGATTTATTCTTACGAGGATAAGGGACAATACGGAAAAATTATTGAATTTTCAAAAGATAAGCTGCTTATTTCCTGCAAAGGTGGCATAATAAATATAACCGAATTACAGCCACAGGGAAAGAAAAAAATGTCTGTAAGGGATTTTTATAACGGTAACAAAGAGTTATAGGAGGAAATACAATGTTGTTTTACGGAATAGATATTTATTATATTATTCTCGTTCTGCCTGCTGTTTTGCTGTCAATGTGGGCGCAGGCAAGGGTAACCTCGACATTTTCAAAATATCAGAAACAGATATCACAAAGACATATGACAGGCTATGACGCTGCAAGAAGAATACTTGACCAGAACGGTCTTTCGCATATTAAAATCGAGCATATAAGCGGAAATCTTACAGACCACTATGACCCGAGAGGAAATGTGATAAGACTTTCTGAGGGTGTTTATAATTCGCCTTCAATCGCCGCTATGGGCGTTGCGGCTCACGAAGCGGGTCACGCTGTTCAGCACAGCGTTAATTATATGCCGATAAAATTAAGAAACAGCGTTCTTCCGCTTGCAAATATCGGCTCCAGAGCTTCAATTCCGCTTGCGCTTCTCGGAATAGTTCTTGGGATTGAAGGTCTTGTTACAGTTGGTATAGTTCTTTTTGCCGCGGTAGTTCTTTTTCAGGTTGTTACCTTGCCTGTTGAGTTCAACGCTTCAAACAGAGCGATAACAATACTTTATTCTTCGGGACTTATTGGCGAGGAAGAGAAAAAGGGAGTGAAAAAGGTGCTGGGTGCTGCCGCGCTCACTTATGTTGCCGCCGCGCTTACATCTCTTATGAATTTATTAAGACTTATTCTTGTGTTTGGAAGAAGACGCGATGATTAATGAAAGAAAAATATGCTTTGATATTTTATGTGAATATGAAAAAGAAGGCTCGTTTTTAAATCTTCTTTTGAAAAATAAGCTGAAAAACGGCGATATGTATAACGGTTTTGTAACAGAGCTTGTTTACGGTGTTGTCAGATATAAAAGATTTCTTGATTATAAAATAGAGAAATATTCAAGCATTAAGCTGAAAAAAATCAGCCTCCCTGTGCTTGTTATACTTCGTATGGGCTTTTATCAGCTTTACTTTATGGACAGCGTTCCCGATTTTGCTGTTATAAACGAATGTGTTAAGCTGTGCGAAAAAGCTTCATACAAATCAAAAGGCTTTGTAAACGCGCTTTTAAGAAAAGGCGCGCAGACCAAAGATGAGGAAGAAAAAAATATGTCGTGGGAAGTGAAATATTCCTTTTCCGACGAAATGTTTTCAAAAATAAAAGAGCAGTATAAAAAAGATACTGAAAATATTCTTAAAAATCTCAACGAAAAAAAGCCGACTGCGATAAGAGTGAATAACTTAAAGACCACAAAGGACGAGTTTTTATCTCTTATAAACAGTGAAAATATTTATGAAAAAAACGGTTTTCTTTTTTTAAAGGGGAATATTGATAAAAAGCTTTATGACGAAGGTTATTATACCATTCAGAGTATTTCCTCGCGTCTTAGCGTAAACGCGCTTTTGCCAAAAGCGAATGATAAAGTTATTGATATGTGTTGCGCTCCCGGTGGGAAAACTGCATATATGGCGGAGCTTATGGAAAACAAAGGTAAAATATTGGCATTTGAGCTTTATGAGCACAGAGCCGAGCTGACAGAAAAAAATCTTGAAAGGCTTTCTGTTACAAATGCTGAGGTTTTTGCGCTCGACGCAACTGTATATAATGAAAAATATGTAAACACCGCAGATAAAATTCTTTGCGATGTGCCATGCTCTGGCTGGGGAGTGATAGGTGGTAAGCCTGATATAAAATGGCATAATGAGGATTTGAATGAATTAATAGAAATTCAGAAAAAAATACTTTTTAATGCTTCAAAATATGTTAAAAGGGGCGGAACAATCGTTTATTCCACCTGCACAATAAACAAGGATGAAAACGAAAAGCTTGTAAATGAATTTTTAGCTGAAAACGAAAGCTTTGAGCTTTCTTCGTTTTCTGTGGTATCGGACAGCGGAGAAATAAAATCAGACGGAATACTTCAGATTTTGCCCGATGAAACTAAAATAGGATTTTTTATTGCAAAATTACATAGGAAGGAATAAAAAATAAATATGGGAAACAAACAGGAATTATGGGATAAAAGGCAGGAGGACACCTGCGGCTACTGCGCATACGGCAACAGAATGGCTGACGGCGAGCATATAATCTGCAAAAAAAAGAAGAATATTTACGAATTTTCTCATTCATGCCGTAAGTTTGAATTTGATATAATGAAAAAAGAAGTAAGAAGGCAAAGGAAGCCGGATTTCTCGAAATTCTCCGCAAGTGATTTTCAGGTGTGATAAGAATTTTGGCGAAAAAAAGTAAAAAATTTGAAAAAAATGAAAAAAATTTAAAAAAACACTTGATTTTTTATTTGATATGTGTTATTATATATTACTGGAAATAGGAGCGGTCCTCTTACAGCAAAGACGCATCCGCAATATTCTTTCGTTGCGGAAGGAAGCTTGGAACGAGTTTTTCTTAGCTGAAGACATCTTTTAAAAAACTGTAAAGAACGCTTGTCAATGAAAGGGGATTCTAAATGACAATTTTAGAAGCAATTACACAGGAACAGATCAGAACAGACATGCCGAGAATACAGATCGGTGATACTGTTGAAGTTTATGTGAAAGTAAAAGAAGGTGCCAAAGAAAGAATACAGAAGTATGAAGGCACAGTAATCAAGAAAAAAGGCGGCGGAATTCAGGCTACATTTACTGTTAGAAGATTATCTTACGGTATCGGCGTTGAAAGAACTTTCCCTGTTAACTCACCTATAATCGACAAGGTTGTAGTTGTAAGACACGGTAAAGTAAGAAGAGCTAAACTCTTCTACTTGCGTTCAAGAGTGGGTAAAGCTGCTAAAGTTAAAGAAAGACTTTAATTTTTTAAGAAAGACACGGTTTTTAGTATTCCGTGTCTTTTTTAAAATATTTGAAAGGTGAAAGAAATGGAAAATAAAGAAAATCTAAGAGATAAAATAGAGGGAAGAAATCCTGTTCTTGAGGCGCTGAGGGCTGACAGAGAGATTGATAAGATATATGTGCAAAATCACTTTAAGGATCCTATTTTATACGAAATTGTAAAAATGGCAAACGAGAAAAAAATCCCTGTTTCAAGAGTTGAAAAGGGGAAACTCGACCATCTTAGCCATGTAAAAAATCACCAGGGAGTTATTGCTTCTGTTTCGATGACAACATATGTTACTGTTGATGAAATATTGGAAAGTGCATATGCAAACCAAAGAAATCCGTTTATAGTTATCTTAGACGGTATCGAGGATACACAGAATTTGGGTGCGATAATAAGGTCATGCGAATGTGCAGGCTGTGACGGAGTTATTATTCCCAAACGCCGTGCCGCAGGAGTAAACAGCGGTGCATACAAGGCTTCGGCAGGCGCTGTGAACTATATGAAAATCGCAAGAGTGACAAATATCAATCAGACGATAAGATATTTAAAGGAGCAGGGAATACTTATTCTGGGAACGGACGCGGGTGCTAACATGTCATACAAGGACCCTGACCTTACAGTTCCGCTTGCAATAGTTATCGGCTCTGAAGGAAAAGGAATGGCGGAGCATACTGTGAAGGAATGTGATACTCTTATCAGTATTCCGATTTTGGGACATGTTAATTCACTTAACGCTTCCGTAAGCGCAGGAATAATTATATATGAAGCGCTTGACCAGAGACTGAAATCAAAAAAATAGAAATTTTTTAAAAAAATTAATAAAAACTATTTACAAATGGGAAAAATTATGTTATAATCCTAATGCTGTCTGCTTAGTGAAAGGATAAAGCTTCAAAAAAAGAAGCATATCTCTGACCTTTTGCTCAGGAGTCAAGCAATAAAATAAAAAAGGAGATTAAAAAAATGCTTAAAGACAGAAAACAGGAAATTATCGACACTTACAAAATTCATCCGACTGACACAGGTTCACCTGAAGTTCAGATTGCTCTTTTAACAGAAAGAATCAATCACTTAAACGAGCACCTCAGAGCGAACAAAAACGACCATCATTCAAGAAGAGGTCTTCTCAAGATGGTTGGTCAGAGAAAAGGACTTCTTGCTTATCTTACAAAAACTGATATCGAAAGATACAGAGCAATTATTGAAAAGTTAGGCTTGAGAAAGTAATTTTGCATATTTTAGGCAGGTTGATGAAATTATTCAGCTTGCCTTTTATGTTGTTTTGTGTGAAAAGGTCAAATGGGGATAGCAGTTGAAAAGGCGGACATGATTTTGTGTCTTTCTTTTCAAATGCTATATCCCGATACCTTTTTAGATAAATTAAATTAGTAAAAAGGAGAAACAAAATGAAAGTTTTTGAAACTACTTTTGCCGGCAGACCGCTCGTTGTTGAGACAGGTAAAATGGCTACACTTGCAAACGGTTCTTGTTTAGTTCGCTACGGCGATACTGTTGTAATGGTTAATATTACAGCTTCAAAAGAGCCAAGAGACGGGATTGACTTTTTCCCTCTTTCAGTAGATTACGAAGAAAAATTATATTCGGTGGGTAAAATCCCGGGCGGATTTTTAAAGCGTGAGGGCAAACCAAGCGATAAGGCTATCCTTGCTTCGCGTGTAATCGACAGACCTATAAGACCGCTTTTCCCGAAGGATTTGAGAAACGATGTTGTAGTTGTTGCAACTGTATTATCAGTTGAACAGGACAACGACCCTCAGATTGCTGCATTTTTAGGAACAGCAATTTCTCTTGCTATTTCTGATATTCCGTTTAACGGTCCTGTTGCTTCTGTAAGCGTAGGTCTTGTTGACGGTGAGCTTATTATAAATCCGACAAGCGAGCAGAGAGCTGTTTCAGATTTGGACCTTACAGTTGCAGGTACTTTGGAAAAAATCGTTATGATTGAAGCAGGCGCAAATCAGGTACCTGAAGCAAAAATGCTTGAAGCTATTAAAACAGGTCATGTTGAAATCAAAAAAATGTGTGAATTTATAAACAGCATACAGGCTGAAATCGGCAAACCGAAATTCTCATACGCTTCATGCGAGGTTGACCACGATTTGTTTGATAAAATTTCAGATATGGCTAAGGCTAAAATGGAAGAAGCTTTGGACGAGCCTTACAAGCCTACAAGAGACGCTAATGTGAGCGCAGTTTGTAAGGAAGTGACAGAGTATTTCGCACAAGACGAAAATTCTGATATGGCTATGGTTGGTGAATGCTTGTACAAGCTTCAGAAAAGCATTGTAAGAGAATGGCTTATAAAAGGCAAGCGTGTTGACGGAAGAGGAATGGGAGACATCAGAGAATTGAGCGCTGAGGTTGGCATTTTGCCGCGTACACACGGTACAGGCTTATTCACAAGAGGTCTTACACAGGTTCTTACGGTTGCAACCTTGGGTGCAATTAATGAACAGCAGTTCTTGGACGGTATTGATGAAGAAGAAAACAAAAGATATATGCACCAGTACAACTTCCCTTCATATTCTGTTGGTGAAGCGCGTCCTTCAAGAGGACCGGGAAGAAGAGAAATCGGTCACGGTGCTTTGGCTGAAAGAGCTCTTATCCCTGTTATTCCTTCAAAAGAAGAGTTCCCGTATTCATACAGACTCGTTTCTGAGGTTT
>CAZHZL010000053.1:0-17480 GCA_964537245.1 uncultured Oscillospiraceae bacterium
ATATCCATTGAAAATTCCAAACACCTGTGGTATACTATAAAAGTATAATTATAATCGGTGAAGAATTGCTAAAATAGAGTGGCATCTAAATTGTTCACTGATTCTAGAATGAATGAAACAGTTTAAAAGGAGAATTTTTATGATTAGACAAATTCCGGCAACTGAGCCAAATAAATATCAGATAGAGCAGTCAAACAGAAAATTTGGTATGTTTATACATTTTGGAGTGAATACATTCGGAAATGTTGAATGGTCTGACGGCTCAATACCTGCACTTTCCTATAAGCCTGAAAAAATTGATGCGGACGGATGGGTCCGTACTGCATATGAAGCAGGTATGAACTATGTTATTATGATTACAAAACACCATGACGGTTTTTGCTTATGGAATACTGAGTATACCGATTATTGCGTAAAAAATTCCGGTAACAAGACTGATGTTGTGGGAGAAGTTGCAAAAGCCTGCAAAAAATATGGTATTAAGCTTGGACTTTATTACTCTTTGTGGGACAGAAGTGAAAAGTTGTATAAAAGCTGCGATTTTTATGATTATATAAAATATATGAAAAATCAGCTTACAGAGCTTATGGACGGAAGATATGGTGAAATTGTCGAGCTATGGCTTGATGGTGCGTGGGATAAGCCGAGAAGCGAATGGAGACTTGAGGAGATTTATGATTTGGTAAAAACCTTACAGCCTTCATGTCAGATTGGCGTTAATCATACCGTCGGCGACGACTATAATCAGACAGGAATGCCTTCTGAAAGATATTTGCCTGAAAATTATCAGGAAAATGACCCCTTAAGAATGTACCCGAGCGATTTTCGTTTGTGGGATCCATATATGTGCAGTAAGAATGACCCTAAAATTTATACATATCAGAATAACAGCTATTATATGAATTTTGAGCTTACAATATGCTCGCGTGAAGGCTTTAGCTGGTTTTATTCAAATATATATGATGACAAACCTGTTTTAGATGTTGAAGAAACTGCGGAAAAATGCAGAATAATTTTTGAGACAAAGAATGTAGCTGTTATAAATATGCCTCCAAATATTAAAGGGGAACTTGTTAAGAAAGATGTTGAACATCTTTTTGAAATATCAGAAAAACTCGGAATAAAGAGAAATATAAATGATTGATTTGAAAAACATATTTAAAAACGCAGACAGTATTTCCGATACTTCTGTCGATGAAATACTAGGATATATGGGTTGCAGAGATTTTAATAATGAAGAAATGAGACTTCTTTGTGAAAAAGCAAAAAATGAGGTTGGCTCAGTTATAAGACCTAAAGCGGTATGGCGTTTTTGTGAAATATCAAATGTTTTTGACGATACAGTGGATTTTGGATTTACCAAGCTTTCTTCATCTTCTTTAAAAGAACATCTTAAGAATTGTAAGTATGCTTGTTTTATGGCTGCAACTTTGGGAAGTCAGCTTGATATACTGATAAAAAAACATTCAGTTTCTGCTATGTCCTATGCTGTGTCGATAAACGCGGCAGGCGCTTCATATATCGAAAGCTATTGCGACTACATAGAAAATATGATAAAAGAACAGACGGAAGGATTTTTTTTGACTTCACGCTTCAGCCCCGGTTACGGAGACCTTCAGTTTGAATGTCAGAAGGATATTTTTTCATATCTTGACGCAACTAAAAATACAGGGGTATATCTGACGGACAGCTTTATGATGATGCCGTCAAAATCTGTATGTGCGATTATTGGTATCGGAAATAAAGATATAAAAAAAGTAAAGTGCAATAATAAATGTGCATTGTGCGATAATCTGAAATGTCAGTTTCGGAAAGGATAATGTAAAATGAAAATAACAGATAAGATAAAAAACGGCTATGTGTTTTTTGACGGAGGCACAGGAACAATACTGCAAGCTCAGGGGCTTAAAAGCTCTGAGCTTCCTGAAATGTGGAATATAACGCATAAAGAAAATATCATAAAGCTTCATAAGGAATATATAAAAAGCGGGGCAGATGTTCTTACAACAAATACCTTCGGCGCAAATATTCTGAAAATGAATGAAGATACTTGTGTTGCTGTTATAAAAGCTGCAATAGAAAATGCAAAAACAGCCGTTAAAGAAGCAAATGCAGACAGAGAAATTTATATTGCCTTTGATGTAGGACCGACAGGGAAGCTTCTGAAGCCTTACGGGGATTTTGAATTTGAGAAAGCAATAGAAGTATTTTCAAAAAGTATAAAAACAGCCTGCGAATGTGGAGTTGACCTTATTCTCATCGAAACTATGAACGACAGTTATGAAACAAAAGCCGCAGTTTTAGCGGCAAAGGAAAATTCAGATTTACCTGTTTTTGTTACCAATGTTTATGATGAAAGCATGAAGCTTATGACAGGAGCAAATCCTGCTGCAATGGTTGCTATGCTTGAAGGACTCGGTGTTGACGCACTTGGTCTTAACTGCAGCTTAGGACCCGATAAGATGGGAAATACCGTTCGTGAGCTTGTGAAATACAGTTCAATTCCCGTTATGGTTAATCCTAATGCGGGCCTTCCACGGCTTGAAAACGGAAAAACAGTATTTGATATTTCGGTAGATACTTTCGCGGAAGAAATGAAAGAAATTGCAAAAATCGGCGCAACAATTTTGGGCGGTTGCTGCGGTACTACACCACTTCATATAGAAAAAATGAAGCAGGCGGTATCAGATATTACACCGAAAATTCCCAAAGAAAAAAATATAACGATGGTTTCTTCATATACACACGCTGTTATATTTGATAAAAAGCCGATTCTTATAGGCGAGAGAATAAATCCTACGGGAAAGAAAAAATTCAAGGAAGCGCTCATTTCTAACGATATGAATTATATTCTTTCCGAGGGAATAAATCAGCAGGAAAAAAATGTTGATATTCTTGATGTCAATGTAGGACTTCCCGAAATTGATGAAAAAGCTATGCTTGAAGGCGCAGTAAAGGAATTACAGGCGGTTGTAAATCTTCCGCTTCAGATTGATACGGGCGACTATGAGGCAATGGAAAGAGCAATGCGAGTGTACAACGGTAAGCCTATGGTAAATTCCGTAAACGGAAAAAAAGAAAGCATGGAAAAGATTTTTCCGCTTGTAAAAAAATACGGAGGCGTCGTTGTTGCGCTTACATTGTGTGAAAGCGCAATCCCAAAAACGAGCGAGGGCAGATTTGAAATTGCGAAAAATATATACGATACAGCCTTGAAATACGGAATAAATAAAAAGGATATAATTGTTGACCCTCTTGCTATGGCAGTCAGCGCAGACAGTAAGTCTGCACTTGTAACGCTTGATACAATAAGGCTTATAAAAGAGAGATTAAACGGAAAAACAAGTCTCGGTGTTTCAAATATTTCCTTTGGTATGCCTGCGCGAGAAGCTCTTACATCGACATTTTTTGCGCTTGCACTTGCAAACGGTCTTGACGCGGCAATAATGAATCCGTATTCAGAAGAAATGCTGAAAACATATTACAGCTTCTGTGCGCTTAATAATTCAGACGAAAACTGTGCTGACTATATAAGCTATTTTTCAGATATCAAAGAGGAAAAAAAGGCTTACACGGACGAAAAAATCTCGCTTTTTGAAGCTATAAAAAAAGGACTTAAGGAGAAAGCGTCACAGGTATCATATGAGCTGATAAAAGAAAAGAATTCTCTTGATATAATAAACGAGTATATTATTCCCGCGCTTAACGAGGTAGGTAAGGGCTTTGAGGAAAATAAGGTATTTCTTCCGCAGCTTCTTATGAGTGCAGAAGCGGCAAAATCAGCGTTCGATATTATAAAAGAAAATATGAAAAATGAAAGTACCGGAAGCACGAAAAAATGTACCTTTGTTATTGCGACTGTAAAAGGTGATATACACGATATAGGAAAAAACATTGTTAAAGTGCTTTTGGAAAACTATAATTTTGATGTGGTTGATTTGGGAAAAGATGTTGCTCCTGAGATAATAGTTGATACTGTTATCAAAAAGAATGCTCCTGTTGCAGGGCTCAGTGCACTTATGACAACTACCGTTGTTTCAATGGAGGAAACGATTAAGCTTTTAAAGAAAAAAGCTCCGTTTTGTAAAATTGTTGTGGGAGGCGCAGTTCTAACAGAGGATTATGCTCAGAAAATCGGTGCTGATTTTTATGCGAAGGACGCCATGGAGACAGTCCGTTTTGCGCAGGCAGTTGATAACAGTGTGTTGGCTGATAGTGCAAACATTCGGACTTAAAAGATAAATACATTCTTGCGTTTTGAATATATAATGAAGTTATTAAATATGAAAGGATTTTTTTGTATGAGTATTAACTTAAATGAAATAGTTTCAAAATTTGATGTAATGTCAGAAGCGTCACCTTACGGCGACGGACATATCAATGATACATATGTTACAAACACAAATTCCCCGAAATATATCCTTCAGAGAATAAATGATTCTATATTTCCAGATGTTGACGGGCTTATGAATAATATAGAATATGTTACTGAGTTTTTAAAAGAAAAGATTAAAAAAGACGGCGGCGATGTTGAAAGAGAAACATTGAGCGTAATAAAAACAAGAGACGGCAAAAGCTATTACAAAACAGAAGACGGAAAATATTTCCGTATGTACAGATTTATAGATGACACCGTTACATATCAGAGTATTGAGAAAAAAGAGCAGTTTTACAGCTGTGCGAAGGCTTTTGGTAAATTTCAGAAGCAGCTTTCAGATTTTGATGTTTCAAAGCTTGTGGAGATTATTCCTGATTTCCATAATACTCCAAAAAGAGTTGAAGCGTTAAAAAAGGCAATTGAAGATGATGTTTGCGGTAGAAAGAAAAGCGTGGAAAAGGAAATTGAGTTTGCACTTGAAATGTCAAAATATGCAGATGTTGTCACAAGCTTGCTGGGTACAGCAGATATTCCGCTTCGCGTTACACATAATGACACAAAATTAAACAATGTTCTTTTTGATAAAGATACAGATAAGGCAATTTGTGTAATCGACCTTGACACAGTTATGCCCGGTTCACTTTTGTATGATTTCGGTGATTCTATAAGATTTGGTGCAGCAACTGCGGCAGAGGACGAAACCGATTTATCAAAAATGCATTTTGATATTTCTCTTTTTGAAGCATATGCAAAAGGATTTTTGGAAGAGCTTGGCGATGATATAACAGCTAAGGAAAAAGAGCTTCTTCCTCATTCTGCAATTCTTCTTACATACGAATGTGGTATAAGATTTTTAACAGACTATCTTCAGGGAGATACATATTTCAAAATAAAAAGAGAGCATCATAATTTAGATAGATGCCGTACACAGTTTAAGCTCGTGTATGAAATGGATAAGGCACTTTCGGATATGACAGCAGTTATTGAAAAATTGTAGATTATATAAAAAAATTTCCGTTTATTCTGAACCGACCCCAAAAAGTCTAACTTTTTGGGGTCGCATCAATTCAGCGGAAATTTTTTATATAAATTATTTAATTATCCTGCATTTCTAATAGAAAATCAATGCGTTCTTCTATTTTGTTAAAATTTTCGGAAGAAAGCTTTTTTAGCTTATTAATCAATATGTTAAGCTTATGTGCTTTTTTTTCAATTTCGAGTACATTTTTTGGACTAGGGAATAGGACAGCACTTTCTTTTGTAATATTGCTTCTGCTATAAGAAAAATCTTCTGTTAATCCAACGATAAAATCCGCACTTGTCTCGAGGACAATTGCCATTTTTGCAATTATTTCACCTCTTGGCTCGCATAAATCATGGGTATATTTATATAAGCTTTGCTTGGAGATTCCTATCCTGTCAGCAAGCTCTTTTTGCTTCATATCTTTGTTTTCCATTAAAAATATTAATCTTTCACCGATAGTTTTCAATTTCAACACCTCTTTTTTTATTATACTATATTTGTTTACTAAAAACGAAAAAGTAAACAAATTTTGTCAAAATATCTTGACAGTAAACAAAAGTTGATGTATAATATCTTTGAATAAACAAAAATTTGTTTCAAAAAAGAAAAGGAGAACAAAAAATGGAAAAGAACATGAAAAAATGCAAGGCATGCGGAGAGCAGATTGCAAAAACCGCAAAAAACTGCCCTAAGTGCGGTGCAAAAAATAGCAGCCCGATTTTTAAAAAATGGTGGTTTTGGGTGATTATAGCGGTATTTATTATTGCAATATCATCAGGTGGAAGCGATGAAAGCAAAACAACTAATGTAGAAAATTCAAAAAATGGTTCAGTAATGACACAGGAGACGGAACAACAGAATAACACGGAAGAAAAAGAAGAAATCTATAAAATAGGTGATGTTGTTACAGTAGGAGATTTTGAATATACAGTTTTAGAGGTTTCAGATACAAAATCATTAGGAAGCAATCCATACTTGAAAAAAGAAACTGAAAATAATTATATCGTTGTTAAGGTCACTGTAAAAAACATAGGAAGTGAAGCTAAAACAATATATACTGATATGTTTGAATTAAAGGATGATAACGATATAGCTTATGAATCTGACGGAACGCTTGGTTTGTATGTAAATGAGGGCGGAGACGGTTTTTTATTGGAGGAACTAAACCCTAATATATCAAGAACAGGCTATGTTGTATTTGAAACTCCGATAACAAACTTAGAAGCTCAATTTGATTTAAGGGTGACAGGAGGAGTTATATCAGCTCAACAAAAAATTATTTCTTTAGTACAATAATTCAAATAAAGCTGTCCGCCCTGTAAGAGATTCAGTGCGGACAGTTCGTTTTTTGTTAAAATAAATTTTAATCTATGGCAAGATACTTCCTGCACTTTTTTATATAAAATACAGGGGGAAAAAGTGCTCTCCAAGGTGTCCTTTTACAGTGTGGTAAAAGGAGCTTCGTTGAAAAAAATTGCCGCCGAATGTTCAATAAGCTATGAAAGTATGCGTAAACAGTTCCGACAGATTTTCGGATGCTCCATTTCTCAATATCGAATACAGCAACGAATCAGCGAATCAAAAACTATGCTTCTGGATAAAGAAATGCCAATTAAAGAGGTAGCGGCAGAGCTTGGCTATTGTGATACCTATGCTTTTTGCAATCAATTTAAACAGCATGTCGGTGTTTCACCCGGAAGATTTGTTTCTGAATGGAAAAAAAATACTAAAAAGTGTGTATGAGTACGCTCACTGTTTTTTTATATTTCCTAAAAAATTAATATTTTCCCGCTTCTTTTGCAGCAGCAACAATGTGCTTCATATTTTCCAAGGATACAGAGCTTGGTATAGAATGGTCTGACGAAAAAATAAATCCGCCGTTTTCTTTCATAATCGGAACTTTTTCGTGAATTTCAGCAGTTACATATTCAAGGTCGTTCCATCTCTGTGCGTTGATTCCGCCTCTGAAAAGAAGCTTATCGCCGTATTGCTGCACGCCGCTTAAATTCAACGGCTGAAATTGTAGTGGAATTTGCTGAAATTGCAAAAATAAGATAAAAAATAAAAAAATCTGTCGAAATAACTTGAAACAAAAGAAAATATATGGTATAATATTGGAAAATATTTTTAAAAGGAGCATTTATATTATGCAGAATTTGTTTTCGGCTGAAGATTATAATAAAAAGATAAAGCGTATACTTATTACAAAAGAGGAAATAGACATCGCAATAAAAAAGGCAGGGGAGCAGATAAGCAGTACTTATGATGGCAGACCTATTCTTCTTGTGAGTATTTTAAAGGGCGCATTTGTTTTTATGTCTGATTTGTGCCGCGCGATAACAGTTCCGTGCGAAATTGGCTTTATGTGCGCAAAAAGCTATTATAAAGGTACTGTTTCAACAGGTATCGTTCAGATTACTATGGATTTGGAGCAGGATATAAGCGGCTATCATGTTATAATTGTTGAGGATATCATTGATACGGGAAGAACATTGAATGATATTGTGAAGCTTTTAAAAGAGAGAAATCCGTTGTCACTTCGTGTTGTTACACTCCTTGACAAGCCTGACAGAAGAGTTGTTGATTTTAAAGCAGATATTTCTTTGTTTACAATTCCTGACCAATTTGTTATAGGTTACGGACTTGACTGCGGAGAGTATTATCGCAATCTGCCTTATATTGCAGAATATTCTGAAGAGTAAGAGTGATGATGTCGAAAAGCGAAATAAGAAACGCAAATAAAAAAATGCGTTTCTTGATGGAAAAAGAAGAGGTTACTGTAAAAAGCAAAGCTGCCGCAGAATTATTTTTGTCAAGTGAAATCTACAAAGATTGCAGCTGCGTCATGCTTTATATGCCTCTTGGTAATGAAACCGATACTTCCGATATAATAAAGAAAGCTTTTTCGGACGGCAAAAAAGTTGTTTTTCCTGTAACAGATGAAAACAGCGGGGAAATAACTCCGTGTATTGCAGATGAAAATTCGGAGTTTTCAAAAGGTGCATTTTCTGTGTATGAGCCGTGTCATGTGAAGGTGGCAGATATAGCGGAAATTGATGTTATTGTTGTGCCGGGGATTGCCTTTGACAGAAGCGGAAGCAGAATAGGCTTCGGAAAAGGCTGTTATGACAGACTGCTGGAAAAATCCTCTGCTGTTAAAATCGGATTTTGTTATGATTTTCAGATATGTGGCAGAATTCCGTCAGATGAGTTCGATATTCCGATGGATTATATTATAACTGAAAATGAGATAATTGAATGTATAGTATGAGATTCTTTTTATTGTCTTTGAGGGGCGTTGTGTTGCAACGCCCCGTTTTAACTGATAAAATTATTTGGTTTCTATCAAAAACTTGATTGCAGTTCTTTCTTCTCCTTGAACTTCAATTTCGGAAAAAGCAGGAATACAAACAATATCAAAGCCACCCGGTGCTAAGAAACCTCTAGCTATTGCAACAGCCTTAACTGCCTGATTTACAGCAGCAGCACCGATTGCTTGTAATTCTGCATTGCCTCTTTCTCTTATCACTCCTGACAATGCTCCTGCTACCGAGCCGGGATTGGAATTTTTTGAAACCTTCAGTACAAACATTTTTTATTCCTCCATAAATTATTTTGTTGTTTTAATATGTTTTATTATATGATTTGTATTTGAAAAAAATACATATATCGGTTTTCATGAATTATTATTGGAGGAAAATGCTTTTTTTATTAATCCATTATATAAAGCTCATTCAAAGCTCTTGTAAAAGCAATGTATTTTTCGGAATATCACATAAACTCCGGAATAAAGCTTTCGCCTATTGCGTCACCACTTTGTATAAATGCGTTTTTTATTCCGAGATTTGCAGCGAAGTCTACAATTTCTCTGTATTGATAATCTCTTACAGGGTATTTAAGTTCTTCTATATCAATATCTTTTGGAGGCGTATATTGATTCATTATGCTTATAAATATATCGTCTTTGTATTCTTTATATAAGTATTTTAAAATTTTTTTTGAATCCTCTTCAAGATAGGGAAGAACAAGGTGTCTTACGATAACGCCTTTTGTCATTATTCCTCTTTTGTCAAACTCAGGCTTTCCAACCTGCTTTAACATTTCTTCAACGGCTTTTTTCGCGTATTCTCTGTAATCGGTGCAGTTGGAATATCTTTTTGCATATTCGTTATCCCAGTATTTGAAGTCGGGAAGATAGATGTCGATTTTATTTTTAAGTTTTTTTAACGATTCGGTTTTTTCATATCCGCTTGAGTTATATAATATAGGAATACCGATACCTTTTTCTTTTGCTTTGTCAATTGTTTTTATAATATTTTGTGTAAAATGTGTGGGTGTTACAAGATTTATGTTGTTTGCGCCTTGATTTTTCAATGAAAAAAATATATCGCAAAGCTCATCTTCTGTCACATATTTCCCAAAATCTCCGCGACTTATTTTTATATTCTGACAATATACACATCTTAAATTACAGCCACAAAAAAATACAGTTCCGCTGCCTTCTTCTCCCGATATGCATGGCTCTTCCCAAAAATGAAGGGCGGCACGCGCAATTTTCATTTTATCGGAGGAATTGCAGTAGCCTGTATTGTTTTTCCTTATTATATTACATTCTCTGGGGCATATATTACATTTCATTGCTTTTTCCTTTTTTATTTTATTATAACATTACAGGACCATAATGTCAAATCAAAATTTGCATAATAAAGGGTAAAAAACCACGAGAATTTTGTTTTTACTTGTAGTATAATAAAAGTAGATTATTTAAAATTTTAAAAGAGAGGTAAAAACGATATGGGAAAAGTAGTAACTTTCGGCGAAATTATGTTAAGACTTAAATCACCGGGCATGGAAAGATTTTTTCAGTCACCGTCGCTTGAAGCAACATTCGGAGGCGGAGAAGCAAATGTTTGTGTTTCATTGGCAAACTACGGTATGGAAACAAGCTATGTAACTGTTCTCCCTGATAACGATATTTCAAAGGCTTGCATAAGGGAATTGAGAGGCTTTGGTATTGACACATCTAACATTACATACAACAACGGCCGTTTTGGAATTTATTATCTTGAATCAGGCGCAAATCAGAGACCTTCAAAGGTTATATACGACAGAGCTTACAGTGCAATTTCCATTGCAAAGCCTGACGAGGTTGATTTTAAAAAAGCCTTCAATGGTGCAAGCTGGTTTCATATAACAGGAATAACTCCTGCTATTTCAGAATCTGCTGCTGAGCTTTCTATGATAGCTGTTAAAACAGCTAAAGAAATGGGGCTTACTGTTTCATGTGACCTTAATTACAGAAAAAATCTCTGGAAATACGGCAAAGAAGCTAAGGAAGTAATGAGAGAGCTTACAAAATATGTTGATGTTATAATTGCTAACGAAGAAGACTGTCAGAAATCTTTGGGAATTGAAAACAATCAGTCAGTTGAATCAGGTGAGCTTGATACAAAGAAATATGAGGAGCTTGCAAAAAATGTTCTTGAAGCATATCCGAATGCTTCAAAAATTGCAATCACACTCCGCGAATCAAAATCAGCAAGCCATAATAACTGGTCAGCTTGTATATATAACAGAAAAGAATTTTATGTTTCAAAGAAATATGAAATCAAAAATATTATCGACCGTGTAGGCGGCGGCGATAGCTTTGCAGGCGGTCTTATCTACGGTCTTAACAACTACGATACAGATTCTCAGGCGCTTGAGTTCGCTGTTGCGGCAAGCTGTCTTAAACATTCTGTTATAGGCGATTTCAACAGAGTATCTCTTTCTGAGGTTAAAGCGCTCATGGGCGGAGACGGAAGTGGAAGAGTTCAGAGATAAGTTATAGAGTAATAAAAAATATCTTTTGTCGATTTTGACAAAAGATATTTTTTTATATAAGTTATTTGTTTTTCAAATATGTTTTCAGAAGTTGAAGAAGTAGTTCTATTTTTTTTTAGAGCAAAAGCATTGAAAAAATTTCCAATATGTGATAAAATAGAACCAACAAAGTCTATTTTCGCTAAATTTGCCTGTGGCGAGCTAAATTAATCTACGGTTAGTCCAATGCGCTTTGCGTGACATTTGAGGGACACCGGTAGTAACAGGGACCTATGCGTCCGCGTTATCGTAATTTTTGAAAATTAGGAGGAGCTTATTTTGATTCACAAGGATATTGAAAAATTGATAAATAACTGGGATCCTGCTAATTTGTTTGAAGCTCATGTTCCTTTTGATGAATATTCAATGGAAATTAAAAAAATAGCTGAATATTGTGAAGTAAGCAATTCAGATTTTAATACATTAGCACAGTATATTTATATTCTTTTTGTTAATAGCTTTGGAAAAGACATCTTTAAAAAGAATATTGATGATTGTATCGTAATAGCTAAAGAAATTTTAAGGAACAAGTGACACCTGCAAAATAGGGGGGTAATGAAATGTACAAGGTTATTGGAGTGTTGATAACGGTTATAACATTTGTTATAGTTGTAGTTGAAAGCAGCCTGTACAAACCAAATAATTATATAGATGAAGCGTGTAACTTAAAACCGGATCAGGTAGTTGAATATTTTTTTAATGCGTGGAATGAAAAAAAATATTCAAAAATGGATGCAGTTTTATCAAATAAAATGAAGGCAAAAACCATTGACTATTATTCTGTAAATGAGGTTAGCGTAGTTTCGAGTGAACAAATTGATGTAAGTGAAGCAACTTCTACTGTAGAAGAGTTGCAAGAAGTAATTGTTTATCGTGCAGAGCTTGTTATTAAGCGAGCTGGGAATAATTCTGAACGAGATGAAACATATACATGTTTGTGCTATATTGGTAAAGAATCAGATGGCTCACCATGGCTTCTTTATGAAATGGAGACACAATAAGAAACTTGTGTACATACATTTTTTGTCGCATTTTGTGAAAAACTAAAAATAAACCCATGCCAATTAAATGGTGTGGGTTTATTGTATATGTAATTATATTATCTGCTTACGCTTGCGGCGTTTCTTGTTGCAGTATCATCTTTACCGCTTCTTTCATATTCCATATTTAAAATAGTTTTTACAGTATGGAGTCCATAACCATCTAAGCTGTTTAATTTGATGAGGTCTTCTAACATTTCATCGGTTATTTTTATATGATTGTCGTAATTAATAACCTTGATGTCCAGAGCTTTGCAGATTTTCAATACAGTTTCATATGAGGTTCCGCTTATTCCATTTTTCAAAGCACTTGCAACTGTTGTCTGCGGTATCCCCATAGCCATAGCAAACTGCCTTACACTTTTGTACTGCTTTTTGATTTCAGTGTAAATCAAGTCCGTCAATTCTTTCATAAATTTCATACTCCTTTTGTAAATTATCTGAAACTCAGTAAAATTATACCACTTCAAAATTGATTTGTCAACAAATTTTTCACTTATTTTTTCAGTTTTTTGAGTATTTTTTGTGAACTTACTTTTTTTGCGTATAAAATGGAGAAAATTTTCAGTTTGTCGTATTTTGTCGCAATTTCCTTAAAAAATAACTGAGTGGTCAGGCAAAAACGAAATAAAAAAGCATAAAATTATACAGATAATAAATAGGCGATTGTAAAATACAATCGCAATACAGGTTATAACCATAAAATTGTTTTTTGGGCAATTCATTTGCCGAAAAAACACCGATAAAGCGACCACAGGGAGCTCCCGAGCAGCGTGTGCGAGGGTTTACCCCCGAAGCTTTGCTTTAATTTCGATTGTAAAAGAGGCGCAAGCCGAGTTTTACAATCGGCTATAGATAATAAAGAAAGGGAGAAGAATTATGTATCAGCTTATTTTTTCGATGATTAAGCACTTTTTCTTTATGCTCGGATATTTCGGCTCGATGAATTCGTTTCCGCCGTCATTATCCAAAAAGGAAGAAGATGAGCTTATGAAAAAGTATAAGGAGGGAGACAGCGAAGCGAGAAATACGCTTATAGAAAGAAACTTAAGACTTGTTGCATATGTGGCAAAAAAATATACCAAGGAAAACAAGGAGTCAGAGGATTTGATTTCAATCGGCACAATCGGACTTATAAAAGCCGTTAATACCTTTAATTCCGATAAAAATATCCGTTTTGCGACATACGCTGTCAGATGTATTGAAAACGAAATACTTATGGTTTTAAGAAGTGAAAAAAAGCTAGTCAACGAGGTGTCTTTGGAAGAGCCTATCGGCAAAGACAGCGAAGGAAATGAAATATCTCTTATTGATGTTCTGGCTGACGAAAACGGTGATGTTTTTTCTGAGGTTATGAAAAACATAAACCAAAAAAAGCTTTACGAAGCAATAGAATATCTTACTCCCAGAGAAAAGGAGATAATAATTCTGCGTTACGGACTTAAAAACGGTAAAGCGATACCGCAAAGGGAAATTGCAAAAAAATTCAAAATTTCCCGTTCATATGTTTCAAGATTGGAAAAGAAGGCACTTGAAAAGCTTCTTTATCATATTGAAGCATGATATAAAAAAGCAGTATATGCAAAATTTAACACATATACTGCTTTTTAATTATTGTGAATACAAAAAGGTTCTCCGAAATACTCGCAATTTTAATTGCGTTAGTATTTCGTGAAGTTCTTATTTTTTCTTTTCTTTATATATAAGATAGTCAATAAAACTGTCAAGCTCTTTTTGAGACTTTTCGCCCAGCTTTGAACACTTTGTTATAATGCTGTTCATATTATTACAGGGGTCATAATTTCCGAGAAGATAGTCAATGCTTACACCAAGAGTATTCGATATGTTTACTAAAATGTCATAATTGGGTTCTCTTGAGGTGTTTTCATAATTTCTGTATGTAGTTACTGCAATTCCAAGCATATTAGCCATTTGAGTTTGTGAAATATTAAGGCTTTCTCTTGTGTTTCTCAGTCTCTCTTTGAACATTTTTCTCCTCTCCTTTCGTGATTAATATATACATTATACACAAAATCAATGTAAAATAAACATTAAAGCACAAAATGAATTATTTTTTTAAAAAATAACACAAAATGTATTGACAAATAAAAAATAATGTGATACAATTAAGCCAACGTTGCAGAATGCAATGAAGAAAAAAGGAGGAATTTTGCGTTATGAAATGCAAAAAAAACTTAGTTTCAGGCTTAATATGTTTAGTAATTGCGTTCAGTTCACTTTCTGTATCGGCAGAGTGGGTTGATGCAGGTTATGATACTACAACACCGCCGAACTATTACAAAATTCAAAATGAAGTTCTTTACGGAGAACTGACAAGCAATCAGAAATCAGTTCCGATTGCACAGGAAGATGTTGAGTGGAAGCACGAAGGCTATGAGCTTTCATATCCGCATATCGGATACGAAAGATTGTATCTTGAAGGAAACTCACAGTTAATTACACGCTACGACGGATTATATCCGCAGTGGGAAACCAGATACCGCGATTTTATGTGGGAGCTTTGCGGTGACCATACAATCTGGCAGAGACAGCAGACAAATATTCCGGGAATAGGCTGGAAATGGGATTTTGGTAATCCTGCATTGAATGTCCCTGATACAGAGGTTTTTGTTCCTACAAACAGACAGGCTGTTGTAAAAGAATCATTTGTTCCTTTCGGTATAGGTTCATATGATTTGAAAGGTAATTATATTGCTGACCGTGAGGAAATAGTAAGCCTGTACAGTTATCTCGGTACATATGATTATAAAGTGCTTGACAAGAATAATGTATATTCGGAAAACAGCTTCTTTTCACCTGCAAACTTAAGCAGAAGAGATGAAAACGGTGAGTTTGTTGTTACTGATGATATGATAGCAGAGCAGCTTGGAACACTTATCCTTGCAAAGACTGTTACAGGTCCTACATATTACTGTGAGCCTGCTACAAAAAATGTTGCTGAAGTTTACATCGACAAATATGACGAGGGTGCAGCAGACAACTGGTATTGGGACGGCGACATAGTAATATACGGCAAACCTGGAATAAGCTGGGGAGCACCTCAGTACGAAATGAAAGAGCCGTATTATTATTATCAGTATCTTACCATCAACGGACTTACATTTGACGGAAGAAATGATACACCGCGTATCTTCAGATATCTTGGACATCCTGATTTTTCAAATGCACCTATAAGTAAGGCTTCACCGAAGGTTGAATGGAAATATGTATTTTCACAGGTTGACGAACCTTATAACATTATAGAAGTTAAATATCTTGACGGAAAAATGGCTTATGATGAAGAAACAGGCACACCTGTATATAGAACAACAGATGAATATGCAAACGCATATGTAAAGGTTACACCTACTGAAATACAGCTTTGGCTTAAGGATAACAGAGGTGGCGATGTTAAAATCGACTCAATTTCCAGAATAGACGCAAATTATGGCGGTTATGCAACAGGATATACAAACGGAACAAATTTTGTAGATTAATTCTGTAATAAATAAAAACAGAAGTCTATCCTCTTTTTTTGGGGAGACTTCTGTTTTTTTAGTAACGGAGGCAAAAAATGAAAAAGATTATAGCATTTATTATTATGATTATTTTATTTACAAATACTGTATCTGCAAACGGTCTTAATATTCTGACAAAAAGACATCTGAAAAATTCCCGAAAAATTATGGTTGTTATGTATCATATGATATCTGAAAATCCTGACCACATAAATACATATTGCATTTCTCCAAATGAGTTTGAGGAAGATATAATTTATTTGAAAAATAATAATTATGTTTTTTCTTTTCCTGATGAGATAGATAAAACAGCAAGCTTATATCCTGATAAGAACATTGCTGTTCTGACATTTGATGATGGTTATGAAAGCGATTATATTTATGCATTGCCTGTTTTGGAAAAGCATGGCGCGAAGGCAACTTTTTTTATCATAGGTTCAATGATTGGAAAGCCGTATTACATGAATGAACTGCAGATAAAAATACTTAGTGAATCCGAATATGCCAAGCTTGGTAATCATTCATATTCTATTCATCAGAATAATTTAGAGGAGCTTATTGAGATTTTTTCAGATATAAATAACACTGCTGCTATTATAAGTGATTTTAATAAAAACAAGCTTGTGTTAGAGAAAATAACAGGAAAAACCGTCGATATTCTGTCCTATCCTAACAGCGTATATAATTTTTATATGGATAATTCTTTAAAAAACAGGGGAGTGTGTAAAATCAGCTTTTCTACTGAGGAAAAAAAGTTTATACCATCAAATTACAGACAGGTTATGGGAAGATATAACAGAAGTGACAAGCGGGATGTGAAGGCTATCGATATTTTGCTGGATTAATTTTCAAATATGTTATTGACTTTTTTTATTTTTTGGTATATAATATAGCATATTATTTTAGAAATTTTAATTTACAAATGGAGGCAGTAACGTGAAAGAATTAAAAACAATAAAAAAAGAAAAATCTCCATGACAAATAAACCTTGCAATTAAAAAAAGTTTTTGCAAGGCTGACATAACAGTTACAGCTAACTGACTGAATATCCTCTTTTTTCGAGGAATTTAACAGCTTGCTTAACAGCCTTTTCTTCTTGTTTTGCTTTGAGAGTCTCAGGCATATCAATTTTGAAAAGGTCGCAGGGATTCCATACTTCCCCTGTTGAAAGCATATTGTAAATAGCTGTAAGAATCATTCTCGCAATAGCAATAATAGCTCGTTTTTTACCACGACGTTTAACAAGCTTTTCATATTTATTCTTGTAATAAGGACTTTTTGTGGATTTAACAGCACTATGAGCAATTTCAACCAACGCAGGTTTTAAATAGACACCTGCACGGCTGATGCGTACAGACTTCTTTTTACCGGCTGATTCATTGCTTCCCGGTGTAAGTCCTGCCCAAGAACAAAGACGTTTTGAAGAGCCAAAAAGAGATACATCATTACCAATTTCAGAAATTACAGTAATGGCACTTCTTCGGTCAATTCCCGGAATAGTACACATTAAAGTAATGAGAGATTCGTAAGGTGTAACCATGCTGTCAATAGTATCATCAAGATACTTGATAGAATTTTCTATGTAGGTTAAGTGAGAACGGATAGTATTCATACGTAGCTTTTGCTCTTTTGTAATTTGATAACCTTCAATAGATTCA